>DATEKC010000045.1:0-7243 GCA_035277665.1 Terriglobia bacterium
GGTAAAACCTTTCAGCAGCGTTTCCTGAAGCTCATCTTCGGCGTCGTGATGGTTCGAGGTGATTTCGAGCGCGCGGCGGAAGATGATGGGTGCAGCACGGCGCGTGAGTTCCTGGAAAGCTTCCGGGTCACCGGCCTTTGCTGCGGCCAGCAGGTCGCGCGCGGGAACGAGAGTGTTCGGAGTGGTTTCAAGCGTCGCCATCGTTACCTCCGGTTGAGACCGCAAATTCAGGGAGACGACGGGAAAAACAATGGCAGGGTCCCTGGTCCCCACAATAATGGCAGAGCCTTTGACCGCACGAAAGAGGCCACATGAATATTAAGCTACGTTTCATTATCCTCCCACTGCACCACGCACCGCAACAGACTTTATTTCCAGCGTTGGCTATGCTGAAAAGGAAACTTCACTTTCCATTTCGTTCGGCCACATCCCGCAGCATTTCTTCCATGTCGCCCATCTGTTCGCCCAGCAGGTTCAGCTTACGCGCGAGCCCCTGGATTTGCGCTTCGGAGCGGCGGTTGACGTCAAAGTCCAGCTCGCCGCGCAACCGGTCTTTGGCGTCCTGGCGGTTCTGGCTCATCATGATGACGGGCGCCTGGACTGCCGCCAGCATGGAAAGGAACAGGTTAAGAAGGATGAACGGGTAGGGGTCCCAGGCTCTTCTTCCCAGATTTATGTTGGTGGTGGTGTAGATGGCCAGGAAGATGGCAAAGATAAGAATAAATGTCCACGATCCGCCGAACCTTGCCACGCCGTCGGCGACACGTTCCCCGAGGGTGGCCCTCCTTTCTATAATCTCGTTCGCATTGCGTGTGGTGCGTTTGCGCACCAGGCGTTGCGAAGCGTGAAACTGCCGCCCCAGGACAGTCAGCATGTCCATGCCGGCCATGGGTTTATCCCGCAGGAGGACGGAGATACCCTCCCGCGTCACTTCCAGGCACTCGACCTCCTCCACGGCCATGGCGCTGGTCTGGTGGGGAGTCTGTTCGAGCATGGAAGCGAACCCGAAAAACTCGCCGTGCGTCGGCTCGTCCACCACCACTTCCTGGTTGTCTTCATCTACGACGGTCAGGCGCACACGGCCGGAGACCATTACGTAAGCAGGGCCGCTCGGATCTCCCAATTTAAAGATGCGCTGTCGCGGTGAGAACCTCTTCACCTCCACCTGGGCGGCCAGCACCGCTGCTTCGTCATCGTCCAGCAGCGCAAATAGCGGAACGTGCTTTAATGTTTCCGGATTGCATGCCATAAATCACCTCGCCCCAACGAACTTAAGTTTTTATTGAGATTGTCCCTGCGACTTTACTGCAGTTGAATTTTAACCGGGGGTGAGTTCACGGGAAAGGGTATAATCGCGGCCCGTCATGCCGGTTCAGTAAAAGTTGCCGCGCAATCTGCTCCAGTGTATCTTAAGACCAACTCGCTGTCGCAATCGGGGATCAGGAATGATTCCTTAAACGAGGTCGCTGGTTATGCCCGAGTCGATCCACGAAATACACGAACACGCTGAAAAAGCCCGCGAGGAATCAGGCCTGGTTCTGGCCACGTTCACTATGTCGATGATGGCTGTATTGGTTGCCGCTATTTCTGTGCTTGGCCACCGGGCCCACACTCACACCCTGCTGGACCAGACCCGGGCGGCCGATACGTGGGCCGAATATCAGGCCCGGAACATCCGGAGGCACAACAGCCAACTCTTCATCGACCTTGGCTCCATATTGGCTGTGAAGGACAACGCCCGGGACGCAATGCTGGAGCAGAAATATGCAACTGACGTCCAGCGCTACGAAAAGAGTCTGGAAGAGACCCGAAAGCACGCGGAAGATTTGGATGCCGAGGCGTTGCACTACGAGGCGAAGGCCACCCGATTCGATCTTGGCGAGGTGTTTCTGGAGGCGGCCCTGGTGATTACCTCCATCACGTTGATTACCCGCAAGAAGTTGTTCTGGGGAATGGGGTCCGTGCTGGCAATTGCGGGAATTGTGGTGGCGATCAGTTCCATCTGGGTGCATTGACCGCAGGAAATTCCCACCAGAAGTTTTAGGCCCATAAGATCGTTGGCTTGAAAGCCCAGCAGACTTTTTGAGCGCCGGCCTGCATCGTTGAAACGCAGGGAGTGCGGCCCGTAAGGCGCGGGGCTGAAGCCATTTATCCTTGAAATTGCGAAAGAGACCCATTCTTAAATCTCGCCGAATGAGCGTGTTGTTGACTGGATGGTCATTGGGGGATGGGTTCATTAGACCATTGTTCCATTGACGACCAGGCTAGGGATGGAGCATGCTAAGCCCAGTGATTCGGCTGGCAATACGTTCTGCTGGCCGTAAAAGGGCGAAGGTTTTGCCTGAGGTGCTTTACAACTTTCATCGTCGTCGCCGGTTTCTCATTTGATCGAGGTCCAATTCTGCCCCGGAGATTTCGATGCGAAGGTCGCGGAATAGTGGTCAAAGCCCGTTCACGCACGCCTTCTGCTTGGGCAAGGGCAACGTTGACCACATGGTTCTTCCAGAGTGCCACCAACGAATGAGTCAAGTTTCTCCCCGGAAGGGGAGCCGGCAGGGTCCCTCATTTTGATCTGGCAAAAATAGAAAAGCCCGGGCGGCCATGGGCAGAATGGGAGGGTGGCTGCGTGGCTGGCACGTCACGGCAACTGCTATGAATGATTCGTAGCAACTATGCCGCGTTCAGCCGGCGGCCATTATAGATTATGAAGGGACCAATTACTTCTTTTGCAGACGAACTTCGAGCAATTCGGGGCGGAACTACCAGCAGAAAGCCATCCAAACCGGCAGCAGAACCTGAGGACCCAAAGGCGCCGTGGCAGCCGGAGATGGAACGCATGCAGAACACTCTGCAGGAGGTGCTGCACGCGGTTTCGCAGTTCTCCGGCGTTAACCTGCCTGGTGTGTTGCCGGCGTCCGCGGACGGTCCGGGTTCTTTGGCTGTTCCGGACTGCGAGACCCTGAAGAACAAGATCCGCGCTGACCTTGCGACCTTTTCCGCAAATACGGCAACCGAGCTTTCTCAACAGGCGGAGGAAAAGACCCGTGCCGCCCTGGGAAAGCTCGAAAACGAACTGAACGAACAGATTGAACGCGCGGCCGGCGAGTTGCGCGAGAAACTCCAGAGGCGCATCGCCACGGAGCAGGCGGAGTTTGACCTTGCGCAGCAGAGCAAGGACCGGGTTGCCCATCTGGTCCAGGCCCAGACGGATGAATTCGCCCGGTGGGTCTGGCTGACCTGCAAGGGAACCGAGGCGCCTACTCCGCCCCAGGTCAGGAAATTGCTGGAGCCCTACATCGAGGACGCCACGGCCGATGTTACGGCTTCCTTCCAGCAAAAACTGCAGGAGTTGATGGCCGGGCACGAACAGGCTGTCCAGCAGAACCTTCAGGGGGCGGTGCTATCGCTTCAGGGCCAAATTGGTACTCTCGAGCAGGCCTTGCTCCAGGTCTGCGAGCAGAATGCGGACACGGTCGTAACGCAGTCGAAAGACAGGCTGAATGCCGCAGCGGATGAGGTAGTGAACGGACTTCAGGGCAGAATCGGCGGCGAGGTTGAAGGGGCACTGGCCCGTTTTCAGGCTCACCTGGGTGAGACTTCAGCTACGGCGCAGGCCGACTTGCAGCGCGACCAGGACCTGTGGGCGGAAAATTTCAGGCAACGGCTCGAGGGAATGGCCAAAGAAGCCCAGGAAATGGGCATGTCTGAAATGTCCAGCCGCATCTCGCAAAGCGCCGCCGGCTTGATTGAATCCTCCATCCAGCAACTGTGCCACCAGGCGGAAGACTCCCTCGATCACTCTCGCGATGAGATCAATGCGTTCATGAAGGTGGAGATGGACGGGGTGCAGCGGCAGATCCATGAGACGGGTACGGCCTTGCATCAGGCTCTGGACCGCGAGCTTGCCGCTGCTGGCGACCAGCACGTCTCGAATTCACGCGAGAAGCTCGAAGGCATGATCCAGGAATCCCTGGCATCCCTGTCGGAGCGCGTTCGCCAGGCCGCGGAGCTGAATAAGGACGAGATTGTCCGGATGGTCCGGGAATTTCATGACGCCTCGGCCTCGCAATTCGAATCGCGCCTGCAAGAGACGGTTGAAAGCCGCTTCAACGGCCTGTCAGCGCGTATCCATCAGGAAGCCGAAAATGCGGGCCAGCGGCTTGCCGGGGATGCGAAAGCAGTTTCGGAGGCGCTGATGCGCGAACTGTCAGACAAAGCGAACGCCTCAGCGGCCGCATTAAGGGAAGAGGCCGAACAGGCATCCCGCCGTATCGAAACCTCTTTGCAGCAGTCGCTTCAGGTTCATCGGCAGCAGCTTGCCCTGACTACCCAGGCCGCCCTGAAGGAGCAGAAGGATGCCATGGCCGGCAACGTCGCGGAGCTCCACAGCCGGTTGAAACTGGCGGCCGATCTTCTGATCGCAGCCGGTCCCAAGGGAAAGTAGCAGAGACCGCTGCGTGGCATGATGAGAGATGTGCAGATATCATCTCCATCGCGCCCGCCGATAAGTAGGAATATGAAGGGCCCCCACAGTTGAAACGTTGTACTCTCTTCTCATAATCCTGTGAGGGGGCCCTTCCCGGGGGCAGTGATTCCGCTGCCATCACCAGGTTTGTAGCGCCGTGCTTCAGCGCGGTTCCCCTCTACTGCCACGAGCGCAATAGGCTGAATCGCGGCGCTACATCCTCTTGCCTGGCCCGCCCAATTCAGATTCCTGGTTCCAGGGTTTCATCCGCTCTGACCAGAAACCACAATACTCCGGACATCAGCGTCATCAAACCGGCAAAGTTGAATGCCATGTTCCAACCGAAATGCGTGAAGATGACGGCGGTGAGAATTGGTGAGAGCCAGCCGCCCAGGTTTCCCGACATGTTCATCAGGCCTGAAAGCGACCCGGAGAAATTCGGCGTCATGTCGTTGCAGGCGGCCCACCATATTGTGGTTGCAAACAGGTTAAAGCCGGAAGCTCCCGCGAGCAACAGAATGGCCAGCGTGTTGTTGGCCGCGTATCCTCCCGCAGGCAGCATGATGGCTGAGAAACCGACTCCAACCCAGATGGCGTAGCGGCGCCCGCCTCGCACGCCGACTCGGGCCACCAGCCGGTCTGAAAGCCAGCCCCCCAGCGGCGCCAGCAGAATAATGGCGATAAAGGGAGTGGAACCCCAGAGGCCGGTCTGTGCAACGCTGAGGCCTCGCACCCGGATGAGGTAGATGAAGAACCACGTGTAATAGATATAGGCGGGAAAGGCGATGAAAAAATAGCTGAGGACCAATGCCCACGCGGAACGGCTGCTGAGCATCGCCTTCCAGGGGACAGGGGCGCTTGCATGACCTTTCCTGCGTGCCCGGGTCCCGCTTTCTTTATGGTCCCGGTAAATTGCCCTCAATTCACCGGCATTGACGCGTGGATGTTCTTCCGGGTGGTCCCTCGCAAAGAGATGCCAGACAATCGCCACAATCCCGCCCACCACCGCGCACAGGAAGAAGGACGCCCGCCAGCCCCAATGCAGCATTACCCATGTGATTCCCAGGGGCGAGAGCGCCCCGCCGGCGCCCAACCCTGCAATAAACACACTGGTCGCCACGCCGCGGCCTTCCGCAGCGCTCCAATAGGAAACAATCTTGGCTGAGTTCGGATAGGCGGCTGATTCACCCAGGCCGATCAGGAAGCGGACAATCGCGAACGACCACCCAATGCTGAACCATCCGGCCAGCGGCAATTGCGGAGCGAGCGCCGTCAAAGCCGTAAAAACCGACCACCAGACAATTGCGAACGTCAGCATGCGCCGCGGGCCGATTTTGTCGCCTGCCCAGCCGGCCGGCACCTGAAACAGCGCATAACCGAGGACGAAGGCGCTGAGAATCCAGCCCATGGTTTCGTTATTGAAAGCAAATTCATCTTGGATGTACTTTGCTGCGATGCCCAGATTGAGACGGTCCAGGTAAGTGGTGCCCGAGATGACGGCCAGCATGCCGATGATGATCCATCGAACATGTGTCGCCTGTGGGAAAGTACCCTTTTCGGTTTGTACTTGCGGCGCCCGAATGCCCATAAATCTCCGCGTGATCAGACTGAAGTTGCCAACGGTTGATCTGAAATGCTCATTCGTCCTCGAATGACGGGCCTGAAAAATGAAGTGGAGGCAGTGTACCCCATCGGAGGGAAGGCCAAAAGCTCTTTCGCATGGTACCGTTTTGCGGTGCGGGATCTGGCGGAGGGGTGCTTCGTCCTTGGCAGTAACGGGAAAGCCTATCGGGCAAAGATTGGAGTTGGTGTTGTGGAGCGGTCTAGCGGAGGACTTCCAGCCCGGCCTCGCTCAACTGCGAGCGGCGGAACGGGCGCGTCCAGATGACGCGGCAACGCTTAAAGCAAAGCCCTGTTTCGCTGAGGAGGACGCTGACAACCTGTCCCTGATGCAGGGACTTGCCCGTCACCACCCTCAGACCGTGGTCGGAAAGGTCAACGACAGCCCCAGTCGATTTTTTGCCGCCTTCAGATGGGCCTTCCCACATGGTGATGGGCAGGGTCTTCGAAACCCGGGGCGCACGGCTGCCAAGACGAAATTTACCTTGCATGAGCGCAGGCATAGGTTTTTCCCTGATTATGCAGATCCCCGGAATATACCCCGATCTTGCTCGCCGGTCAAACGGAACTTCCAGTAAGAACCGCCGGATTGAATAAGCCGTTTGCAATCTGCTTGTTAGAATTTCAGGCGGCAACGGGAAAGCGGCCGTTGGCGGCAATCCGCACTTGTGCGTGTGGCTGCAGGACGAAGTTTGGTCGGATTTTAGAAAGGTACTTGACCAGCTAACCCGCGAAATCAGTGGGATGCAGTCGTTGCCGTCAGGTGACCGTAATGGTCATCATCTGCTGACCGGTGGCGCCGTCCGGGAAGGGGTTGTCTGGCCCGCGGCCCTCGATACGCCCCTTGCCGTCGATGGCGCGGACACGCACGCGGTACTTTCCGGCTTTGGGGCTTACCCAGGTGTACTTCCAGAAAGTCCACACGATAGGCGAAGGGTTGCTGAAGAGGGTGGTGGGCTGCCAGGTCTTCCCGTCGTTAAAGCTGATTTCGACGGACTTGATGCCGTCCAGGTTTCCCACAGCGTAGCCCGCAAACTCGAAGTTCCGCCCGGAGATTTTTGCGCCGTTCTTCGGGTCGGTGAAGCGGGCCTGGGCCCAGCGCTCGCACTCGTCGGACCATCCGCGGCTTTCCCAGTAGCCCCGGTGGGGTTTCTCCAG
>DATEKC010000046.1:0-2105 GCA_035277665.1 Terriglobia bacterium
AAAAAGATGTTGTGGTTCACGGCTCTTGAGGGATGGGCGGGGCCTGCCTTTCGTGCCCTTCGAGTCAGTTGATTTAGGTTGTGAAATTGCTTTTCCTCTCATAGTGACGGATTGGAGTTTGATCGCCAGGCGGCGACGTCATCGTCCTTTCCACTGGAGATGAGATTTCTACTTGTTATCGAACTTTGAGAGGCTCAGGCCTGTCGAGCCGGACTTCAGAGAGCTCACGCACCAGGCTTGCCGCCCAGCGATAGATGTTGTGTTCACGAACCACGCGGCGCATGCGCTGCATCCGGAGCCGCTTTTCTTCCGGGTCCATGGAGAGAGCAAAACGTACCGCCTCCGCCAGTTGCTCAGTGTCATAGGGGTTGACGATCAGCGCGTCACGGAGCTCGCGGCAGGCTCCGGTAAATCGGCTCAGGATCAGCACCCCCTGGCCGTCGTTGCGAGTTGCGACAAACTCTTTGGCAACCAGATTCATGCCATCGTGCAGCGAAGTCACCATACAGAGATCAGCAGCTTTGTAATAGCGCATAATCTCCTGGTGGCTGTGGTGGCGCTTGAGCAGAATGATGGGTTTCCAGGCCCCATTCTGGAACCGGGCATTGATGCGCTGGGCCTCGATTTCAATTTCCGCCACCAGGTTGCGATATTGCTGAATGTCTGTGCGGCTGGGAGCGCCAATCTGGACAAAGCAGAACTTCTGCTGATATTCGGGATACTTTTCGAGGAATCGTTCGATGCCTCGAAAACGCTCGACGATTCCTTTTGTGTAGTCCATGCGGTCAACGCCCACGCCCATCAGCGTTCCTTCTGCACCGAGTTCCTTTAAGAGGTCTTCTGGTTCAGGCGTAGTTGCCAGGCCCGAGGTGCGCACCGCCTCGGTGTCAAAGACGACACTGACCGGGAAGGGACGCACCAGCGTGAAATGGCCGCGGCGGTTCACCGCGAATCGGTCCCATTCGATGCGGCATTCAAGGGCGCGATCCACCGTTTCCAGGAAATTATTGCAGTGGTTCTGAATATGGAAGCCGGCCAGGTCGGCGCCCAGCAGTCCATCCAGCAATTCGCGCTGCCAGGGGCAGATGCCAAACGCTTCGGCGTTGGGCCAGGGAATGTGCCAGAAAATCGCGACGCGCGCATCGGGCCGTTTTTCTTTTACCATCCTCGGCAACAAAGCAAAGTGATAGTCATGGATGAGGACGGCGGGTTCTTCCGTGCCTTCCATCTCTTCCAGCACGGCTTTCGCGAATTTCTGGTTGACGGCCTTGTATTGTTTCCAGTCCGCCTCACGGAAGGTCGGCCGCATGTGAGCAATGTGGCAGAGCGGCCAAAGGCCTTCATTTGCGAACCCAAGATAGAAACCGTTTTCTTCTTCTTTGCTCAGCCAAACTCTTCTCAACGTGTAATGCGGGTCGTCGGGAGGAACCCGAAGACGGTCTTTGGAATCCACCATTTCGTGATCGGCATTTCCCGCTCCGCTAGCCACCCAGGTGCCGTCGCAGGCCCGCAGGATGGGTTCGAGTGAGGTTACCAGGCCACTGGCAGGCACCAGGCAATCAATCCCGCCGTTCCGGTGGACGTGCATATAGGGCTCGCGATTGGAAACCGCAAAAATCGGCTTGTTTCGAAACCGGTTTCGAACGTGCACGCGCAGGCGTTCGGCCGTCCACACAGCTTCTCCGACTTCACGCAGCCGGGCTTCTTCTTCCGCAGCAGTCCGGGCCACTTCCAGGGTTTTGGCCAGTTGGGTAGCTTCGCGCGCGATGGGCTGGAAAATCTCTTCTGCGGGCAGGGGCGTTGACCGGAGTCCCTTGCCGGTTCTCAGGGCTCGCAGCCATTGCGCGGTTTTTGTGACGGGTTCCAGGATGCTGATGCGAATGATCAGGAGGCAGATAAAGGCGATGAGCAGCGTTTCTACCAGCAGGCGCAGAAATGTGTCCCGCCACAACCGGAAAGACTGAGCTTCAATGAAATCGGCATTGTGATACAGTGCAAGTACCCCTTCCACGCCTTCATTCCCGTGGATGGGCAGTGCATAAACCTCCATCGGTACGCCGTTCAGGTTGAAGAACTGGCTGACTCCCCGGTCACGAAAGATCGCC
>DATEKC010000047.1:0-4503 GCA_035277665.1 Terriglobia bacterium
GGAAGAGGTGCGTCCGGCTCTCGAAGCCTTCGGCATCAGCGTCGATCAGGTTGCATCAGCCATGGGAAGGCTGGGAGGCGCCGCGCCTCCGGCCCTCGACCCAATCCCTCCCAAAGTTCAGAACGCTGCCCAGAGCTTTCGAGGCATGAACAACTCGATGCTCAGTTCGCTTTCCACCCTGCGATCGCTTAGAGTTGTAGCCTATTCGACATTGGGACTGCTGGCTGTGGGATTCTACATCAGCGAATGGGAGCGCCTGGCCGACGGCATCAAGAATGCCGCGCTTGCTTTGGGCGGCTTCGACGATTACATGAAGCAGGTCCAGGCCGACGCCGTTGCCGCAAGCGATGCGGCGATGACTGTTCCTGCGGACCTCTCGAATCGCATCCTCCAGGCCGTCAAGTCCGCCCACACGCTTCAGGACGCGACCAAGGCTAGAACCGAGATTGAGCTCCAGGCGGCCCGGCAGGCCGAGCAGAACTGGACCGCCCGCAAGCTTCAACTCGATGCAGAACACGAGCTCCGGGGGCAGATTTCGGACGCCGAACGTGCGGCATCGGCAGAAGCTGTAACCGGGTTTGCCGTCAAGAGCGCCAACATGGACGCTCTGATCGAGAAGGAACAGAAGAGCGTCTTTAACCAACTCTCGGCAAAAGACCTGACCGACAAGCGCAAAGAAGCCGAAAAGGAACTGAATGCCGCCCAGCAGAAGGTCTACCAGTACGAAATCCTGATCGCCGAGCAGTCGAAGCGCGGAGCCACGGCGGTTGACAAGCTTTCCTCGGCGGAACAGAGGGCGGCAGAGGCCATCGCTACCGCTACGGTGCGGCTGCCGCCTTATATCGAGCAACTGGAGCGGGAATCCAAGGTTCTTGACACCATCCTGACCGGCCACCGCAACTCCCTTCAGATCATGGAAGCGCAGCAGAAGCTGGCTGAGAAAGGTCTCGAGATACGCCCCAAAGCTCCTGCGGGAATTCCGCCTGGCCTGATTGGACTCCCCATCGGCGGCGCTGGACTTCCGGCGCCCGCGGCTGGCCTTCCTATTGATTTCGCCTCCCAGCGCAAGGTGGCGCTCACCAACCTCGCAACCGAAGAAGAGTCAAACTGGCGGCTCCACGGCGACAAAATGGTTTCCATTGAGACGCAGCAGGAAAACCAGCGGTTTGCCATCGAGGTGCGATATGCGAAGGAAACGCTCCGGCAGGGGGCGCAACTCGATGCCCGAATGGAAGAACTTGAAGCCCAGCACCAGCAGAAGCTGAAGAAGATTGAGGAAAAAGGAGCCAAGGAACGGGCCAAGCTTCATCAGGAAATGATGAAGGAAATAACCCGCTCGATCAATGTGGCGCTTGACGGGTGGATTCAGGGGACACAGCGATTCAGCCAGGCATTCGAGCACGCCTGGAACTCGCTGGCCATTACTGCGATCGAGAATATCGCTTCGATTGCCGTGGCGGAAGCTACAGGAACGGCAACGGCAACCCAGCAGTTGAAGATTGACGCTTTGAAGCACGCTGCGCACGCTGCGGCGGTGACTTTCGACAAGGCGATTACCAGCCTGCCGTTTCCGGCCAATATCATTGTGGCGCCGATTGAAGCGGCGGCGATCCTTGCCAAAGGGCTTGCCCTGGCATCGTTCGATCAGGGAGGCATCGTTCCCCAGACCGGAATCGCTATGGTGCATGGCGGCGAGATGGTTTTGCCTCAGAACATCAGCCACTACGTTCAGAACGCCGCGCTCTCCGGGCAAGGTTCGAGTTCCTACAGCAACACCTTCAATCTCTACCACCACGGGGACGACGCGCGCAAGGTGATGGACCGGGAAATGGTTCCGCGCATTCAGAAAGCACTCAGGAGAGGCCAGATCAGGTGAGCAACGCAGTCTATCCAAACGCGATTCGAGGGCTTGACTTCACCACCGTCAAAGCGCCGGAGTTTGACACCCTGCTGCAATCGGCCGCAAACCGTTACGAAACGCGCCTGCAGCAGATGGTCAACCCGATATGGCACTGGTCGCTCAAATACGGCTATCTGCGGGATGATAGCATCCAGGCAGGATTTACCTACACCGACCTGAGGACCCTTATGGGCTTCTACCTCTCGCGCTCTGGCCGCTACGACAGCTTCCTGTACAACGATATTTATGACAACTCGGTTGGACCTGCCATGATCGGCGGCAGCCCAAACACTCTGGCTGAGCTTCCTGTGGTGACGGATGGGACAACCTATTACAGCCCCGTGCAGCGCAACATGGGCGGCTTCTATGAGGATGTGACCGACCTGAACGGCTCGATTGCAGTCTACGCGAATGGAGTCCTGCAGACGGGAGGCGGCTCGAATTATACGCTCAAGGGGCCAGGGCTTGCCATTAATGGTTTCGCCTACATGGGCCTTTACCTCCAATGGGTGGGATCTCCAGCTACGCCCGTTACCGCGCAGTTCAATTTCTATTTCCGGGTGCGCTTCGAGATGGATACGCAGGACTTCGAGCAATTCTTGTCCGACGTTTGGACCATCGGCGGAGACAGCGGATCCCGGGGGAGCGGAGAAATCAAGCTGGTTTCAGCGAGGCCGCCAACCACATGAGGCAGACTTACTCAGGCACGGGCGCCAACACAACTTCGACGGTAGCGGCTGCGCTGCTTCAAGGGAATGAGTTCCTGATGGCCGATCTCATCCTGATCGGATCTCCCGAGGACCCGCTGGCAATCTGGCTGACGAATTGGGAAGCACCGCTGCTCTGGTCGCTTTGGGGAACCTTCCATCCTGCGGTGATTTCGCGCGGGCAGGTTGCCACAAAGACCGGCCTCGAAGTGGTTACCCTTGACCTCACCTGGAGCCCTTCGAACATCACGGTCACGAATAACGTATCCACCACTACACCCTACCAGCTCGCCCGGATTGGCTATTACGACAACTGGCCGGTGAGGCTCTGGACCTGCTACATGCCGACGCCGGGGGACGCCAATACTTACGGAGCCTGTGAGCTTTTTGGAGGCAGGATTTCAGAATGCACAGTCGAGCGCGGAGCCATCCATTTCACCGTCAACAGCTTCCTCGATGTGGTGAACCAGTACGTTCCCGCCAACACCATTGAGCTTCTGAACACCGTGGCAAGCTGGCGCGGAGCGTCCCCGCCGGCAGGGCTCTCGGTTGTCCCTTATTTCACCGCCCATGCCGGTTCGAGCGACATTCAGGTTTACGGAGATTGCACATCGCCCACTCCGGGGCAGATATTCAACCAGAACGCGCTCCGAGGCGGCTACATCGTCTTTCGGGGCGGCTCGCTCAATGGCGTCTGGAGTTCCATCCTGTCGAACCAGCACCCTATAGTTGGGGGAGTCGAGGTCAATGATTTCGTGCTCTACCAGCCTTTGCCGTGGCCGCCTTCCGCTGGAGATGTGTTTTACGCAACTTCGACCAGCCCGATCAATCAGGCAGACGGAGACTATTACGGCTTCCCCTATGTACCGAACCCCGAGACTGGCATATGACCGTAGCGATTGAAACAACACGCGCTCGGGTGGTGGACGAGGCCCTTTCGTGGCTCGGAACCCCTTACCGCCTAGGAGCGATGGTGAAGGGCCAAGGCTGCGACTGTGGAACGCTGCTCCTGGGAATCTATCGGGCGTGCGGGCTCGTGGACGGTGAGCACCTTGGAATCTATTCGCATGACTGGTGGCTGCATGTTTCACATGAAACCTATCTGTTGCACGTGATGAGGCACGCCGGCAAGGTGGCTGAAAGAGTGTTTTACCGCTCGGATTCGGTAGAGCCGGGAAACATCGCGCTCTGCCGGGCGGCCGGGTCAAGGGTCTACAACCATGGCGGCATCGTAATCGCGTGGCCCCAGGTTGTCCACGCGCTTTATGAGGGCGTTCAGGAAGCGGACGCTACCCGGCACCCGCTCTGGTCATACCACGAAATCGCCGTCTTCGATCCCTGGATGAAAAAATGTTAGGCGGAAAACAACAATCTATCTTCCGCAACAACGCGATCGGCCTGGTGATGCAGTCGAGCGTCTACGGGAATGCTGTGCCCATCATCTTTGGCCGCGCGCGCGGGGCGCTTTACCTGATCTGGGCGGAAAACCTCCGCCAGCATCACTCAGTGAAGAAGCTGCTTTTCAAAAAGACCCAGCCCACCTACTCCGAAAACGTCGATTTCCTTCTCGGCCAGAACCCTATTTCTGGCGTTCTGCAGATGTGGGAGAATAACAATACCAAGCTCCCGCTTAATTTCGTCAGCGTTTCGCCCACAAGCATCACGGGAAACTATACCGTCCCGGACGCCAACTTTTATTGGCTGCTGGCGGTGACGGCCAACCAAACCTATAACGTGACCTTCAACGACTACGGAAGCACCGGACCTGTCACGTATTCGGGGACCTACGAAGTTCCCATGTGGAACATTGCCACGCAGGGGCCTAACCCGACGCGCTCGAAGCAGATGAGTACTTACCCCTTCTTCTTTAATTGGGCGCCTGGATCGGGAGCGACA
>DATEKC010000048.1:0-22728 GCA_035277665.1 Terriglobia bacterium
TATCACTCTTGAAGGAATTGACGGGACAGGGAAAAGCACACACGCGCGCCGCCTGAAAGACTACCTTCACAATCGCGGAATCGCCACAGTGCTGACTCGCGAGCCCGGCGGAACAAGAGTGGGCGAGCAGATCAGGCGCCTGCTGCTGAACCCGAAAATTACCCGGATGTCTTCCCTCACCGAGCTAACCCTGATGTACGCTGCGCGGGAACAGCATCTGGAAGAAGTTGTGCGCCCCGCCCTTGCGCGCGGCCAGGTGGTGATCAGCGATCGCTACAATGACGCGTCGTTTGCCTACCAGGGTTACGGGCGGATGCTTGGCGTGCAGACCGTCCATGCGCTTGACCGCATCATCTGCGGAAGGACCCAACCCGAACTGACCCTGCTGCTGGACCTCGATCCGCAGGTGTCACTGGCCCGGGCGCGAAAAAGGAACACGCGCCTGAAGGCGAAAAATACCCGGTTTGAGAATCATGGGCTAAAATTTCAAAAGATGGTTCGCGCAGGGTACCTGGCGCTCGCTCAAAAGCAGCCGCGAAGAATCAAGGTGATTCAGGCTGACCAGTCCGTGGCCGAAATCGAGGCGGAGATCCGCAAGATCGTCGATGCCCTGCTGATTCGGCGGCACGTCCGAGTGAAGGCAAATGGCGGCTCGCAAAGGAGATAGCGGCAGGGCGGGCGTGCTCGGGCCGTCCCACGCTGGCCAGGCGGCGCTTTAAAAGTTCAACGTTCGTCAGGAAAATGAAACCATGGGATTTGATTCGTTTCTGGGCAACGCCAAGGCTGTGCAGGCTGTCCGCGACATGCTGGGCCGCGAGCGCGTACCCGGATCCCTGCTGTTCACGGGGCCGGAGGGAACCGGAAAAAAGACGCTTGCCCTGATGCTGGCCAAGGCATTGAATTGCGAGCGGCGAGGGCCTGGCGGGACTGACTTCTGCGGCGGATGCAGCCACTGCCGCAAATCCGACGAGTTTGTAGCCGCCAGCGCCGAAGACCTGGCGCGTCGCAGAGAAATCAAGGACGCCCAGAAGCGCGTGGAAGGTCTGGTCTATTTTGATCTGCAACTGATTGAGCCCATTACTCGCTACATCCTGATCGAACAGATCCGCCAACTCCGGGCCACGGCCTACGGCCGCCCGTTCACGCTGCCGCAGCGGGTCCTGATTGTCGACCAAGCCCAGGCCATCCACTGGCAAGCCGCAGATCTGCTGCTGAAGGTGCTGGAAGAGCCGCCGGAAACCACCACGATCATCCTAATCTGTCCCAACGCCTATGAGCTGCGCCCGACCATCCGGTCACGCTGCCTGACGCTGCAATTCGCTCCCGTGCAAGAGGCTGTCATCGAGCGGGTGCTGGCGGAAGAACGAGGCTTTGCCAAAGGCCAGCTTGCCCTCGCGCTGCGAGTGGCCGGCGGAAGCATTTCAGCGGCCAGAAGCCTGGACCTCAAGGCGTATGTGGAGCGCCGGAGACCGTGGCAGACGCTGCTGGACACGCTGGCGCGTCCGGGCGGCCGATCGCTGGCGCCGCAAGAGTGGAAAACATTATTTGACGCCACCAGAGCGCTGGCCGCGGAACAGGGCAGCATTGAGGAATCACTCAGAACCGGGTCCATTCTTCTGCGCGACTTGATGCACGTGCTGGTGGACGCAGAAAGCCGTGCAGTGACTAACGTCGACATCCTGCCACGCCTGAAAAGCTGGGCGGCGGCGCTGGGCCTGAAGGGGATTCAGAAACTGGAAGAAGGCCTTGAACGTTCCTACAGCCTGCAAAACCGCAATGTGAATCAGCAGCTTGCCTTCGATTCCCTGGCGGCGGAATTGCTCAGTTCCCGGCCCCACCCTTAAGAAAGGCCTCAGATTCCGGGTGATAAGGGCGGCCTTTTCCCCTTCAACGAGTTAGGTCCCAAAAAATCACCAAGCTCATTGAGGACGAAAATAGCAGTGCAGGCCGGCCAAGTTGTCCTGCAACCCCAGATATGTTATAAAGGTTGCAGACGTAAGTCCTATTTCTTTGGGTCAATTTTTCAATTACGAAGAAACCGGAATACGAAAATTCTCATCTATTAGTACAGGACTTTACGCAATACCTTCATGGGCAAGACGCTGTTGGCCTTGCGCTAGTTAAGGACAAGTACAAGGAGCATCAAGCAGTGAATCGAAAACTAATTCGCCCCTCACTTTCAGAAGTTCAAGACCAGATGTCAGGGCGTGTGCAGCGGAAGAAGCCTGCCCCACCAGAACAGACCAACGCTGAAAATTTTTACTATCTCAAGCAGATGCAATCGCGGACGCAGATGGTTGTGGTTCTGGACCGGGGTGAAACGATCCATGGTGTCATCGAATGGTACGACAAGCAGTGCATAAAAGTCCACCGCTCTAATGAACCGAATCTGCTGATCATGAAGAGTTGCATTCGGTACATGTTTAAAGAGGCAGACGCCAACGGCAGCAACAATGGCAACGGTTCCTACGCGGAGGACCTGGAAGTAGAATAAATTGCGCCGGGCTCGGATTCTACTCCGGGATTGCACTTTCTTCCGAGGCGGATGAAGTCATTTTGCCATGGTAGAATGCCTGCTTTGATTGAATTCATCGCTATTTTTCCCGAACGGTAAGTTTTGCAGGGGAAGGCAAGTGGATTCCGCGCCCGAACTATTCCGCTTGACACCGGACTTCAAGTCTTCCTAGCATGTTGGGGAAGGCTGGCGCCCGAGTATATCTGTGAACGATTGCCACATTTCCGCACTGATCCGCACCCTGACGCACCAGGACCTGGAATGCACAGGGAGCCGGGATATATTTGCCGGTGCTTCTTTGCCGGGGATCGCAGCCGCGCTTCTAGTTGTCTCTGTCTTCGCTCTCTGGCAGGCGCCCCGGCTGCACGCCCAGGACCGTAAGAACAAGGTGCCCATCGTAGGCAAGCTGACTTCCCCCAACGACAGGCAGGCGTACAGCGGGAAAATCCAATCAGTCGACCTGAAGGAAAAGATCCTGAACGTCGATTCGCTTCATGGCCAGGAAAGCGAAATTTTCCCTTTCAAAAAGAACGTGCGCATTGAAAGCCTGGGCGGCGGCAGGATGGATATTAAATCGCTGCAGCCTGGGGCCACCGTGCTGATTTACTTCAACCAGAAGTCCGGCGAGCGCACCATCCGGAATATCGTTGTTCTCAGTTCCGGCAAGGAGCAGGCAAGGGACAAGCCGGCGCCTTCCTCTTAGGGGCCCTGCCGGATACGGCCGGCCTCCTGCGACATTCCATGAAAATCGGCATTACCTGTTACCCTACCTACGGTGGAAGCGGCGTTGTCGCCACGGAACTGGGCCTGGAACTGGCCGCCCGCGGGCACGATGTCCACTTTATCAGCTATGCGCTTCCGGTGCGCATTCCGGAACTCTCCGAGCGCATCCATTTCCACGAAGTGGAAGTGATGAACTACCCGCTGTTTGACCATCCGCCCTACACTCTGGCGCTGGCCTCGCAAATGTACAACGTGGCGGTCAATGAATCGCTGGATATTCTGCACGTCCATTACGCCATCCCGCATTCGGTCAGCGCCTACCTGGCGCGTTCGATGATGGGCGAGCGCCGGATCCCCGTGGTCACAACGCTGCACGGCACGGACATCACGCTGGTAGGCTCCAACCGTTCCTATCTGCCCATTACGCGCTTCGCCATCGAACAGAGCGACGCCACCACCGCCATTTCGGAGTATCTTCGCCGGAAAACTGTACAGGAATTCGGAATTACCCGCCCTATCGAGGTGATTCCCAACTTTGTCAATTGCGACGTGTTTCATCCGCAGGATAAGGATGCCCATCGCGGGGACTTTGCGGCACAAGGCGAAAAAATTCTGGTCCACCTTTCGAACTTCCGCCCCGTCAAGCGCATCACCGACGTCGTGGAGATTTTTGCCCGGGTGCGAAAAGAGGTTCCGGCCAGGCTGCTCATGATCGGCGACGGCCCGGAACGCACCGCTGCCGAATGGCTGGCCAGGGACAAGGAACTGACAGAAGACGTTCTTTTTCTGGGCAAACAGAACCAGGTGCAGAATCTGCTGTGCTGCGCCGATGTCGCGCTGCTCCCCAGCGATCTCGAATCGTTCGGGCTGGCGGCGCTCGAAGCCATGGCCTGCGCGGTGCCCTGCGTCTGCTCGAACGTCGGGGGACTTCCTGAGGTGATCGATGACGGCGTGGAAGGCTTCCTGGTGCCGCCTCGTGATGTGGACACCATGGCTGCGCGAGCGCTGGATATCATCAACAACCCCAACCTCCAAAAGCAGATGGGCGAGGCCGGGCGCAAACGCGCGCTCTCCCAGTTCTGCGCCTCGAAAATCATCCCCCAGTACGAACACCTCTACCAGCGCACGATTGAAAGTCTCTAGCCCGCCTCCGTTCCTCACTTCAGAGGCAAATCTGGAATCCCAAGGGCCCCGGGCTGCAGGAGTTCTGCGCCCTGCGTAAAAGCTGCCAGCGCGCTCAAAGATTAATCGAATTGAATCATATAAAATGATATTTATTATGGCCTATTATTTGACTCATTCAGTCTATTGTCTTTATGATCCCTCTTAACCCGTGCAGAGGAACCGGCGGAGGCGGGACGTGGCGTCTCCCTTCGAGCCGACAGCAAAAGGAGGGCTTGGTGGGGCTTTCGACGCAGGCGAAATCGGGAATAACAGTCACAGTTGCTTTGATCATCTTCCTGGTGATTCTTTCCGGCCTGCCCGCACGCGCGCAGGTGACGGCCGAGATATCCGGCGTGGTCACAGATCCGTCGGGGCGCGCGGTCGCCGGGGCGCAAATTGAGGCCCGAGAACAGCAGACCGGGGCCGTGCGGGCCACCATAAGCGACGCCCGTGGCCGCTACGATCTGCCGGCGCTTCCGGCCGGGCAATATCAGTTGGCAGTGCAGAAGAACGGCTTCCAGATGGCTGTTCACACGGGCATTGTTCTGCCGGCCGCCGGGCAGTCCGTATTGAATTTTTCCCTTCGTTTGGGCGAAATCCGCCAGCAACTCACGATCAATAGCCAGGCCCCGCTGGTCAGCCTCGCCGCCGGTTCCAATGCGGGAGTCGTGGACGGCCGCGAAATCAAGGGGCTTCCCCTGAACGGCCGCAGTTATGACGAACTCCTCACGCTGAATCCGGGCATTGTGGACTATACCTCCCAAAAACGTGGTGGTGTCGGTATATCGAATTCAGCGGTAGGAAACATGTTTGCAGCGCTCGGCCGCCGGCCTCAGGAGAACGTGTTCCTGCTGAACGGAGTGGAATTCACCGGCGCGGCGGAAATCAACATGCAGCCGGCCGCGACCAGCGGGCAATTGCTGGGAGTGGATGCGGTGCGGGAGTTCCACGTGGTCACAGGCCCTTATGGCGCCGAATACGGAAAAAGGCCTGGGGCGCAGGTGAGCATCCTGACGGATTCAGGAACCAATCAATGGCATGGATCGGCCTTTGAGTTTCTGCGAAACAGCGCTCTCGACGCGCGAAACTTTTTCGACCATGGTTCCAAACCTTCTTTCCAGCGGAACCAGTTTGGCGGCGCGGTGGGCGGGCCCATCGAGAAGAACAAGACGTTCATCTTTGGGAACTACGAAGGTTACCGGCAACACCTCCGCCTCAGCAGTGTGGGCCTTGTCCCGGACAGTGAGGCGCGGCAGGGCTTCCTGCCCGGCCAGGGCGGCACTCTCGTCAACGTCGGCGTCACGCCTGAATCGGCCCCGCTGCTTTCGCTGTGGCCGCAGCCGAACGGCCCGGAACTGGGCAGCGGCATCGCAGAGGCTTTCAGCCATCCTCTCCAGACTGTGCGCGAGGATTTCGGCACGGCGAGACTCGACCGGCACTTTGCCGCCAGGGATTTTCTGAGCGCGATCTACACAGTGGACGACAGCGATGATTTCACGCCCAGTGACAATCCATTGAGCCGGGACATTGAAAGTTTGCGCGAGCAGGTGGCAAGCCTGGAAGAAACCCACGTGATTTCGCCCACGGCCCTGAACGTAGCGCGTATCGGTTTTTCCCGCGCGGCCTATTTTTACACCGGGAAATCGGCCATTGATCTACCCGGCTTTATCCAAGGCAAACCCATTGGCGCTGTCGTTATCGGAGGTGGGGCATCGCCCAATGCCGCCACGCAGATCAGCCTGGCAGGCAGCAATATTGGGAGCAATCTCTTCATCAACCGGAACCTTTTCACTTATGAGGACCAACTGGCCGTTCACATGGGCCTCCACCAGATCACCGCCGGCGCGTGGTTTCAGCAAGTTCAATCCAATGACCAACTGGCCCTTTCCCAGTACGGGCAAGCGTCGTTTTCAAGCCTGCAGAATTTTCTGGAGGGGAAGGTTTCGACCTTCGTCGCGGTTCCGTCTCCCACGGCCATGGCCTGGCGGTCGCTTGAAGGGGCGTGGTATGTTCAGGACAACATGCGGCCCAGGCGCAACCTGACGCTTTCACTGGGATTTCGGGACGAATTCACGAATGGCTGGAACGAGGCGAAGGGCCGTGCGGCTAACTTTGTCTTCGATACAAACGGGGTGATAGAGACCAGCCCGCGCGTCGGCAATTCCGTGTTCACCGTTAACCGCGCCAGGTTCCTTCCCGAACCGCGCGCCGGCCTTGCCTGGAACCCCCTGGGCAACGGGAAAACGGTGGTCCGCGCGGGATTCGGACTTTATGCCGATCTGCAGGACGCTCTGAGCTATCGGCTGGACCAGAACGCGCCGTTCAACTCGACGATCCACATGAAAAACGTGCCGCTCTCCTCTTTCCCGCTGGTTCCCGGTGCGCCCCTGCTCGCCCGGGAGCTGGTTGAGCCGGCAGGCGTCCAGCCCAGCCTCGCAACACCCATCGTGGAAACCCACAGCCTCGGAATTGAGCAGGCGCTCTCCCGGAACACCGTCCTGCGTGTCAGCTATGTGGGATCACACGGATATCATGAGATTGTCGGCATCGACGCCAACCTGCCGTCTATCGCCATCTGCCCTGCAACTCCCTGCCCCGGCACGCTACCCGCCGGGACGCTCTATACACCGCCGGGCGCGCCATTGGCCAATCCGCAACTGGCCAATACGTGGACCTGGTTTTCTGAGGGCGTCAGTTCCTACAACGGACTGCAAGCCGAAGTGCAGCACCGCTTTTCACGCGGGCTGGAATTTCGCGGCCTCTACACCTGGTCGAAGAGCCTGGATGATGGGGACACATTGAATCCCAGCGCCGCCACCAACGCTCCCGGGCTGGCCATGAATCCCCAAAACCTGGCCATGGATTACGGTCTCTCCACCTTTGACGTGCGAAACGTTGCGGCGGTCAGCGGGAGCTATCAGCTTCCATTTGGAAAAGGGCGCCTTATCCCCGCGGCGCAGGCGGGCTGGAGAAACAAGCTGGCCAGCGGCTGGACGCTGGACAGCATTGTGACCGCGCGCTCGGGATTTCCTTTCACGCCACAACTCAGCTTTAATCCCTCGAACAACGGCGACACACGCAACTCCGTCCGGCCGTCGTTCAATCCAAACTTTACGGGACTTGTTGTGCTGGGCGGGGCCAACCGCTACTTCGATCCCAATGCCTTCGTCGTCCCGCCGAACGGGACATTCGGAAACGTCGGAAGAGACACTTTGATCGGCCCCGGACTGGAAACCTTCGACCTCTCGGCCCGCAAGGGCACGACCTTGACGGAACGCCTGAAGATTGAGCTGCGCGCGGAATTCTTTAATGTCCTCAACCGGGCCAACTTCAATACTCCCAACCTGATCGTCTTCACACAGCCGTCTGGCTCGCCCGCCACCACAGCGGGAGTGATCACCAGCACGTCCTCGAGCGCCAGGCAAATCCAGTTCGGACTGAAGCTGTTGTGGTAAGATTCAAAGTCTCGCAATGGTAATCTTCTGCAGACGATTCCCGACTTGCGAACCCAACTGACCTAAAAGTCGAGTTCATGCGGTGAAAACCCGAAACTCAATAGGGCGGCATCCTGCGCCCGTTGGAGTTGTGCTCACTGTCGCCGTGGCGCTTTTCCCAGGAGTGCTGTTCGGCCAGGGCGCAACTCGCTCTCCTCTCCGTGACTTCCAGGTGTGGAGCTCCTTCAGGGCCACCCACCCTCTACGCAGACGACGTGATTTCTTCATCGCCGCGGGGCTGCGCTACGGGAATGACCAGGGACATATGACCTACCGGCGGATCACCACAGGGTTCGATTTTCATTGGCAAAGGATCCTGACGATTCAGCCTGATTACCAGTATTCCATGAGCGATTCCTATTCCGGATCTTTGGATCCCGAAAACCGGCTGGGCATCGCCCTCACTTTGGGCGTTCCCTGGAGGCACTGGCAGGTGAGCGACCGCAATGTGGGCGAGAGGCGCTTCCTCGTAAACAAGCAGGCATGGCGATATCGCAACCGCCTGGAATTCCGGCGGCCCATTTCGATGGTCCGGGAGCATCTGAGTGTCTTTGCCTGGGACGAGGTCTACTTTGGCTCAAGGGCGGGCCGGTGGTACCGCAACCGTGTGGCCCTGGGTGCGGGGCGAAGGCTCATCGACAAGGTTTCCGTGGACGTTTTCTACGTGCACCAGAACGATGGATTCTCTCCCCCGGATGATCTGAACGGGGTCGGGATGGCTCTCAAAACTCAGTTTTGATGCACAGCGTGCGGGTCGGGCGCAGTGAGGGATAACGGGAAATGCATGGTTCGCGCTGCCGCAGAGAAACCCCGGTGGAAGGTGGAGGTCCCTGCGGCAAGCCATTGGTTTTTCTCCTCCCGCCTGCCCTTTGGGAGGATGGAACTAATTGTGAATCAGCCGTACCGGGATCGGAGAACCGCCGGCGGCAACAATAGGGCCGCCGCCACCGACGCCGCCACCACCATCACCACATGCGGTCACACCCAGCACCGTCCCGTAAACCGTCCCCTGAGGAGATCCCTCCGACTGTATGAACAGTTGCAGAAACCCAACGATATTGACGTTGGAGTTCTGGCCGGATTGCAACGGTGTGCCGTCCCAGATGGGCAGGGCAACTACAGAATCCGAGTTTTGCGCGGTAAGTCCGGTGCCTTGAGCCACGTAAGGATTGTTCGGCCCGGCAGTGATGCTAAGGTCGTTCACAATGGAAGGAGGAGGACCTGCGCAGGGGCTGGTGTTGCCCCCCATACGGTCCTGGCCACAGTTGCTGCCGCCACTAAAGCTGCTGCCCGACTGATGGATCAAACAGTCAACCCCCTGCTGAGTTGGGCCCACCATGTTGCCTGCCGTGGATTGAAGCGTGACACTTTGTGACCCGCACACAATCGGAGTATTGTTGCAGCATTCGATGTTTGTCCGGTAAACGGCCGCGCTGCCCGATCCCCCGTTTCCGACGGGGTTGGTAGCGCATGAAGGACATTCGGTAGCAAACTGGGTGGTATTTGGGATGAACGCCGCATAGTACTGGCCGGGAGCGGCTGCGCCCCCGGGAGATCCTGGCTTCAAAGTGAAGGACTCCCCGATGGGTCCTGCGGGAGCCTGGACTGCACCACGCGACAGGGTGGACGAAAGACCGCCGGACTGAACGTCGACAAAACTTCCGACGGCTGAAGTGCAGAGCGGGTTGGCCGTGCCTGAAGTGTTCCCCGGGTCGCAATTGGGCACCAGCCATGGCTTCACGCATCGGGAGCCCACCTGCGGGCCTGTTCCGTTCGAGGAGTAGGCTTCCGCTATGGCCTTGGCGGAAACATTTGCCGTGGTGATGCCAAAGATCTTGACGAAGAATGTCGGCATGGGGTTGCTGTGAGCCGAATCCCGCGCGGCTATGACCTGGACCTGCGGATCGTTGACACTGGTGGAGGGAAATGTAATGTCACTATCTTGAATCCCCGGACTGACGCCGGCCACCAGGTTCTGGTTGCCGACAGCCTCCGCCTGACTCCTGGCGAGGGCCATACAGGCCGAGCTGATGGAACCGCTGCCTCCGTTGACGCAGGCACCATTGGCGTTGGCCATAGCCTGGGCTCCTGCCAGGGCCGCGGCATCGGCCGCGCGCTGTGTCTGGCTGCGTCCTACGTAGAGAGATGCCAGGTCAATACCGAGTCCGGCCATTCCAAGAATAAAAATCATTGAAACGGCGATGATCAGAATGCTCACTCCCCGCTCATCAAGACGATTGTTTCCGGCGTGATGTTTCGACGTCATGATTTGCTGCCTCCCTCCCGCTTTTGTCCCTCAACGGTTGCCCTAGTCGCGCGGCGCAAACGCGTTGGTGCAACCATCCGTATTTGAATGTCTTGTACCCCCCGGTTGGACCCTGCTTTCGTTGACCTGATCTGTTTGCGTTCTGAAGTGGGATTCATAGTGGACCAGAACGCCCGAGCGCCACAAGACCACAGATTACTAATGCAGAATTCGCCAAGGAGAAGCGCATCATTACCTGATCGGTAATCCGGCCCCTAAGCCTGGACACTCCTCGCACGAAGTCGTGAGGAATATGCTCAATCTCACAGGCATTCGCGTGTCCTTCTCCGTGGCCTTCAAACCGGTAACAGAGCAACCCTGATTCCAAAGCACAGCCACAGACACAGCCGTCCTTCAGAACCACTCCTCATTTCTGTTATCGGGAAAACGCCGCCGCGTCTTGAGGTGTCGGGGCTGAGGCGCGCCTCGCGCCTGTCCGGCCAATGCTTCCAGGCACGGACGCCACAAAACCACACAACTAATGAATATCTATCAGGTTACAGCCTTCAGTCTGGTGCCGGGCCCGCACTAAATGGAAAAGGTGCGAAGGGAAATCTGCGGACGAGAACAAGGCAAGCGGGTCCTCGGAGGATGGAATGGGCCCTCGCAGATGTCTCAATAATTAATAACTATGCAAAACAGCGGCAAGGCTCCGTGCGTACCTTCTGCTTCACCACACACAACCGGGCCCTCCGGCGAAGTGGTTTGCGTCCCTACTGAAAACAAATGCCTGCAAAGTCTTGCATATTTACCAAACCGCGAACACCTGCCGGCGGCAATCGAGGCCCTGTTCCCTGCCCGATCGACAGGGATTACCCCAGCTTTCGGAGGCGCAAAGCTCCTGCCATCCACGCGGCAATCCCCCATTCGATCAGCCCGGCAATGAATCCCACAAGAACCACTTCAACTGCCAGAAATCTCAGGAGGTAAATCAGGGGATGGGGATGCGCGCCGGCATAATAATGGGTCTTCATATAAGGGAAAGCCGCGGCCATCAATACCGCGACAAAAACCCAGAACCGCCAGGCCCATCCGAGCACCAGGGCGGGAATCAGGAGCTTGCGGCATGAAGAAAGCCCTATCAGGTTCCCAACACCGCCGAGGAAGAGTCCGCAGAGCAGGAAGGCGACCGTCGAACTCCACGCCGATGATACAACCGGGGCCATGTTCATGGCCTCCGACCAGAAGCGGATGATCACCAGGGCGCCCAGTACGGCCCCGGGGCCCACGGTGACCGGCCATCGCCAGAGCACCAGCACGGCAGCCATCAGAACCAACACGACAATGGCAACGGGAACAATCTCCGCCAGGTGGTCAAGAACGTGGTGCATCAGGTGTCCCCAGTTTCCCCAATCCTCCGGTTCGGCAAAATGGCTCTTTTGCAGGCGCAGCGCGCCGGAGATGATGGTGAACAAAATCACCCATCCCTGTGTCCAGGCGGCCAGCAGGATACCGGGCAGAACAATTCGCCAGGATCTGCGAACGCCCCGCAGCGGGGCCACGGCTCCCAGGTAAATGGCCACCAGGTAAACGGCCCCGGTGCTGGAAAGGAACTGAGTCAGTTGGTGTGGCGTCCCCAAAATCTCCAGAAAGAACCGGACAATGATGAGCAGCGCGATGAACAAGAACGAGCCCGTCAGCCAGGGACGGTATCGGAGCCTGGATGGGTTTTGTGCTGCAGCGTCGGCCATGGAAAACCTCCTTCAAGTCAGGAGCAGAATTGATGGGTCCTCAGGAAAAAAGCATGTTGCGGACATTCTAACCCTGAATGCCGAAAAGTCGAGGCGAGAAATTCAATGGGACAGGCTGGACAGAAACTTCTTCACCGCCTGCACGTAAAGCTCATGCCCGGAGGTGAATCCTTCTCCGTGACGGTGGCCGGGAACCACAATGATGGCTTTCTGTGGGCTGGTGGAATGGGAATAGAGCTCCCCCGCGATGGCAGGAGTAATGCGCCGGTCACCCTCGACTGCGATGAACAGAATGGGGCGTGGGTTAATCCGGTCGACAGCTTTCCTCAGATCGAAGTCCGAAGGCCAGAAACCGCCACGCCAGGCAGACCAGTAAATGGCTTCATCCACAATCGGGAAAGCGGGAAGATGGAAAAACATGCGGGCATGGTGCACGATAGTATCACGGTAGGAAAGGAAAGAGCTGTCAGAGATTACCGCGGCGACGTCGGGTGAGTCCGCGGCGGCCATCAGTGATGCGGCAGCGCCCATCGAAACGCCCCACAAAACGAAAGGCCGGGCGGCCTTTTCGTGGTCCAACGCGTATTGGACCGCCGCGATGGCGTCAAGCCGCTCCTGGTATCCCAACGTCCCGATCTTTCCTCCGCTCTCGCCCGAGTGGCGAAAATCAAAAAGCAGGCCGTTGTAATCCAGGCTATAGCCATAAACCTCCATGGGGAGCATTTCAATCCTGGTACGGTTGAGGCCATGGCAATAAATGATGGTGCCACGTGCCTCGGGCCCGGCTGGAACGTACCAACCCTTCAGCAGGATGCCGTCCGAGGAATGAAATTCAATGGGCTGATATTGAAAGCCATAGGACTGTGGCGTCTTGCCATCGTTCCTGTCATGAAAATGGAACCTCCTGGTGGTAATGATGGTGGTCATAAACCACGGCACGACAACAATGAAGAAAAGAACCACCAGCGCGAGGATAACCAGGAGGACGTTTCGAAAAATTTTACGTATTGACAAGGCCACATTCACCTCCGGCGGCAACCTTTTCTGCCAGCTAGTTTATGAAATTAAGATCGCATATCCTGTGAGGCCGCGCGGGGTTCGACAATATGCGTGGCCAGCAGGATGGCGACTACGCCCGTCATCACAGCGCACAGCGTCGTAACGGCAAGGTAGCCGTGCCGCTCGTAAATGGCTCCCCCGGCCAGCACCACCAAACCGATTCCCATCTGCGAAAAGACGTTGCGCAGCGCGATGAATGATCCCCGCTCGGCTGTCGGAACCAGTTCCGTCATCAGCGCGGCCAGCGGTCCCTGGCGGGAAGCGGCTCCCAGGCTGGTGACGCCAAAAACAATCAGCAGTCCGACGCCCCATGAGAAAAATGGCACAAGCGCCACCGAAAGGGCCAGCAGAATGCTCCCGGCAATCGATACCGACCGTTTCCCCCATCGGTCTGAAAGGACACCCGCTACGGGCGCGGCAACCAGCGCCACCACGCCCCCCAGCATGAAGACCCAACCGATGGTCCGGGTGGGAACGCCGAACGAAGAGTTCAGCCACTGGCCAATATAATAGAGAAAACCGTAAAGCCCGCCCGAAACCAGGAAGGCGATCACCAGGCCGGCACTGGTGTCGCGGCGGCGGAAGAACGACCGGCAAGCGCGGAAAGTGGCACTCCACTTATTCGCGGTGGGAGTTGCTTCGCGGCTGTCGTGCGGCAGCCGCAAAGAAAGCAGGGCAACCGCCGCGGCCAGAACCGCAAAGAAATAAAACGTGTTGCGCCATCCCAGGCGGTCGGCAACCTGGGCGGCCAGCGGAACTCCCAGAATAGGGGCGGCAAAATACGCGGTGGAAATCCAACTCAGCGCGCGGCCCCGGATACTGTAGTCAAACCAGTCACCCGCGAAAGCGATAGAACAGGTTGAAATGGCGCCCGCGCCAAGGCCGGTGAAACCCCGGGCAACAGTCAGGCCCAGGAAGCTCCCCGCATTGGCAGACATCCACGAAGCGCAGCCGAACATGACGGCCCCGCCAATCAGGAAAGGCTTGCGGCCGTAATGATCGGAGATAATGCCCGTTACCAGCGATGCCAGAGCGGCCGCTGCGGAATAAAAAACTGCGAGGAATCCTGCCTGTTCGACGGTGATGTGGAGGGAATCAATCAGCAGAGGAAGCAGCGCGGGAATGGTCTGGTTGTCGGCCAGCCCCAGGAACAGGAGAAGAAACAGAATGCCGATGATCAGAAAGTTCACCCGTCGTCCTCGCAAAGTGGTAACCGACAGGCTCTCAGGCCTTCAGCAGTGCCGAGGTGTTCTCTTTCCCAGGGCCTTCAAGCCGCCCCGCTCCGGAGGACTCTTCCTGCCTGTTCTATTCGAAATGATGGAGATCCAGGTGGGTCGCAGCCTTGTCGGTCATGTCCACGACAGCAGCAGCGCCGATTCCAACGGCTACAACAATGGCGTCCGAAATCTCTTCCTTGGTGGCTCCCAGTTCGAGTGCCTTCTTGATGTGGCCCCTGGCGCATCCTTCACACTTGGCCACCAGCGAGCAGCCAATGGCAATCAACTCCTTGGTTTTGGCGTCGAGCGTGGTGGTGGTGTAATAGGTCTCCTTGTAGAAGGACTTGTAGATGTTGCGAAAGCGCGGCTCAATCATGCTCATTGAGCTGGGAGTCGTTTTCATTTTGTCGGAGTCAGGTTTAGCCATCAACTTTCCTCGGGCATTTTGGATTTACGGACTGGGAAACCCCCGCCCTCACCGATTCGCCGCCTGCGTCCCATCACGGGCCGGTAGAGATGTAGAAATTCAGGTTCAAAAGCTTGATGTTAACACAGATTAATGGTTGAGGCAGTGGGGAGAATGAGTGACAAGGCCAGGAACAAAAACGTTATTAACGGAAAACCTTTCCAAAAGCGGGACGGGAGGTCAGCTTAAGTTCTGCATGAAGATGAAAAGCGTAAGACCCTGACAAAAAAGAAGGTGAATGTGTCTGGCCGGGTTTGCTCTACGGCTCGACCTGCGCCGCTTCAACGGAAACCGCGTCCTCCGCCGTCACCACCTCCGGCAACTCAAAATGGACAGTGGTCCCCTTTCCGGGTTCGCTCTCGACCTTCATGGAAAAGTCCTGGCCGTAAAGCACCTTCAGCCGCTCCTGGACATTCATCATCCCGATTCCGGAAGCATAGACTTCCGGCAGCCGGTTCTTGGGGATTCCCAGGCCGTCGTCACAGACATCGATGGCGATCCTGCCGTTACCGCGGGTGGCGCGCAAGGTGATGGTCCCCCCTTCGATTTTGGGGCCGATGCCATGGCGAATGGCGTTTTCCACAAGCGGCTGCAGGATCATGGTTGGAACAATCACATCCAGGGTGGCGGGATCGATTTCTTCCACCACGCGAAGTTTATCGCGTCCGAAGCGCACCACCTCAATATCCAGGTAATCGGCGATGAAGTCGAGCTCCTGGCGAAAGGGCGCAAAGTGCGTCTGGGTCCTGAGCCTCCGCCGCAGGATGCCGGAGAGCTTCACTAGTACTTTGCGTGCAGTGTCCGGGTCCAGACGGATGAGCGATGAGACGGTGTTTAGCGTGTTGAAAAGAAAATGCGGGTTGATCTGGCTGATCAGGCTGTCCATGCGTGCCTGGATCAGGCTTCGTTCCTTCTCTTCCAGTTTCCGCTCAATGCGCGTGTTGTTCCAGATGCGCAATGGAAGCGCCACCGCAATCACCGTGGCAAAAAGAACCAGGATTTCCGTCCACAGGCCCGGCGGATTCAGAAAGAAGAGGTTGCCGTTTGAAATTCGCCCGACTTCAATCCGCGACAGTTCCAATGCTACGCAAACCAGAAAGAACAGAACCTGCCAGTCCATGGAAGGCTGCTTGAACCGCTGCTTGATCGACCGATAGAGGCTGAGGTCGATGAACGGGGAGAACTTCCAAACCTCCTCCTTGTTGGGACAGAGCCAGCGGGCCGAGCCGGCCACCACCGCGTAGAGGACGGCCATGGGAACAGCCAGAAGTTCAAGCCTGGTTGGAAGGATTCCAGCCGGAGAGGCATACACAATGTGGGGAATGAGGAGCGCCGGGAGGCTGACCATCATGCCTACGACAAGCCCCACCATGGTCCCGCCCAGCAGGCCGCCAATCACCGTGATCTCAAGGCTGAGGTCGCCGCCCTGATAGCCGGCCACCAGGCGCGTCAAAACGCCCAGCATGAAAGGCACGCCCAGGAAGGCGGCAAAAAGCAGCTTTTGTTTGGGAGTTCGGATCTCGACCAGCAGCAGCCGGCGAAATTTGTCAAACCGGGCAATGATGCTGGCCAGTGAGGCGATGACGCCCAGCTTGATGAGCAGCGTGACAAGAACAAGCCCGGAAGTGCTGGTTACAGTGGGGTGCATGGACAGTCCCCGGAACCCGTCTGGGCAGGGCCGGTCGAGCCGCCTCCGACCATCCGGACAATCTCAAGCCGGTCGCCGTTTTCCAGCCGGGTCTCGTTCCAGTCTGCTTTCTTCACAACTTCCAGATTGCGCTCGATGGCAACACGGTCGGCCGGAAGTTCCAGCAACTCGACCAGTCCTGCCAGATTCAGGCCTTCAGGAACTTCGCGTTGCTCGCCGTTCAATTGCAGAATCATAGGTGACCGGGCGGGTTTGCGATGGAAGCCGGAACGGACCGTGGCCTGATCTCACCCGCGCGAATCTGCTCAATCACTTGCCGGTGCTGGCCTTCCAGCCGTTGCATAATCTGCTTCTCGCGGCCTTCTTCTGCGGTGGATAAGTCGGGGTGCGAGGTCCTGAGCGAATGGATCACCGCGCCTTTGACGTACACGGCGGTTTCGATATCCGCTACTTTCCGGATTTCAGTCTGAACGTGAAAACGCGTTCCCTCAAACTCGATTTCGGTGTTAAAGCCACACACCATGCTTCGGACTCCCGAAGCACCCCGCGATTCCCTGCCAGCCCAAGCTTACAAAAATAGTAACGGCGCCGGCGCCGCAAGGCAATAGAAAACTCAGCGGATGCGGATCATACGCCTTGCCACGGTAACCCAGAGAGAGGACGGGCCCGTTGAAGGACACCTGAATATAGACGCAATAAGTGGGAGGCCAGTGCCTCCCACCATTTGCGAAAACACGCGGGACATATGAACTCTTACAAGAATGACCGCCGGTGTGAATAGGGCTGCAAATTCAAAGGCGCCCTGTCACACCAACCACAGCCTTGTTACGCAGGCTTTGACGGCTTGCGGTCGCCATAGGCAGGTCCACGAGGCCTTCGCGGACTCAATCCTGACTGCCCTACTTCACCTTGATAAAAATAATCACAAACGTGTAGAGGGCCAGTGACTCAATGAAGATGAGTCCCAAAATCAGGAACAGAAAAATTCCCTGCCGGGCGCCAGGGTTGCGGGCCATACCTTCACAGGCGCCCGCAGCGGCACGCCCTTGTCCCAATCCGCAAAGTCCCGAGGCGATCGCCATTCCGATGCCCGCGCCAATCGGCACCCAATCGGTGCCACCGCCGCCCGAGCCACCGGTTGTCTGCGCCGCAAGCAGCGGCATGGTGTAAAGCAAACCGATCACCATGGTCATCAAACCAAGCACTTTCGCTTTCATCTACTACCTCCTGGAACCCTCCTCCTTGCTTCAGGAGAGCCCTATGAAATTTCCGCCAGTGGGTGGTTACCTGTCACCGCGGGGGCAGGACAGGCCTCACGCTCGCGGATAAAGCCAAATTTAGAACAAGCAACTTTACTTTAGTGCTCCTCAGAAGTCGCCAGGCTGATATAAAGCGCCGGCAGAATCATAAAGACGTAGGCCTGGAGGAACGATTCAAAAACGTGCAATCCCATGAACAACCCCGGAACACCGATGGGGATGAGCGAAGCGAAAACTATCGGCAGCGCCACGCCGGCCAGCATGTTAGCCCACAAACGCGCGGTCAGGGAAAGCATCCGGAGAACGTTGCTGAACACCTCGACGACAAAGAAAAGCGGAGAGATCAAAACCATCGGTCCGCCCAGATGGCGGAGATACCCGAAAATCCCTTTCACGCGGAAACCGTGGTAGTTGTAATGAAGAAAGACCACCACCGAGCATCCGAAAGGCACACAAACGGTCGCCGTGGGAGTGATGAGTGTAGGAATCAAACCTTCAATGTTGCACAGCAGAATGAACAGGCCGAGCGCGCCGACCATGGCCACGTAGCGGCGGCCGCTGTGCCCAACCACTTCATCCACAAGGTTGCGGGTAAAATCGAAATAAATCTCCATCGACATCTGCAGCTTCCCGGGATTCTCCACGGAGAGATTTCTCCGAAGGATGAGCGTCCCCACGACAATCACCAGGAGCACAAGGACTTCGCCGGCAACATAATTGGGGATGGGGTGCAGCGGGTCAGCGGGGCGCACAAAAGCCAGGTCCGGAAGGCGCGAAATCGCCACCAGCAGCGGTGTGATCACGTATGCAAACAGCTTATTCAGAATGGCTGTAAACCAGAGTTCATGCTCCATAGTGTTCCGTCCGACTCAACTTTCGCAGCAGGTTCAGCGATTCCATAAGGGCCCCGGCAAACGGCACAAATAACCCGGCAAGCACCCCCGTGAAAGGAAGCCAGTGCGTCTCGTAAAAGAGGAGCACAGCTCCAAATGCCACAGGATATCGCAGAACAAGGTTTACCAGGACGCGCCTGGGCACGCCTTTTTCATTGGCGTTGAGCGCAGCCTTCACGGCTTGCGCCAGCCAGAGATAACCCAGGATGGAAATTCCCGCTCCCAGGATAAAAGCGGCAGCCATCAGTCCCCGGCCCAGCGCCAGAAAAACGAGGCATCCCAAGCCGGCAATGGCCACCATCCATCGAGGCAGCCGCGCTTCAGCCTCTTCCAGAGCGGTCGGATTCACTGTCCCGATCTGCACTCTTTTCTGTCCGCGTCAGAATTTGGAGGATCTCGATAATCCCCCCCGCAGCTCCTGCCACACCTCCTAATATAATAAAAAGGGGCGATGTGTGCAGGTGCTCATCGAGAAACCATCCCAGGAGTACGCCACCTACAACGGCCCCGGGAATAATAAAACCGAGACTCGAATAGAACGCAACCTGCGCCCAGATGCTCCCGGAATTTGGTTTTTGTGGGAACGCCATTCCCACGCCTCGACCAGTGAAGCCAACGGGCCAGCCGGACCAATGCGACCAGCACTCACCGTGAAAAGCTTTTCAGTTTCAACCGGTCCGGGCGCAGCCTCTATAAAGGCCGTGCCCCTTTCAAGGCTCACCGCCAACGGCCCATCTCAAGAGGGGCTTTTTCACCGACATTCATCAATGTAACGTCCGGATTACGATGCTTAAGGCAGCGATCCTGTCCGTGACAACCTGGAACTATAGAATATAATGAATAGGCCATTTCAGCGAAGTAAAAAATGAGGCGGTTTTCAGCAATTTGACCTGGCGGGAGATGCTTTTGCCCTTAATCTGACCGATTTCGCTCCCTTTGGGGCATTGAGTGATGGAGACCAACCCCTCAATGGGTCTTTTTAAGTTTTCCTCCGGCAATCCCCTTTAACGCCTCGATCAGTGGAACCTGTGCAGGGTTGATTTTCTTTCTTGCCTCTTCCAACGGAAAGAAATCGGCCCGGTCGATTTCCGAAAAATCCTGTTTCTTTCCGGACCGCGGCGGCCATTCCAGGCTGAAAGTATTGCTGCGCAAAGCCGCAGGACTGCAATCACCCTCAAACGCCCAGGCACGAACAATTTTCCCGCCCTTCTGCACAACATCCCCCAGCAAGAGAAATTCTCCCTGGGGGTTAAGACCTGTCTCTTCAGTAAATTCGCGGCGGGCGGCTTCAAGGGCATCTTCTGCGGGCTCGACTTCGCCTTTGGGCAAAGTCCAGGCGCCAGCATCCTTCTTTTTCCAGAAAGGGCCGCCAGGGTGTACGAGCAAGGCTTCCACTGTGCCTCCGCGGATTCGGTACATCAGCAACCCCGCGCTGACCTTGGGCATGCCCCCCAGTATAACTCTGGTGCGCTGCCAGCATGTCTGCCGGAGACTCCCCCGGGGGCAGGCACGTTCCCGTTGCCCTAATGTGACGCCTGCACTTGACTCAGAGTGGGCATCAGGGTATGTGTTGCATATCCTTGTCCTTCGAGGTGACAACTATGGTGTGGGTTCTGGCGTTGTTCATGATGCTTGCTGCGCCACTGGATGCTCAAACCTATGGGAAGTTGCACGTGATTGCATTCGGCGCCCATCCCGACGACTGCGATGGCAAAGCCGGCGGGCTTGCCGCCAGGTTTGCTGCGCACGGTGATCTGGTCAAGTTTGTGTCGCTCACCAACGGCGATTCAGGACATTTTTCCGATGGCGGAGGCGCGCTGGCCAGGCGCCGCCGCGCAGAAGCAGAAGAGGCGGGCCGGCGCATTGGAATCGTTTACGACGTGCTCGACAACCACGACGGGGAATTGGAGCCTACGCTGGCCGTGCGCCGCCAGGTAATCCGGGAAATCCGTGAATGGCGTGCGGACATCGTTCTTTCGCCCCGCCCCAACGATTACCATCCCGACCACCGGAACACGGGCATCGTGGTGCAGGACGCCGCCTACATGGTGACCGTGCCCAACGTCGTTACCGATGTCCCAGCCCTGCGCGAGAACCCGGTCTTTCTCTATTACTCAGACGGCTTCGAGCGGCCGCAGCCTTTCCGGCCCGACATCGTGGTCTCCATTGATGACGTGTATGACAAAAAGATCGACATGCTGGACGCGCACGTCTCACAAGTTTACGAGTGGCTGCCCTGGCACGATGGTAAACTCGGCGAGGTGCCGAAAGACCCCGCGGCACGCAAGCAGTGGCTTCGCAGCCAGCGTCCTGACCGCGTCCCGGCGGCATGGGAGGCGTCACTGAAAAAATGGTATGGCGCCCAGGCGGATTCCATCCGGCACGCCGAAGCCTTCGAAATTACCGAGTACGGCAGCCAGCCCACCGATGCCGAAATCCGCAGGCTGTTTCCCTTTTTCCCGAAACAATGAAAAGGTCCTAGCCGGAGCCCAACCAGTTGCGCTCCGGCCGTCTTTCTGTTAAACGAAGAAGGAAGGGGGAAATCGCCAAACTCTGAGGAGGCAAGCGTATGGCCCGTCTGACTGCAGTTCGATCGGCTGAGCCCTGGATGCGTTCCATCATGAGAATCGTGGTGGGTTTCACGTTTTGTCTGCACGGATTTCAAAAGCTTTTCGGGCTGGTCGGCGGCCACAGAGTCACAAACCTGTTCACATTGTTCGGGCTGGCTGGTGTGCTGGAATGCTTCGGCGGAATGCTGCTGATTCTGGGACTTTTCACCGTCCCTGTGGCGTTCCTGCTCTCAGGCGAAATGGCCGTGGCTTATTTCAGAACTCACTTTCCCAGGGGCTTTTTCCCCATCCAAAACGGCGGCGAACTGGCTGTGGTTTACTGCTTCGTCTTCTTCTATCTTTTTGTGGCCGGAGGCGGATCTTTAAGCCTCGATCGCCTGATTCGCAAGAAGTCCTAGCCGGCCTCGATTCTAGGTTCCCTCTATCAGGCTCGCCTCACCGGAATCAGGGGCAAGCGGCTAAAAGCCACGAAGGATCATCGCGAGGATGCCGGCTGCCGGCTCGGGGCAGAATCCGCCAGCACCGCTTTTCGTGTCGCTGTCAGCATGTCGGTCACGGCCTCTCGGGCTATGTTGCGGACCAAAGGATTTACAAACCAGGCAACCAGAAACGGAATGTCGCGGGAGAGCGCAATCGATTCCCACTCGACAATCACGCCATTGTCGAGCTGTTGGTAGCGCCAGTAAGAGTTGATGCGCCAAAGGTAGCCGCTGTCGTTCCCCGCCGGCTCCAGGTGCTCGCTCGGCTTTCCTGCGTCATCCACCTGCTGGATGCGCGTTGAAACGCTCCTGCTGTATCCGCTGTTCTTGCCGGCAGGCGTGAAATGGATCTGGTACCACGTATCGAGCGTGACCGTCACGATGCTCTGCTTCTGCAGGCGCAGATAAACGTTGTAGTCATCTTCGTCCTCCCGCTTGACCAGCCGTGAACGGATGACTTCCGGCTTGTAGAAGTTCTTGAAGTTGTCGTAGTTGCGCAGCACATTCAGGGCCGAGGTCACGGACCTTCCGGGAATGAAAACATCCCCAATCCAGTGGTGGATCATGCCGTCAGGGATGTCAATGGACTTCCCATTGCTGTTGCTCGTGCGCACCTGCTCGACATGGACGCGACCCTGTTTGAGCGCTGCTATCGCGGCATCATACTGCGGCTTGGGCAGGGATTCGATATAGAGAAAGTCGTTTGGGTGGCTCTCATCGCGCTTCATGCGCGCCTCAGCCGCGGCAACGTATCGATCAAAGGCCTTCAGCGTCTTCGGTTGCAATTCCGCCGCAGAAAGTGGAGAAGAACTGATCGCAAGCAGGCCAATCGCTGTAATCAAAATCAGGCGGGCCAGGCCGGACAACGAACGCTCCAGCGGCCGTTTCGTACTCGTTTCCATATTCATTAATGTTAGCATGCCCGCGCAGCCGGCAACGAAAGGCCAAAGCGGAGTTCCGCCTTCAGGCAACGCCGGAACGGCCGATTTTTTCGGATGACATCGGGCACGCAGGAGTGAAAAAAACACCAGAGCCACAACGCGCAGAACAAATGTGACATCCAAACCTTTAGGCAGAATGACCCAGACAGGGGCGTTCATATGCAACAAAACAAAATCTTGCTCTTGCAGTTGAAAATCCGTGACTTCAACGGCAGCCCGAATCCTGGAACAGGATTTTGTGATAAACTCCCACGGAATTTATTTTGATGGATGGGGCAAGGGGAAATGGCACAAATCAAGAAAC
>DATEKC010000049.1:0-13228 GCA_035277665.1 Terriglobia bacterium
CGGGCGAGGCTTACAACTACGAGTTCGCCACGCAACCAACCGTCGTGGACGGCCAAGCACGGGAAGCAATCGTGAGGAACTCTCAAGGCGTTCCTGAGCCCAAGCTCGACGCTGCGGGCAAACCAATTCCTTACAAGATCAGCTATCCTCAGCGCGATGCGTCAGGTAACTTCCTGACTCATTCCTCTGCGATTTCGGTCGTCGATTTCCACAATTGGGGCTGGGTGTTTCTGCAGGCCACTGTGGCGATTCTGATCCTGGTGGGTTTTGAATCGGTCACTTCAATGGGCGGGGAGGCAAAGAACCCGAAGCACGACGTTCCTATCGCGGTCATTACTTCACTGCTGGTCCAGGGAGCGTTCTGTTATCTCTTCGAGTATTTTGCCGCAAACTACTTCTTAAACAGCGGCTATACCATGCAAAACGCCGCCGGGTCGGCCGCGCCTATTGGGGACATGATGATCGTCGTGGGCGATGCCCTGTTCGGCCCCGGGCATGGGAGGATATTCATGCTTGTAGAGGCGTTTACAGTGTTTCTGGCGATAATCGGGACCACCCTCTCCTGCATGAACACCGGGGCGCGGGTGACTTACGCTATGGGCAAGGACAATGAAGTGCCTGAGCACTTCGGCCTGCTGCACTCGGAAAAGCTTACTCCGCACCGCGCCATTTGGACGCTGGCCGGGATTTCTGCCGCTGTCGGATGCATTGCTTTGGCATTCGCCTTTGGCGATGCCGGCGCAATGAGCGATGCCGCGATCAAAGCCTTGCCGCATGGATTCTGGTCGAGCTTCGGATACACCAGCCATGCCACCATGGCGTCCATGCCCAATTCGCTTCTCACGGTCACCCTGGCATCGAATTTCGGCACGTTCCTCCTGTACGCTTTGAGCTGCCTGATCTGCATTGTGGCTTATCACAGGCATCCCAGGTTCAGCCTGGTCCGCCACCTGATCATCCCTGTGTTTGGCCTCGTCGCCAATCTGGCCTGCATGGGCTTTTACCTGGTTGGACCATTCCTGGGATATGGCACGGTGAAGGAACCTCTACTCGCTTTCGGAATCGCCCTGGTCTGGGCCATATATGGCGGTATCTACTTCCTCCGCTCCAGCAAAGCCACCGGGCGGACCACGCTGGTTCGGACTCGCAGCGCAGAGGCTTGAACTGATGCGCTAAAACGGGTTGTGTGAACGGGCGGCCTCGAGTTTGCTCGTTCTTTACCTCAGCTATCCCAGCGAAAAGCTGCCAGAAGAGTCTTATGCTCGATCTGGAATTTGGTGAACTGAGTGACCGAGGAAGCGTCCGCGAAGGAAACGAGGACTACCTCGGTCATGTGGTTCCTGGAAACCCGGCACAAGCGCGGACGCACGGCTGGCTTTTTGCCCTGGCTGACGGAGTCGGCGGGCAGGCACTCGGCGAGGTGGCTTCACGGGCTGCGGTGGAGGCTTTGCTGGCCGGCTTTCGCTCTGTTCCTGCGGATGAGCCCCTTTCCGCTCTTTTGCCGCGCCTGGTGCAGGAGGCCAATCACCGCGTGCTGGAGGCCGCGACGGTAGGTGGCCGGGAGGGAACCGGGATGGCGACCACCCTGGTTGCCTGCGCCCTGCGATATGACACGGCGGTCATTGCGCACGTGGGAGACTCACGCTGCTACCTTGTCCGTGACAATCAAGCCATGGCCCTTACGCGGGACCACACGCTTGTGAATGAGCAAATCCGCTTGAGGGTGCTCTCCGATCGCGAGGCGGCAGAGGCGCCGGGGCGTCATATCCTGAGCCGCTCGCTTGGCGCCGGCCTGTTCGTCAACGTCGAGACGGACGTTCGTGTGCTTCTTTCGGGCGACATTCTGGTGCTTTGTTCCGACGGCTTGCATGGTTCTGTGCCCCCGGCGGATATTGTGGCAGTTGTCCGCCATTATCCTGATCTGAACGCTGCAGCCAGGGAATTGGTGGCGCTTGCCAACCAGCGCGATGGGAGCGATAATATCAGCGTCCAGTTGATCCGCATCCTGGACGTAGAGCATGTAGGAATGTACCGCGGGAGGCCCTACAAACTCTCCTGAAGAGCTGAACGCCGCCGGCTTCGCTTCCAATCTGCATGCATGATGAACCCAGTACATCCTGGCGACACACTCGACCATTACAGGATCGAGAGCGTCATCGCTCGAAGCGGGATGGCGTCCATCTTTCTCGCTACCGATCTCCAGACCCACCGCCAGGTCGCGATTAAGGTCCCTCACCCTGAAATGGAAAGCGACGCGTTATACTTTGACCGCTTCCATCGCGAGGAGGAGATCGGCAAGAAGCTCGACCACCCCAGCGTCATGAAAGTGTTTCCGTCCGATGGGCGCAGCCGTCTCTATATGGTCATGGAGTATGCGGAGGGAAAGCTGCTGCGGAAGATTCTCGACGAGCAGCACAAGCTTCCTCCCGATCGCGCGATCCACTTTGCCCTCGAAATTCTGGAAGTGTTGAGCTATATCCACAAGCAGGGTGTTGCACACCGTGACCTGAAGCCCGAAAACATCATGGTCGGGCCTGACGATCGCATCAAATTGATTGACTTTGGAATTGCCGCCAGCGCCGGCGCGCGACGACTGACGTTCTCCAAGCTCTCACAGGTGATGGGGACGCCGGATTACATCAGTCCGGAAATGGTCAAAGGGAAGCGAGGTGACTTCCGCAGCGACCTATACGCCGTTGGAGTCATGCTCTACGAAATGCTGACCGGGAAGGTTCCTTTCACGGGTCCCAACGCCTTTGTCATCATGAATGACCGATTACTCAACAATCCCGTCCCGCCCCGTGAAATTGACCCCCAAATCTCGCCTCAGTTACAGGAAATCATTTATCGCGCCATCGAGCGTGATCCCAGGAACCGGTATGCCAGCGCTGGCGAGTTCGCATGGGACCTCCAGCATCAGGACCAGATCGGGGCGGCTGATCGGTCCGAGCTCCACGAATGGAAGCGGCGGCGCTCGCCTTTGCTTCGACGGGTCCTTTTTTATATCATCCTCATTCTCATCCCAATTGTTATCTTCGCGCTGCTGCTCATCGTCGCACGCCACGCTTAACGCCCTGAAATTTTTATCATAACTTCCTTATCTTTCCGTGATTGCAAACTGCCCAGAAACTGCTTGTCTAATTTCAGGAGGCCTTGAGACTTACTCGGAGCCGTGGAGACTAAAGACGTACATCAGGCCCAACTCCAGCGTGTTCTGGTTTTTCGCCAGATCTGCCGCCCCGCGCGGGAAAAACGGCACGTCCGACATATCGCGCCGGAACTCCAGGCGGCTGATCAGATCGTGAACGAAGGCGCGCTGCAAGGTGACGGTGTATTCGTTGATATGCTGCGCTGTTCCGGTGGTAAACCCGTTGAGATCATCGTAGTATTCGTACCGGGCCACAAACGAGTACTGGTCATTGAAGGCGTACCTGGCATAGGTTGCGATCCCCTTCCACTTGACGGAATTTACGCCGGGAATCATGTCGCCGGATCCGTAGTCAAAGTTCTCCAGGAGGGACAGCTTCTTGGTCACATTCAACTGGAACACGGTGTCAGACAGGTTCCGCCAGTGGGCGTTGATGCCGGGGGTCTGCGGCCCGCCGAGGTAGTTCTGCGTAATGCTTATCTTTGAATTGGGCGTCAAAGCCAGGCTGAAGCCATACGTCTTGCCTGTGTTGACTGCCACGATGTCGTTCCAGCCGTTCACCAGATATCCCGTCAGGGTAACCTTGGGATTAAAGGTGTAAGCCGCCCGAAGGCCAAAGTGGTAAAAGGGTATGGCGTACCCGAACAGGACGCCGCGGCTGTAATTCCAGCCAGGAACAGACTCGATGACCTCCGCGCCCGCCGGAGTTACGAATTTTCCGAAATCAATCTGCAGCCCCTTGCCAATCGGCGCGAGGTAGGAAAGGTAAGCCTGCACAACGTTTTGAGCATAGTTTTCGCCGCCGGGCTCCAGCGAGTTGACAACATGAATGGTGTTGCCAAATCCGAGAGTCACGTTATAGCCCAAGGGCGTATCTTTGTCCGGGGCGCGGTTGATAACGAACTCAGCGAGATTCAGCGAGAATTGGTTCTGGTAATTATCAAAAACTCTGAGCCCCGCCAGATGGCTTGCGGGGTGCTCGAAATCAAGGCCGTAGTAGCCATCTACAGATCCGCGGATGTTTGTGGAGTTAAACAGCCTCTCAGCCAAAGCCGGTTCGCCGGCTGGAGCAGCGGGTGTTTCCGTCACGGCTGCGGCAGTTGCAACCTGCGCCGCTTCCTTCTGCGATTGGGCTTTCTTCAACTGGTCAATTTGCGCCTTGAGCGCATCCAGTTCTTTCTGGAGTTCATCGATCTTTGCTGACGTGTCTGATTTGGCGCTCCCAGCCTGCTCCTGTGCGTTTAGCTGGGAACAACCTATGACGACTGCCATGAAGACCACCAGGAGCCCTGCCGTAAGCCGCGAGAGTTTCATAACAGCTCCTTCCCACGTAATTGGCATTACGCCCCGGCCAGCGTGACTACCATAATGAGAAAGGGTATTTCCTGTCCAATTAATAGTTATATTTCGCATGATAAAAAACTTTTGGATAAATTAATTTTCTGACGGTGATAAGAAAAGCGATGGATCAGACTGCTGAACGCGATAAGCGCTTCAGGGAAAATGCTTCGCAGCTTTTCCAGGACGGACCAGCTAGTCTCTCTATTTATGAAAATCGAGGAACACCAGCCAGAGGGGGCTGCTGGAAAGGGCCGCCAAACGTCATTCCCCAGGGCGAGGTCGTTTGCAGGATCGAGGGGCCTGCTTTTTTCTTTCACTCGGTCAAGAGCAGTTATCCCCTGACACAAAATCAGCAGACCGCAAGGCCGGCGGTCGCGCTACCCCACCTCATTCGGGGCCGTTCCCGAGTCGGGGGCGAACCGGCCCGGGATGACGGGTCTGAGGGTACCGCCGCACAACCGCCATCCTGCAAATCTGCATTTGGCCGGCAGCGGTTTGGAGGCGGCGCGCCTGCCGCGGGTGCACAAAAATACAGAAAATTCAGCCTTTTACCCCTCACCTCGGTCCGGCATCCGGGGCCAGGCAATCCTTTCTGTCAGGGCTGGGAGCGTTGGTCTCGGGTCGTCGGGATAGGGGAGCTATGGATTCAGATTGATTCGGCGCCAGCCTGAGCATATACTGGTGCCATCCAGGCAGCTCAAACGCAAGATTGCAGAATATTCCCTTGACCTGGGAGGAATGCAGGGGCTGTTCCCGCATTACATTTGAGTGCGTACCTTTCGCGCCAAAGATCGGCAAGCTTGCCGCTGGCCGATGTGAGATTGTCTCCTCATTCCTTGCAAGAGGTAGTCTTTCGAGAAACTGACAGCTTCGGAATTCAGTGAGGAGGGCCTGTGATGAAACCTTTGTTCCTCCGATCCGTGTTGGTCGTCACTGTTATTCTGCTTCCCGCCTGGGGGATGAGTGGTAGTCCCCGGAGCCACGATTCAAATCCATCCCACACTGGATCGAATCCGGCGCAGTCTTCCTTAACCACCATAAATATTCCCGGCACTCGGCGCTCCTTCCTGCGAATGGCCGCAATCAGCCAGCAGGTTCCACCAGATGAAGTGCTTCCGCTGCTGGCACACAATGTGGCAGTGGAAGGCTACACGTACAACCGGAAAGGCCAGAAACCGAGTTCAACCGAGTATCTGGTCCTTTTAAAGGACTACATCCAGCAGGCAAGGGAGTTAGTGGCGCTGGCCGGCCCAAAACAGGTGATTCGCATCAGTAGTTGTGACCAGGCCGGCCCGCTGCTGAAGGCCCTCGGTTACGAACTGGCAAGCCCTTGTGGACCTGAGACTTCCCTTGCGACATCCGACCGTGAAAGAGCCTTCCTCACCGACGACTCAGGATTCCCTCTGACGGCCTTGGAACAGACCCTGCGTGGAGGCGAGCCGTTTGAGTACGGGTTTGGAACTTTCGAGGTTCCGGTGTTGTTCACTCAGGGTGACTGGACAGCGCTGGACCCGAATAGGAAGGACGATCTCCTTGACGCAATCATCTCTGACCCGCACCTGGCCAGGCTTTACTGGGCCATGACGCGGATTGACAAGAATACCTGCGATTATCTGAGGCAGTCCCCCGGGCTTAAGAATCTCATGCCTCTTGCGCCAGTCCTCGATTTCTACGGCTCCCAGATCACCATCCGGTCCGGCCACGTTGTGGTTCCGGGCGGCAAGCCCGCTCAATCGGCCTGGGCAAAACTGGTCGGAGTCAGCCCGAACTCGCCGGATCGGTTCGTCATTCACCTTCTGGAAAAAGATGACGGGTGGCTGGCGGCCTATTTTGACGCGCTATCGCGGGTTGCTCCTGAGCAGCAGGCATATCTGTCGAAACCTCAGATCCTGCCCCGCTTCTACAAATCATTGGTTGGAAATCATCCATCACCCGGGCCGGCCCGTCCGGTCTTCAGGCCAGATGCAGGCTTATTGCTTCTCGCCGCCGGAATCCGAGTGGATTCGAACGGCGAGCCCCGTGTCCCAGGAAATCTGGAAGCGTGGAAGCAGGTAATGAAGGATCTTGAAGGCCAGTACCATTCCGACGTCGTGCGCTTATGGTCCGGACGGACTGCGACGTGGAAGACCCCCGAGGGGTTGCTGGAAGCCATGTTTGCCTTTTCCCGCCTCAATCTGGATGTCGGGCCTCTACAAACATTTCTAGCTGTGAACAGCATCGATCGTGCGCGTTCTTCTAAAGATCGCCTGGCTCCGGCGACGGTGGCGCTGCTGGGCGACAACTTCAAAAAATTTGGCGACCAATATTCCACTTTTTCTGAGTTTTCCCTGGACAATCAGTCGATCTCCCACTTCATTAAAGTGGCCCAGGATATTGATGATATCCACAGCCAGGTTTTACGCTCCGATGCCATAGGAATTTTTCAGGCCGATGTGGGCCTGTGGAAGATTCTGGCCAGGCAGGGCGAAATTCCGGAATCGAGTTGGGACGAGACCTGGCAGGCAGTGATCGCCCCCTTTTCCGCCATCCGATCGGACGCTGAGCTTTACCAGGCAGCCCGGGTCTCGATGCGGCACTTGTTGGAGGCTGCCGCCGGCAGGCCTGAACTTTCGCAGAGCCAAATCATTGATTTGCTTGCCGGCCCGGAGCAGTCGAGCCCGGAAGGCAAGCAAGTCAGGCTGGACATGGCCAACAAGATTCGCCTGATGATGGCCTCCCAGCGCCTGGTGTCTCTCGACACCCTCTTCGAACTCGGCGACGGGTTGGAACTCATGTTGAAGGGCCGGACTCCGTCCGTGAATTTGCTCCCGCTGGCGGCGGAGCTTCGGCAGTTCCAGTTGCCCAAACCGCTGTTTACCAGAGGTGAGCGGGCCGAATGGTCCATGGGCCTCTACGAAAATCAGCACCTCCAGAGCGAGATGCGGACAGACTTGGCCAAGGTCATTAAGACCAGGCCCTCTCGCGCCAAGCTTGCAGCGGCCCCGGGAGAACTGGTCCCATTCCTGAGAGATACCCTTGTGGGACTCAACTACGCTTACTATGAACCGCCGGGCGCCCAGATGATTTATAACAATTCGCTCTTCGTGCGCTCCCACGATTTTTCAGGGAAGAGCAGCATGGAAGAGAACCGTTCCTGGAAAACGCCCGACCTCTTCGGTCGCGGACTTTCCGCCGGCGGTGGGGCCCACCTGGTGGGTTCGCTGTCCAATCTGCCTTACGTTCTGGCGCAGGTCGAAGAGAACTTCATCATTCCCAATAACGTGCAATCCCTGATTTGGGAAGATCTCGTCCCGACGCTCATGACCGCCGCGGTCATTCCACGCTGGTGGTCCGTGTCAAAGAACGAGCTCCATGCCGTCACTCTCTACCAGAAGTTTGGGGATGAACTGGTGAAGGCCGCCAGTACAGACCCTCAATTGCGTGAAAAAGTGATGGGCGTCCTTTCGGACCGCTTGTTGCCCAGACAATTTGGGCAGGTTGAGGCAGATTTGACCAACGGACGTTCCAGCGCCGCGCTCAACCGCTTGACCCCGGCTGATACTTTCTGCCTCGCAGCGGAGTTTCGCAGAAAATTCCCCACCGTCGACCCTGAGGGAGGGGACGCCAAAAAGGAACTGGACCAGCTTGCCCAGCAATTTCCCAAGGAGGTTAGTTGGGAGCGGTTGTCGGAGGATTTTGGCGTGCCTCATCCCGCGCTCGCAGACACTAATGCGCTTTCGCTGATTAATGTGAAGCCCTTTCCCACTTATCTGGGTTACTCGAGCCGGCTACTGGCCGAATCCTGGGAATCCAACAACTTGTATTGGGCACGGCTGGCAGACGAAAAGGGTTATCCGCCTGTGATGTTAAACCTTCTGGTCCCGCAACTGACTTATTGCATGATTGAGAACATCGCCGCTACTTATCTCGATGATTGGCCTGCCCTGCTCCGTTCATTGCGGGAAACGGGAGAGGAGTTTCAACAAGGGAAGTTGGCTGCTTTGCCCGGCGGGGGAAGCAGCTCCGGGTTGTGAGGTCCGTTTGGATGAGGGCAGGCAAATCGCCATGCCCTCCTGGTTGTTAAAGAAGTTGGGACCATCAGGAAAGGTGAACTATGGGACAACGATATTTCCTGCTCGCATTGTTTTCCATCGTGGCATTCGCTGTTTCTCCCCTCGAGGCTGCAGCTCAGAAGCCGGACTCCAAAGTAACGATCGTCCATATCACTGTCAACATGGTCCAATTGGATGTGGCGGTAACGGACAAAAAAGGGAGGTATGTGACCGGCCTGGGTCCAGCCAATTTCCAGGTTTATGAGGACGGTATTCGCGAAAAGATTGCAGCTTTCGGTGAAGAGAATGGTGTGCCTCGAAGCGTGCATTATTCGGGGCCGGGCGGCAGGGTGCTTCGATTGGGCAAGGCCGTCGTTGGCGATCCTTCAGGGTCGAGCCTGATTTCTCCCTCTGCACCGGGCGCCAGCGTTTTTATACTGTTTGATACCAGCAACTACATGTACCGGGGATTTTCCCTGGCTCGTGATTCCATTGCGCAGTTTGTCCGGTCACTGGATGGCGCAGACCGAGTAGCCTTCTATTCTTATAGCCGCGACTTTTTCCGCGCCTGCCCGCTGAGCGATCGCCATACGCCGGTTCTGGAGGCCGTTCGCTCCACGGTGGCTGGAGATGACGCGGCGCTTTACAATGCGCTGCTATGGACGCTGAAGGATGCCGACAAGTTTTCCGGCCGAAGGGTGGTCGTCGTCTTCTCAAACGGACCCGATGACGCCAGCATGGTCTCACCTGAGGATGTCCGGGAACTTGCGCAATCCGAGGGCATCCCGATCTACATGATCAGCACCCGGGAAGCAGAGCGAGACCCGCTCTCGACAGCCGTCTTCAAGCGCATCAGCACAAGCACAGGCGGCAAGGCCTACTTCGCCGGACATTGGCAGGACCAGGAGAAGGCGTTTGCCTCCATCCGGGCCGACCTGGCTCACCTTTACACGATCAGCTACTATCCAGCCCAGAATCCGAACCGCGGATGGCGCAAAATTACGGTGGAAGTAACAGGCGAGAAGCTGCATAAATATAACATTCGGACGCGAACCGGATACCGGCCCAGGGTCCTCCCCGAAACAACTGAGGCTGTCCCGCTGCCGCCGAGTCCCGAGCCTCTCCCCGGCCTCGCCGGCAGTAAGTAGTCAAAGGGCAGGAATTCCGCGGAGCCATGCCACTTGGATTAGCAGCCTCGCTTGAGCTCCTATGGGAACAAGGGGTAGAAAACGCCGCCCCAGAGTTCCGCCCTCGGTTCCAACCTCTACAACCGCTTCCTGGGCCTGCCTGCCCGGACTTGTAAAGGCCGATGGCACGGTATAATCTACTGCCCGGGATATCATTATTCGCGGTCGCCGCGGCACAGGCTGCTCATTAACCAGGAAGCTGTTTTTCAGAGTCAATGACTTCCTGCCTGCGGGCTCTCCAAAGCAAAGGACCACCGGTGGGAACCCGCCAACCGTAGCGGCCAGACTTGAATCCAATAAACGAGAAGGAGGCAATCATGGCTAAAATGCAAACCGGGAAAAACCAGTCAGCCGAAACAGGCGCGAGTTCCCGCCGGGCGGGACATCCAGTTCCAGGCCTTGCCGGGCCGGTGCTCCGATTTGACCTGTCATCTGAAACTAAGCAGCTTCAGCAGGAGGCCCCCTACGCCGCTACGCATCGGAATGCAAAGACGCTGGCGAAATATCCTGACCTTCGCATTGTTCTGACGGCGATGAAGTCGGGAACACGTATCGAGGGTCACAAGACGGGCAGCACTATCGCCATTCAAACTCTGACCGGCAAGCTCCGCCTGGGCTTGCCTGATCAGGAAGTGGAAATTCCAGCCGGATCGTTTGTGACGCTCGAACCTGCACTGCCTCACAATGTGGAAGCCCTGGAAGAGAGCTCCTTTCTGCTCACAATTTCCGGACCGGAGCATGCATAACGAACGCAAGAGGTGTACTTAAGCCAATCATTGGAGGCGGGTGATGGAAGAGAGCAGAAAATCCGGGCGGCTGGAAAAACTGATTGCGACACCGGCAAAGCTGGCCGAACTGGCTGACTACCAGGAAGGCTCGGTGGTAAGCCGGACCCTCATCGACAAGAAGGCGGGGACGGTAACCCTGTTCGCATTTGATGAAGCGCAGGGCCTGAGCGAACACACCGCGCCCTACGATGCAACGGTCTGCCTGCTGGAAGGCAATGCGGAGATCGTCATATCGGGCAAGGCCCAAACCGTGCGGGGAGGCGAGGTCATCATTCTGCCGGCGAATGAACCTCACGCTCTAAAAGCCCTCACAAAATTCAAAATGCTTCTGATCATGATTCGATCTTGAATGGAACTGCACCTAAGCGCGCGCAAGGGTTCTCGCGTGTTTCTGGATTTTCCGGACGGCTTCGGCGATCTGGTCCATGTCGCTCTTGGGGCCGATGAACATCGTCTGTTCGAACCACACAGCTCTCTCGCAAAGCTGGTCGTTTTCAGGGCAGTTGTTGCGCTCCTCGTATTCGGCAAGTTCCTTCTGGCTGTAAATGGCCTTAAAGGCGCGCGAGCCGAGGGCTTCCTTCAGGAACGGTTCCTTGTTCAGCGGCGTGTATCCACCCGAGGCGGGAACGCCTTCCGCTTCGAGCGCCCTCAGAAACCGCGAGCGCGGCAGGCCGGCAAAATGCGCGCTGTCATAATGGAACATATAAAGATGATAGGCGTTTCTGGTGCAGCCGTCGTACATGCGGGCCGGCGAAATGCCGGGAATTTCCTTCAATTGCTTCGTCAGGTACTCGGCATTCTCGGTGCGGGTGCGGCTTTGCTCTTCCAGGCGGGTCAATTGCTGCAACAGCAGCGCGCCTTGGAATTCCGTCATGCGGAAATTCGCTCCGTTCCGGACGTAGCCGAAGCCGGAGTTATATCTCCCCCTGCCTTGATTATGGAAACTCAGGCAGTATTCGTAGAGTTCCGCATCATCGGTGAGAATGGCCCCGCCTTCGCCAGAATTCAAATTCTTTGAGGCTTGGAAGCTGAAGCATCCGACATTGCCCAGCGTGCTCACCTTTTTGTGCCGCCACTCCGCCAGGTGCGCCTGGCAGGCGTCTTCAAGAACAAACAGATTGTGGCGTTTCGCCACGTCGAGGATGGTGTCCATATCAGCGGCCGATCCTCCCAGGTGGACGGGAATAATGCACCGCGTCCGCTTGGTGATGGCCGCCTCGACCTTGTGCGCGTCGATCTGAAATGTTTCCGGATCGGTATCAACAAACACCGGCAGAGCGTGCTGCAGCAGAACGATATTCACCGTGGCGACAAAGGTGTAGGGCGGCACGACCACTTCGTCGCCGGGGCCGATTCCGAGCGCGTTGGCCGAGGTCAGCAGCGCCGTCGTACCGCTGGCAGTGGCCAGGCCGTATTTGGCGCCCAGCAGTTGGGCCCATTTGGTTTCAAACTCATGCGCAAAATGGCCGTCCAGCCGGTTCCACTTGCCCGTCATCAGCACTTGCATCCAGCCCTTTTTGTCGTTCTCCTCGATCACGGGCCAGGATGGAAACGGCTTTGTGCGGACCGGGCTCCCGCCGAGAATCGCCAGGCCCGCGCCCGCAGAGGATGATGGTTTTGGAGACGCCTTCGCAAAGCCGGTAGCAGGAATCGCCAGCCCTGCCGCGACGCTCGCTGCGCCCCCCAGAAAATCACGCCGTGTAAGATTGCTTTTCATAGTTCCTCCCTCGAATTCCGTTTTGCCCGAGCTAAGGGGTTTTTGTTGCCATTTTTGACTGCGCCCGCAGGTTTCCAACCACTTCGTGGACCTCGCCGATGATGGTTTCTTCAATGCCGGGAGCGAAAGGACCGGGCTGGCCGTAATAGATCATCGCTCCGCCGCCTTCGTAGCCGCCTTCTTTCAGGATCCGTTCCGAGGGAATATAGGCGAAGACATCGTTGCTGTATCCGGCCACCCAGAGGTTGTCTGCACCCAGTTCCCTTTTAAGCTTCAGGTCGTAATCCACCACAACCTCGCCCGCCAGGCCTACCATGGTGAGACTCCGCCCGAACTGCCAGACTTCCACCGAGTAAGGGTAGCTGGAAGGAACCTGGCCCTGCTGGTCAATAATCTTCAGCATATCCTCGGCGTGCTTGCGAACATAAATATCATTGCTCTTGAGCTGTGCTTCATAGTCCGCGCGGGTCGGAGGGCCGGCGAAGCGGACCGGGAAAACTTTGAATGCAGTCCGGAGCGGGCCGGCGACCGGAAGCAGAGAACCGCCCGCCACCTTCTCCACTGCCTGGGCCAGTTCTTCACCGTGCTGCTGTGCGAACTCCACTCCGCTCGCTCCCTTTGTCCAACGCGGGTAGGGATTAGCGTCCGCGCCACAACCCTGCACAAACATGGCGACCGCGCTATGATAGCGCTTCTCCAGCCGCTGCTGGGTAAAGCCTGCGTAGTCGCCGCTGAACTTATAGTAATCCGAACCAATGGTGGTGTTGTGGCAGGCATAACCGAAAACGATGCCCAAAATCTTGCCGTGCTGGTTGCGAACCACCAGCACCGGAACGCTATGGTCTACCGGCCCTTCCCGGTTGACACCCCCAACCCAGCCAGCGGCCGTTTCCACGCGGCGATTGATTGCAAAATCAGCTTCTCCATGCCCCAGGCTGAGCGTGGCCGGCTGAAGCTTCTGGAGCGCTTCTCCTACCACTTTCACCATCAGGTCTTCCAGATGGCCGGTATACACG
>DATEKC010000050.1:0-46120 GCA_035277665.1 Terriglobia bacterium
GGTCAGGACCCCAAGAATGTTGGCGTGCTGGCTGAAGCTGTTGTGAGCGGGCGTATCCGCCAGCAGCCCGCGTGAAGGGTCCCAGCATTTCTCGTAGACCGCGCGCGCAATCTTTTCCGCCAGGGCGCGGTCCTGCTCGGCGAAAGATTTGTTGCCGAAAGTCGATTCCAGGTCGGCGGCGTTCTGGAGCGCTGCGGCAAACTGCAGGGTTAGGATCGAAGACTGGCCGTCCGCCTCTTCGGGCGGCACGCCATCGTTGAATTGCGGAGTCCAGTCAACAAAGTTCCACCACTCCAATCGGCCAAGGAGGCCGGAAGGAGTCACACTGTGGTCAAACCAGCCGAGAACGTCCCTCATGCCGGGAAGGTACTGCCGCAGAAATGCGGTATCACCGTGATACCACCAGAGGTCGTGCATCATGCCGATCCAGAACAGCGAAAAGGGCGGAATGAATTGCGGCAGGTGAGATGGATAGCGGCTCTGCGTGATGCCCTCGGGGATGCGCGACTCATTCAACAACTCGATCGCGTTCTTCGCCAAGCGATCGTCGCCCGTCATGTAAAGTGAAATCAAGATCTGAATCCGCGTGTCGCCGCCGTACTGCAGGCGCTCGTAGTAAGGGCAGTCCATATAGGTGGTGTGGGCGCAGAGGCGCGCGGTGCGCCAGCCCACCTGCCACATTTTCTGGAGCGTCGGATCGCCGCTCTCAAAGCTCGCATGCACCTTAAAGGGATACGCCGTGAAGATGCCGCGGAGGTCGTCGAGAGTCAAAGGCTCCGCGCCGGTCTTCACAGCAACCTGCAGGTAGCGATAAGTTCGCCACCAGAGTGGGCGGAACATTCTTTGCCGGCCTCCATCAGGAAGAAACTCATCTTCCATCCCCAGAATCTTCTTCCCCTGAATGTCGTTCCGGTTGCCTTTCTCGCGCCCTTTCCATAACGCCTCGGCGTAGGTAAGGGTAATGACCGACCCTTTGCCGCCGCTGACCACCAGTTCCGGATAGGCGGTGGTTTCAAAGCTCTGGTCGAAAAGCATCGTAGCGCTCGTGCGAGCCGGAATCGTGACTGGAGCGTGCCCCTGCAAGAAGCTGTCACTGACCTCGGCGCCCTGTGACCTTCGGACACTGGCCAGGCGCTGGAGCTTTTCTTCCATCATGGGTATAGTTCGGGGCACCAGCATCCAGCGGGAGTGGCTGTCCTGAATTCCGCGCGGCCCGCCCTCGACAATCGTTTTTGCCGGCTTCCACCCCGAATCATCGAAGTCAAGATCTTGCCATCCCCATGGAACCTGGCTGGCATCAACGCGAATGCCGGGGCCAACCACCATATAGAAGGGAATTGTTTTGGGATTGATCGGGATCATCCGGAAGGCGCGGCTTTCCATCACTTTCCAGCTTGCGTTGGTGTTGACTGCGGACTCGCTCGCCGTATCACCCTGCACGATCAGGCCCGTCTCGTTGCTCATTTGAGCCATGGGAGCAAGCTCGGCAAAGTTCCACACGATGGCCGCAACTACATTGCGGCCTGTCAGCAGGTGAGAGGCGATATCGAGCGTCTCGTATCGCCAGTGGAAAAGGTCACCGCGCGCGGGCCCGGCAGAAACACGTGCTCCATTCACAAACATCTGATAGCGGTTGTCGGCGCTCACATGGATGATAAAGTGCTGCGGCTGGTCCGAAAGCGAAAAGTCTTTGCGGAAGTAATAGACCCCGAATTCGCGAAGCGGGCTGCCCGGGCACGCAATCCACTGCGCTGCCCAATCTTGATCCAGGATCGCGGGATTGACTTCCCTCGAGATGGAATTCATTGAAGGGAATGCACAGAGAAACAGCGCCAGAATTGCTGGCATCAAAATGCGACGAACGCTCATGGGCGGACTCTCCCGAAGCTCTGGATGCGCCTTAACTTTATGACGAAGCCTGCAAGGGACCAAGGCGGCGATTATCGCTATTTCCTGCGCGGAAGTCAAAGATCTGTACTGAGGTTGGGGAGCTGATCAAATCAAATGGGAGCAGAAGAGGATCTGTATGCGCGTAAGTTTACGAGGATTTGGAGCAAGGATTTTGCAGAGCGGCGTGGCAAAAGTTTCTTAAAGAAGGCAGCCAGTGGACACCTTGTGGCGGCTGGCATCCACTGCCGTCTACACTGATTATCTTTCCTGGAGATGAGCGTTATTCATTTCGTCGCTCAGTCCTGTAGGAACGGCCAGAGTTCCAGAGACTTCTCCTCTTCTGATCTGCGAAACGATCAGACGGAGGGGGTACTTGCTGCGCGAAGTGTAGAATTGTACAATCTCATTCAGCGCACGGTCTTTCAACACGACGGACTTGTCGTCCACCATCATGCGGATGTTGTAATGCTGACCTTTAACGCTGGTGGATTCGAGTTCCATGGCGATGGGGCCGACATGCTGGAGGCCCGATCCCTTCGTGAGAGAGAAGGAGATGTCAGAGCGCTGCGCTCTTTCCAGAAGGTAGTTGACGCCACTCTGGGTTTGCCGGATGGCCGAGCGTTGGGAATCGAGTTCGCCGACGACATTGCCCAGGCGATCTGTCGTCGCCTCCCATTCCTCATGATTAGCTGCCAGATTTCCCTGCAGCGTGTTCAATTCGTTGCTGGAAATCGCAGGGCTGCCCGTGGCAGAGGACTGCGCCTTCGAAGAAGAGGTGTGGAGCGGAGGCACAGATGCCGCGCTGCCGGCGGCCAGGTGGTTTTGGACTGGATTTTCATCAGCAGACTTTTCCGAAGGTTTCGGTTCCGCCTTCCGCGGACTTTCATGACGCGGAGCGTCTTCAGCATGAGCAATATTGCGTGCCGGGTCAGGTTTCGCGACGATGGGTTTGCTTTCCTGGGGCACGCCCCTGGCGGCTGCGGTGTGGCGCCGCTTTTCGAGTTCCTGCACCCGGTCCTGCGTCGCCTTCAACCTGGTCTGGAGCTCTGCAATTTGAGCTTTATCCGCGGCGTTTGAAGGTTCCTTCCCGCCGGCTTTTACAAACCTGTAGGTCGCAAAAGCTGAAAGAGCGGCAACCAGCACGAGAATGAGCCCTCCAGGCAACGGAGACCTTGAAAAAGGCTTGGGTGCCGCCTGCTTCTTTACAAAAACCTGCCTGTCAAATACTGGTCCGCCCATACTGAACTCCCATGGATCTGCACGGCTCTCTAGTGCAGATGGATCTCGACTGTAGTCGGGTAGAGTTGTTTAAGAGGAAGCAGAAACTCACGCGTTTCCTTCGGCAGAAGGTCAATCTTCTGCTCTGCGTGGTCCATCCGCTTCCCGTTCATCACCACGTCATATTGGCCTGGGGAAAGCACTAACAGCAGTGGTGTTTTCCCGACAGGCTTTCCGTCTATTTTTACATCAGCCTGGCTCGGGTTTGACCTGAGCATCAGCTTGGCTGCATTCTTGCCCGCCTGTGCCTCGAGTTCCTTCCGGTTCTCGTCCACCGAGCCTTGTTTCATGGAATCGAAGATATAGTTCTTGTTTGCCCCAGCGGCGTCCGAAGGCTGTGTCATAAGGACGGAGGGTTTGCTGCCGCTTATGTCAGGGATCTGGACGTTCTTCATGAGGTTTGTCCCGGCAATGCTGCCGCTAATCCCGGAAGTTGCGCCTCCGTATTCGGCCGCAGCTTGTGCATAGACACAACTGCTGGCCAGGATCAGTAGAAGTGTGATTTCGGCTGCATAACGGAGCAGCACAGAAACGGGGTGCCCAGTGTTCATCTGCGTTACCTTAACCTGTTCGGCTTGCTTGCGGATTGAGGTCATGTTCGCATTCCTTTCCGGGTGGGAGGGATCTCTCTGGCTCTCTAGAGCCAGCCCAGACATATATTCCGTTCCAGGCCTTTCACAGTGATTGCGCGGAACCCCCTCCCGCGTGCGTTTCCGCAAAAGTGCCGTCCAAAACTTACGTCCTAGGATATATCCTGAATTCGTTTTCGGCAAGTTCCAGATGATCAATACAAGGTATGGCAAGACAAATGTGCAAGAAATTGCAATGTTTCCTGCACCGATAAGCTATTATCATCTTTATTATCATTGCGGTAGGGTTTTGGGTTGTTTTTGAGGCTATTACGGCAGAAGAAATCCCTTGAGGAGCTTGGGAGACAAAGAGCCCGCCCTGTTACCCTATCCGGTCCTGATACCTGTTGAGTTATCAGCCTTGGGGTACACCTTCCCGCGGGAACCTAGGGAATGACGGCTACCTTTAATTCGCCGTTGCGGTGCTTCATTTTCTGGAAGAAGTGCGGCAATTCGTCGAGCGGAATCTCGCCTGTCACAAAATCTGAAGCGCGGACTTCGCCCTTTGCCACGGCGTCCAGAGCCTTGCGAATAAATTCCGGGGTATGGTGGAAAGTAGACCGAATGGTGATTTCGGAATAATGAAGTACCGAAGGGTCAAACTGTACGTGGCTGCCACGCGGGCAACCTCCGAACAGATTGACGGTCCCACCGCGGCGGACCATCTGCACGGCCCATTGCCAGGTCTCGGGGATGCCGACGGCCTCAATGACTGAATCGGCTCCGTGACCGCTTTCGGTGAGTTCGCGAACTGCTGAAACCGGATTTTTCAACCCCGAGACATCGAACGCCGCGTAGGCGCCGAGTTGCTCCGCCGCTCGAATCTGGCTCTTCCTTTTTCCGAGGGCAATCACCCGCACGCCGCGGACGGAAAGAATGCGGATGAACTTCAACCCGATAGGCCCGCACCCTACAACCACCGTCGTATCGCCGCGGCGAATGCCCGTTTCCTCAATTCCCCGAAGGATGCAGGCAAGCGGCTCAACCAGTGCGGCGTCGCGAAATGGAACGTGCGCGGGTATTTCCAGCGTATTTTGCCGGACAATGGGGCCTGGAATTCGGATGTACTCAGCATAAGCGCCATTGTTAAACAACAGGGAGTGACACAGGTTGGACTGGCCCTTCCGGCAGAACATGCACTCATTGCAGGGAGCGGAATTGGCCGGCACGACCCAGGATCCCGGCTTCAGGCCATTGCCCACTTCACTTCCGGTTGCCTCGACAACCCCGGCGAGTTCGTGGCCAAAAACGGCTGGAGGAACAATCATCCTGGCGTGGTAGCCCTGCCGCCAGACTTTCAGGTCTGTTCCGCACGTTAAGGCCACTTTGACCCGGACCAGCACTTCGTCCGGCGCAAAATCCGGTATGGGGATCCGTTCAATTTTGAGGTCTTCTCGACCATACAGCACAGCGGCGTTCATATCGCCGCTGAGATGAGTATCCATTAGGGCACCAGTATTATTTTAAAAGACTCCTCAGAAGGATGGGCTGCCAGGCTCAGAGCCTGTTCAATTTGAGAGAGTGGAAACCGGTGGGAGATCAATTCCCGAACCGGCAGGACGCGGTCAAAAATCAGCCGGGCAGACTCATCCTGCAGATCATATGAAGCGCTATAACTACCCAAAATTTCCTTTTCATCAATACCCACGGTTGCAGCAGGGAATTCAACGCGCAGCAGCGGGTCATTATAAGCAAACAGTAAGACGCGGCCTCCCGGGCGGGCCAGATTGAGGGCCTGCTCCAGGAGTTCCTTTTGCGGGGCGGCAACCAGAACTACGTCAGCGCCGCGGCCGGAGTTGTAATCGCGCAAGCTGCGCTCCAGCTCTCCGCCCAAGGGATCCAATGAGCCTTCAGCGCCGAGTTCGATGCTCTTCCCGCGGCGTGAGGGCATCGGGTCCGTTGTTATCACTCTGGCTCCGACGTGGACACGCGCCAGCAGCATCAGAAGCATTCCGATGGGACCCTGTCCGATCACCAGAACGGTGTCGTGCGCCTCGACGCGTGCCTTGTAGATAGCTTTCAGGCAGGTGTTGACCGGCTCGACAAACGCGGCTTCCTCAAAGCTGATGTCAGGCGGAATCCTTACCATTCCGCGTTCCGCAATCCAGTCCATCACCCGCACGTATTCAGCAAATCCCCCGCCACTCGGACGGAAGCCGCTGGTCACGCCCACCTTCTTGTAAGTGGGGCACTGTGAGTAGAGTTTCTGCCGGCAATAGAAACAGTCGCCGCAGGGAATATGATGGAAGGTGAGAACCCGGTCGCCTGGCTGCCATTTCTGGACCCCGTCGCCCACCGCCTCAACCGTTCCTGCGATTTCGTGTCCAAATATCTGCGGCGGAGGCAGGAACCCGTGCTTGATCTTCTTGATGTCGGTTCCGCAGATGCCGCAGGCGCGGACGCGCACCAGCACTTCTCCGGCGGATATCTCCGGCACCGGTACTTGCTCTGCGGCCACGCGGCCCTGGCCGCGGTAGACTCCCGCCCACATGAGTTTTTCCTGTTGCTGAAGTGCCGCGGGAGTTCCGGTTTCTGCTCTGGCAATGGTCATTGGCTGACGTGCTGGACCCTGAAGTCCATTTTCTCCTTAATTTCCCCCAGGTAGCCGACATAAGCGGTCAAATATCGTGCGAGCGATGCGGCGGCCCGTGAGCTTTGCATTCCCAGGCGTGCCAGCGGCCACGCGCGCCGCGGGTCAGCGGCGACTTGTCCCAGAACACGCACCATCCTGATGCGTCCCGAATGGTCAAGCGTGCTCGCAAAATCGCACGGCAAATCCATCTCAGCGGAATCGGATACGGCGCGCACCGCAACGCACGGCACTCCAAGGCTGCTCATTTCTTTCATGACAGCAAAAGATTCCATGTCCACCGCATCGGCGGAAATGCCGAGGTGTGATTTCTCCTGCGCTGTACGGATCACTCGTCCCGTGGATATAAACTGGCCGACCGGCTTCGCTCCGCACTCAATGGCAGCGGTGAAAAGTCTTTCGTCACTTTCAAATGACAGCGCGCTATTTTCTGCGCGTACCGAGCGCGCAGCCAGGATCTCTCCAGGCCGGTGCTGATTTTTCAGGCCGCCTGCCAAGCCCGAAGTGATGCACACATCGGGAGCATTATCCACAAAGCTCCGAATGGAACGCATTGCGTTGTCGGGCCCGATTCCGGTGATGATTACGCTGACGTTGTGGCCGCCGATTTCTCCACAGAACACGCGGCCATTCACGCAATCCGCCCGGAAGCGCCCAAGGCGAAGCCAGGGTTTGCATTCCCAATCAACCGCAAATGTTGCCAGAACCCTCATCAGGTTTTTCCTATGCAGCCTGTCCAAAACTAGCTGCGGTTGCGCCGCCAAGGGTCACGTAGCCGTTCTGTTCAAACCATGCCACTGCACGTTCCAGAGCTGGTTCGATGGGGCCTGCCTCAAAACCAAGTTCACCGGAAGCTTTTGAGCAATCCACAAACATTTTGTGGCGGGCCATCCGGACACCTTCCAGCGGAATTCGCGGCTGGCGGTTCAAAACGCGCGAAAAAAACTGATCGGCGTATCCTGCGGCCATCGCCACGGCATGAGGCAGCCGAATCCGGGGACTGGGCCTCCCGCTGATTTTGGCCAGCAGGTCCAATATCTCTTTCAGCCGCATGTTGCGGCCGCCCAGGATGTAGCGTTCACCCACACGGCCTTTTTCAGCAGCCATCCAATGCCCGCGCGCGACGTCTTCGACGGGCACCCAGTTGAGGCCCGTTTCCACGTAAGCCGGCATTCTGCCGTTCAGGAAATCCACAATGACGCGCCCGGTGGGTGTTGGCTTCCAGTCGCCCGGGCCGATCGGGGTGGTAGGATTAACCACGACAACGGGCGTCCCCGCGCGCGCGGCGCTCAAAGCTTCTTTCTCAGCCATATACTTCGACCGTTTGTAATGGCCGATCATTTCTTCGAGCTGGGCGTTGGTTTCCTCATTTGGGAGAGTGTCGCCGCGATCGACCGCAATGGTTGCCACGCTGCTGGTAACGATGATACGCCGGACCTCCGCCCGCTTTGCGGCTTCCAGCAGGTTTCTCGTGCCCGCCACGTTGGCGTCGTAGATTTCCTGAGGGTTCAATACGCCCAGGCGGTAATCTGCTGCGACATGAAAGATGCGGTCAGCTCCCTTAACCGCCGGTTCGAGGGAGGAGGGGTTTCGCAGGTCGCCGTAAACCTTTTCGAGAGGCATTCCATCAATCGCATTCAGGCTGCTTTGCGGGCGCACCAGAACGCGGACCTGCTCTCCACGATCCAGCAGATATCGCGCCACGTGGCTTCCCACAAAGCCGCTAGCCCCTGTCACCAGTGATATCATCCTGCGTATCCTGCCCCGTACTGGGCGCCTCCAACGCCATTCTTCGGATTTGTGAACTGCCACTTCAGCATTTTCCAGGAGTCCGGGAAATTACGATTGGCCCCCAGCACCGCAGAGGCTTCAAAACCTACGTGGACCATACAGTGCTCGCAGCGGGGGTCATTGCCGGGCCCATACTTTTCCCAGGGAGTGCTGTCCATAAACTCCTTGAAAGTGGCGTAGTGTCCGTCCGTAATCAGGTAGCACGGTCCCTTCCAGCCACGCGGATTATAGGTGGGATTGCCCCAGGCCGTGCACTCCAGTTCGCGCTCACCCCGCAGATATTCCAGGTAAATGGGCGAAGTCATAATGGCGTAATTTTCCAGCAGGCGGCTGGCAAGGCGGAACTTCTTCTGAATTTCCTGCCGCGACATGAAGATTTCCTTGGTCTGGACGGCGAGGTATGAATAAGCCGGCGCCAGCATGTGCCCGTCCACTCCCAGACCCCGCAGGAACTCAAACAATTCGGCAATTTCATTCAAGTCGGTCTGTTTGTAAATGGTCGTGTTGGTGCACACCTGAAAGCCGTTCGCCTTGGCGTATTTAATTCCTTCGACCGCCTCGCGGAACACGCCTTTGCGTTCCACGCAAAGGTCGTGGGTCTCCTCCATGCCGTCGAGGTGAACATTGAAAAACATGCGTGACGTGGGCCGGTAATCCTTCAGTTTCTTGCGAAGGAACATTCCGTTGGTGCACAGGTAAATGTTCCGTTTTCGGTCCAGAATTTCGCGCACCAGCCGCGGCAGTTCCGGATAGATCATCGGTTCACCGCCGCAGATGGAAATGATGGGCGCGCCGCATTCGTCCACGGCATTCATGCACTGCTCAACGGTCAGCTTGTCGCGGATAGTGTCCTTGTACTCCCGAATGCGTCCGCAGCCGGTGCAGGTCAAGTTGCACGCGTGCAACGGTTCCAACATCATGACCAAAGGAAATTTCTGAATTCTATGAAGGCGCTTTCCTGCAATATAAGTACTCAGGTTGGCCGTCAAGCTGAGCGGAAATCTCATCAATTCCTCCCGTTCTTTTTTCCGTTACCGTTATGGGGCTCGAAGTCCTGTGGCGAAAAGTGGATGGACTCCGTCTGTGCCCTTTTGTTTCGCAGGTTCTGGTAATGAGCCAGCGCATAGAGTGGAAAGCTGTTGCGGTACAACGTATAACAAAGATAGAAGACGGACGGGAACCCCGTTCCCGTAAACTCGTTCTCTGTCCAGAAGCCTTCTTCGGTTTGTTCGTCGAGCAGGTATTGCACGGCATTGACGACGGCTGGATCGTGGACATCCCGGTTTGCCAGCAATCCGATCAATCCCCACGCGGTTTGTGATGCTGTGCTTGCGCCATGCCCTTTCAGGGAAGGATCGTCGTAGGAGGCGCACGATTCTCCAAAACCGCCGCCGCGATTCTGGACGGAGCACAACCACTCGGCGCCGCTCCGCGCTTCCGGCGCTTTCCCCAGACCATAGGCTTCCAGCATCCTGAGGACGCCGCTGGTTCCGTAAACGTAATTCACTCCCCAACGGCCGTACCATGCGCCTTCTTCTGTCTGTTCCTTCCGCAGGAAGTTCAGCGCGCGTTGGACCACCGGGTGAGAGGCTGGCCAGCCCAGGCGTCCCAGGCTCTCCAGCACGCGCGCAGTCACATCTGCCGTGGAGGGGTCGATCATCGCGTTGTGGTCGGCAAACGGCACTCGGGTGAGGATGGCGCAGTCGTTGTCGCGGTCAAAGGCGCCCCAGCCGCCATCCCGGTTCTGCATGCTCACCAGCCACTGAAGGCCGCGGCGGAGGGCGTGTTCCAGGCGAACTTTATCCGGGTAGGCAACCCGCTGGAGGGCCATCATCACAAAGGAGGCGTCGTCCACATCGGGGTAGAAATCATTCTGGAATTCAAACGCCCAGCCCGCGGGAGCGGCATCCTTATTCTTCACTTGCCAGTCGCCGGGACCGACAATCTGGCGGTCGAGCAGCCAGCGGGCGGCCTTGACCAGCGCCGGATGGTCCGGCGGCAGGCCCGCTTCTTCCAGCGAGTACATCACGATGGCAGTGTCCCACACGGGTGAAAGGCAGGGTTGCAGGCAAATCGTGTCGCCCTTTTCGATTTCGAAATGCCGAAGGTGTTTCAACTCCCGCGCCGTCAGAGGATCATCTGCGGGATATCCCATTGCCAGCAGGGCAAAAACGGAATTGACCATTGCCGGGAAAATAGCTCCCAGTCCATCGCTCCTTTCAAGGTGCTCAAACAGCCATGCCTTGGCGCGTTCAAAGCCAATCTTCCGCAAAGGTTTCCAGGGCAGGGATTCGTGCAGTTTGAACAACCGGTCGATGGCCAGAAACAGGTTCCGCCAACTGATGATTTTGCGGTCCCAGTCGAAAGCTGGAATATGCCCTGAGGGATCGCAAAAGAGCTCGTCGACGCGGGCGTGTTCCGGCACCGGCCATTGCGGCTTCAGGGTATAGAGAATTGTGAGTGGCACCACAATCGCCCGAGTCCACGAGGAGACGGAGTAAACATTGAAGAAAAACCACGACGGGGGAAGCATTAACTCCGGCGGGATGGCCGGTACGTGCTTCCATTGTACGGCGCCGCCCAGCGCCAGATAAAAACGTGTGTAGGAGTTGGTTTGTTCAAGGCCGCCGAGATCGTGGATCCTGAGGCGAGCCGCCTTCATGTGGGGTGCTTCCGGTGAATCGCCGGCGAGCTTCAGTGCCACATAGGCTTTGACGGTGGCGTTCAGCTCCGAAGGTCCGCCTTGATAGATATTCCACCCGCCGTCCGGCAACTGCCTTCGGCGGATGTAATTGGCCAGTTTCCCTACACGCTCGGGATCAAACTGGCCGGCGACGTGGAGGAAAAAGATATAGTCAGACTCCAGGGTAGAATCGGCTTGCAACTCACCGACCCAGTAGCCTTCGCGAGATTGTAAAGAAAGCAGATGCTCCGTGGCCCGCGCAACAGCACGTTGAACACGCTGATCGAGGTCAGCATCCACCGCTCCAACCGCACGCCCGTTTTTAAACGGTTCGAGCTCGATCCCCGCTTCCTGTGTCATGAATACCCCGCGTATTTGCTATGCGCCTCTTAAACCTTCAACTCCGCGGGGAGAGCAAAGCGGACGTCTTCTTCAATCCACTCCACTTCCTCCACTCGCGTAAAGCCCCACTCCTTCAGGCGATCCACGACCTGTCGGACCAGAACCTCGGGTGTTGACGCACCTGCGGTGACGCCAATACGGCGATGACCCTTGACCCATTCCGGAAGGATGTCGTCAGCGTTGCCAATTAGAAAGGCAGCCGTCCCGCCCCGCCGCGCAACTTCCACGAGCCGGTTTGAATTTGAACTGTTCTGCGCTCCCACGACCAGGATTCCATCAGCCTTGGGAGCGATGGCCTTGACGGCCATCTGGCGGTTTTGGGTGGCGTAACAAATGTCCTGTCCCGGAGGACCGATAATAGCAGGGAAGCGTTGTTTCAGCCGTTCAACGATTTCCGCGGTGTCATCAAGGCTCAACGTGGTCTGCGTGAGGTAAACAATCCGGTTGGGGTCCGCCGGGCGAAGGGCTTCCACGTCCTCGACAGATGAAATCAACTGGATGGAATCCGGCGCTTCTCCCAGCGTGCCAATCATCTCATCATGGTCGCGATGGCCGATCAGCACGATGGTGTAGTTTTCGCGGGCGTACCGGATCACTTCCAGGTGGACCTTGGTCACCAGCGGACAGGTGGCATCGATAATACGAAGCCGCCGCGCGCGCGCCTCCTCGCGGACAGCCGGAGAAACTCCATGAGCACTGAAAATGACCGCGGCTCCGGTCGGGACCTCTTCAAGGTTCTCCACAAACACCGCGCCCTGGCTGGCCAGTTCATCCACAACGTAGCGATTGTGCACAATCTCACGCCGTACGTAAACCGGAGGTCCCAGCTTTTCCAAAACCATGCGCACGACATCAATAGCACGGATGACACCGGCACAAAACCCCCTGGGCCTCAATAACAGAAGCGTTCCCGGTTCTGTGCAAACAGAGTTCTCAACGTGAGAAGCCACGTTCATTGTTTTGTCATCATCCTTTCCTGCTACACACCCTGTAAAGATAATCCTCTCATGGTCTTTCCGTACCGTCAAGATAAGCGGAGGCTTAGTCGCCGCCGCAGAAACAAAAACGGCATGCTGTCGCCCAGCCGGGCCCTATGAGTTCATAGATGTAGCCACTTTCTGAAACGATGCATCATATCATCCTTAGGATCGTGATTTTATAACTGAATTATCCCTTACGTTTTGGAGGGATTTTTGGTAGAATGGTTCGACTATGAATTGCTCCCACAACGGAGGCCTGCCTCAAGCTACTTCCTAGGTCGTCCCGATCGATTTCTTCGCTTATGAAATCTTTGAAAATAGAGATCTTTGGAATAATACTTTCCGTTCTGGTCGTGGGCGCCAACGGATGGACTTTGGGCCGCCCAGCGCCCAGCCCGTGCCCTGCGCGGCCCACGATCGCCAATGACCTGGACGCGGGGAAGTATGTGGAAGTGGCCTCCGCTCTCAGGCAGGAGGTTGCCAAAAATCCCGGTGATGCGCAGGCCACGCTGTGGCTGGCTCGTTCCTTCCTTGACCTCGGCGACTATGATCAGGCGGTTACCTTTGCCGAGCGTGCGGTTGATTTGTCGCCTGACTGTTCGGAATCGCACTTCTGGCTGGCGCGTTCTTACGGCATGAAAGCTGATACAAGCCGCAGCTTCTGGCTGGCCAGGAAAGCAAGAGTGGAATATCAGAATGCCGTGCAGCTTGATCCGGAAAACCTGGCCGCACGCCGCGATTTGATGGAGTTTTATCTTGAGGCGCCCTGGATTCTGGGCGGCAGCAAGGACAAGGCCTGGGAACAGTTGCAGGCGATTGCTTCGCGCGACACAACTGAAGGCAATCTGGCTCGAGGGATCTATTGGCGCGATTTGGACAAACCGGAGCTTGCGGCAAAGGAGTATCACAAAGTCCTGGAAGCAAGGCCGCAGGAAACCGATGCCTACTTCCAGATTGCGGACTTCTATGAGGCCGATGAGAAACCTGAGCAAATCGAGGCCGCCGTTAGCGCGGTATCCACGATCGCGCCGAACGATCCGCGCCTGGATTATTACAGCGCAGTCGCCAACGTCATGAAGCGTCGCGATCTCCCGAAGGCCGAGCAGGACCTGAAGACTTACCTGGCCCGGACCCCGCGGCGTGACGATTTCCCGGCGCACGCGGCAGCATACGATTGGCTGGGACAGATTTATGAAATCTGGGGAAAGAAGCAACAGGCAATCGAGCAATATCGTTCCGCTCTCAGCTTGAGCCCGGACAACCAATCGGCCCGGGGCGCTCTCAAACGTCTGGACTCCAATTAACCCGGCAGAAAAGCATCTGCGCGGGGAGCATGGGATGCAAAGCAGGTAGCCGGTTTTGACCCAAGGCGTTAGAATCGTATGGGAGATGCTTGAGAAGCGGTTGCCGGTTTCGCAGCAAGTAAATTCGAAAAAAGTTATATCTTTCGAGTACAATAGCCGCAACGCGCGGAAGAAAGGCGGCATCGTACCATAGGGTCATTTGAGAAGGGAGTGTGTATGGGGTCTGTTTTGAAAACGCTGTTGCTGAATCCTCCGAGTTTTGAAAAATTTGACGGAGGCGCCAGTTCAAGATGGCCAGCCACGCGCGAGATTGAGTCCTACTGGTATCCGGTGTGGCTGACGTACCCTGCAGGGATGCTGCCCGGCAGCCGCTTGCTGGATGCCTCGCCGCACAAGGTCACTCCCCAGCAGACCGTCGAAATTTCCAGGGATTACGAATTTGTCGTTCTCTTTACTTCTGCAGTCGGCTTTCAGAATGATCTGAAGCTGGCCCGGAAGATGAAGGAAGCCAAGCCTGATCTAAAGATCGCCTTTGTGGGGCCACCGGTCCAGATTCAGCCCAACGAGAGCCTGATGGCCAGCGAGGACATCGATTTCATCGTCCGCGGCGAATTCGACTATGCCGTGGTTGAGTTTGCTCAGGGCAAGCCTCTCAGCGAGATCCTCGGGGCCAGCTATCGAAAGGACGGGGAAATAGTCCACAACCCCGCGCGAGAGCAGTTACAGACAGAAGATCTGGACCGCCTGCCGTTTGCCACAGAAGTTTACAAACGCAATCTGACGATTGAGAACTACAACGTTCCTTTTCTTCTTCACCCGTTTGTTTCCTTCTACACCTCTCGCGGATGTCCGGCCCTTTGCACTTTCTGCCTGTGGCCGCAGACCCTTTCCGGCCACGCCTGGCGCACTCGTTCTGTAGATAACGTGGTCAGCGAAGTGCGGCAGGCGCTGAAGCTGTTCCCGCAGGCGAAGGAGTTCTTCTTTGACGATGACACTTTCAACATCCGCAAAGACCGTGTGATGGAGCTTTCAAAGAAGTTCAAGCCGCTGGGTTTTCGGTGGAGCTGCACGGCGCGAGACCACACTGACTACGAAACGCTGAAAGCCATGGCTGACGGTGGCGCGCGGCTTTTTATTGTGGGTTTTGAATCAGGCGACGACCAGATCCTGAAGAACATCAAGAAGGGCGCCACGACCGAAATGGCCCGCAAGTTTGCGAAGAACTGCAAAAAGGTCGGAATTGCCATCCACGGCGACTACATCATTGGCCTGCCGGGCGAGACGCCGGAAACCATCCAGCGCACGATCGATTTTGCAAAGGAGCTGGACACGGAAACCATCCAGGTGTCGATCGCGCACGGTTATCCGGGCACTGAGATGTATGACCAGTTGTTCCAGGCGGGGTACCTGGTGAATCATCCCATGTCGGACACGAACGGCCATCAGTTGCCTCACATCCAATATCCTGGCCTTTCAACCGCCCGGATGATGGATGGGGTCAACCGCTTTTACGACGAATATTACTTCCGCCCGCGCGTTGTGTGGCGCATCATGCGGAAGGCGCTGTGGAACAAAGACGAGCGCAAGCGGCTCTACCAGGAAGCCGTGGAATTTCTCCGGCTGCGGAGTGAGCGGCTCAAATTCGCTCAGAAGGGTCCGCAAAAGACGGTTTCCATCAGCGTGCCCGCCATTGATGTGGCTTCCGGACCGCCATCAAATGCTTGAGCTTTTAAGCCATGGAAGTTCATGTCTGAATTGAAAAGCCAGCGAGGCAAGACTTTTATCCTGCTGGCGTTTATGGTTACCTTCGGGTCATGTGGCGACGTTGTGCTCAGCCAGGGCATGAAGAAACTCGGCGAACTCCATAGCTGGGCGCCCAGGGCCGCAATCACTTTTTTTGCGAGAGCGTTTGACAGCGGGACCATCTGGCTGGGCATCAGCTTGCTGATGCTCTTCCTGGTGAGTTACATGCTTGTTCTATCCTGGGCGGACTTCAGCTATGTTTCACCAGCATCAGCCATCGGTTATGTTCTGGTGGCCCTGATGGGATACTTCTTTCTGGGAGAACATGTCCCATCCACGCGCTGGGTCGGTGTTGGCCTGATCTGCGTGGGGGTTTTCGTGGTGGGTGGCACGCACCCCAGCACAAGGCAGAACCTATGACGGCTCGAACGGCCCTGTTTATTGCTATTGTTGTTGTGGCGGGACAGCTCGGTGATATTTCGCTATCCATGGCCATGAAGACGGTTGGAGAAATCAAACGTATTACTCCGCTGAATGTTTTGCGGTTCCTCAGACGCGCGTTGCGGGTAAAATATCTATGGTTGGCAATCGGCCTGATGGCCGTGGCTTTTTTTTCCTTGTTAGCGCTTCTTTCCTGGGCAAATGTGAGCCTCGTGGTTCCGGCTACGGCTGCCAGTTATGCGGTGGGCGCCCTGGGCGCTCAATTCCTGCTCGGTGAACATGTCAACCGCGAGCGGTGGATCGGCGTTATTATTGTCTGCATCGGCGTGGCGTTAGTCTGCGCCTAAACAAGAAGAGGATGAGACAATGCATTCGCACTTGCACCTGATCGAGTGGTTCGTTTCGGTAGGCGCCATCATCTCATTGCTCTACTATCTGGCGGTATTGTTCAGCGCCTGGCGATATTTCCGCCGTCCTCTTTACCACAACCGTGCTTTCACTCCTCCGGTCAGCATTCTGAAACCTGTCAGGGGGCTCGACCGCGAGGCCTACGAGAATTTCGCCAGTTTCTGCAATCTTGATTACCCCGAATATGAAATTCTGTTTGGTGTCAGTGACGCGGATGACCCCGTCATTCCTGTTATCCGGCAACTGATGGAGGACTACCCCAATCGGGCCATCCGCCTTTTTGTCGGGTCGCGCTGCGAGGGTTGGAACAGCAAGGTGAGCAAATTGTGCCGCCTGTCACGTGAAGCCCGCCACCCCATCCTGGTGATCAGCGACAGCGATATTCGAGTTAAGCCCGACTACTTGCGGGCTGTTGTCAACCCCTTTCAAGCCCCGAAGGTTGGCGCCGTCACCTGCATGTACCACATGCAGCCGGAGCCCACACTGGGTTCAGAAATTGAGGCCATTGGACTGACTTCAGACTTCCTGGCCGGAGCCATCGTGGCACGGCAGTTTGAAGGCGTAAAGTTTGCCCTGGGCGCCACCACCGCTGTAACCGCCGAGCGGCTGAATGAAATTGGCGGTTTCGAGGCCATCGCGGATTGCTTCTCCGACGACTTTGAACTGGGGCGGCGGATTGTTGAGAAGGGCTACGATGTTGAACTGATCCGCTATACCGTCGCAACCCTTTCGCCGTCGCAGGGAGCGCTGGATGCCGTCAAGCACCAGCTTCGCTGGGCAGTGGGCATCAGGAATTCGCGCCCGTGGGGCCAGTTAGGCAGGCTGCTGACGCAGGCGCTTCCGTGGGTGGTGGCCGCAACTCTGGTGCAGCACACATGGGAGGGCACGGCGGGCTTTTTGGGAGCGTATCTTGCGCTTCGGCTGGCTGTGGCATGGACTGTCGGAGTGTGGGGGCTGAAAGATCCGCTGCTTAAAAAGAGACTGTGGCTGGTGCCTGCCTGGGACGCGCTTGCGTTTTTCATCCTCGCCGTCAGTTTTTCCACGAGGCGCATCGAATGGCGCGGAACGGAATTTTACGTCCGCAAAGGCCGGCTCAGCCCGGCGCCCACCAAGGATTGAGCCCGATTTCCCCATCTCGCCGAATGACCAAGACATATAATCTGTCCCGATTTCTTTCACCTGCCTTATGATATAGGGCGCGCATCGTCTCTGTGTCCCTCATGCTTGAACACATCTTATTTATCGTCGCCGGAACAGGGCTGCTGGCTGCCAGTGTTTACCTTGCGCTGGTGGTGGTGGCTTCTGTGCGCTTCCGGGTATCCGCCCGGCCCCGCAACGCCTCAAGGGAAGGGAATCACGACCTGCCGCCAGTCACGGTCCTGAAGCCCTTGCATGGCATTGAGCCATTGCTGCAAGAATGTCTCGAAAGTTTCTTTCGCCAGGATTACCCCGCCTACGAACTGATCTTCGGCGCACGGACTGAGACTGATCCGGCGCTTGCCGTGGTGGATTTGCTCAAGCGAAAATATCCGAATATTCCAGCCCAGATTGTTCTGTCGGGCGAGCCCGCCTATCCGAACGCCAAGGTCCAGTTGATGGAAAAGATGGCGCCCGTGGCCGCGTACCCTGTGCTGGTGATTACTGACAGCGATGTGCGGGTGACGCCCGATTATTTGCAACATGTCGTGAGACCAATGCTGGATCCCGGCGTCGGCATGGTGACCTGTCTCTACCGGGGTGTTTCCACCGGAGGTTTCTGGTCGCTCCTCGAAGCTCTGGGCATGTCCGTTGAGATGTCGTCCGGCGTACTGGTGGCTGATCTTCTGGAAGGGATGAAGTTCGCGCTGGGGCCCACGATGCTCATCCGCAAAGAAGTTCTGGAGGGCTGGGGCGGATTCGGTGTGCTTCGTGATTACTGCGCAGACGACTTCGTCATGGGGGCCTTAACGGCGGAAGCGGGCAAGACCGTCGTGCTGTCGCACCATGTCATTGACCACATTGTCCTGAACCGCAAGGCGAAGCAATCGCTGCTGCATCAACTTCGCTGGATGAAGAGTTCGCGTTTTTCTCGCCGCCTGGGGCATATCGGCACCGGGTTGACGTTCGCCATGCCTTTCGGCCTGCTGGGCTTTCTGGCAGGCTGGATTTCGGGCAGCTGGGCATTAGGTTTGGGCCTGCTGGGCGCGGCGTTTGCCAACCGGGTGGTCCAGGCGCTGGTGGTGGGATGGGGCGTCACGCGCGACCGCAATTCCGCCCTTTACTGCTGGCTCTATCCGCTGCGCGACCTGCTGGGATTCATCCTGTGGTGCGGAAGCTTTTCCGGTTCGGAGATCGTCTGGCGCGGTGAGCGCTACCGCCTGGTTTCCGGCGGCCGGATGGTGCCCCGCGACCGCGCAGGATGAGCCGTCTAGCAGACTCCGTTGCTGATTACGGAGGACAACCCACACGGAAATTTCTTATTCGTCTACTCTCCGGCATCAACGTTGACGTCGATCACTCGGTGCTGGTATCCCACGAAATGTCCAAAGTTCGGCGAGGCAATGTTGTCGTAGACGGCAAGCGGGTCCAGAGCATTGGTTGCGTTATGGAAGCCAACGCCCCAGCGCAGCCTTTGCTTGCCGAGTCCGAAGGGAAGGAATCCCGGCAAGGGAAGCCATTTCCAGACTTTAAAATCCAACGAGAAGTATGGGGGAAACCGATCGCTGTTGGGCGTTCCGACGTAATTCTGAAGGTCATTGATTTTTGACCACGGGAAGCCGGTCCGCCAGTCAATAACCGGGGCGAAGGTAAATTCTAAGGGAAGGTGAAAGATTCCCCAGGCAATGAAACGGTCTGGAACATCTGCGTTGAGACTCGTGGAGAAGTCCGGGTGGATAACCGGCGCCTCGAAGGGAACAAAAACATCGGCGACCGTGTTCAAGTTACCCAAGGTCCTGCTGCGCACATAGGAGGCATTCAACTTATTTCCTTTTTCGTCACGGTAGCTCACCATGGCTTCAAATTCGTGGTATCGAGAGGCGCCGCGGTTTGAGAGCAACATCATGGCCTGCGTGGGGGTGATTTGCTCAGGGCTGATGACGAATTCCCTATAGATGTTGCTTTGCAGATAACTTCCACGTACGGCTATGTGGGGAGTGAGTTGCCGGTCAAATTCCAAGTTCCACGTCATGTTATACGGCGTGGCGTCGAGATCAGAGCAATCGGGTACGAGGTTCAATCCTGTCTGGCCCCTGGTGGCGCAGCGGTTCACATACGTGATGGAGGGGCCGAGGATGTTGCCTTGTTGATCGAAGAACGTCGTAATTCGCGTCGGGTTGTTGCCAAAGTCGCTGGCCAGCAATGGAATGCGCGACTTGAATATCCCCACACCTGCGCGCAGAATGTTGCGGCCGCCGGAACCTGGGGAGTACACAATGCCCAGGCGAGGGGCAAAGCTGGCGATCGCACCCACCGCCTGGCCGTAATATCTGAATCCCAGGTCCACGGCGGCATGGTCGTTCATCATCCAGTGATCGCCGATGTAGGCCGCTCCTTCGGCATTATTTGTGAATAAGGAAACCGGGGTCTGGCCCGCAGGGATGCCGCCTGGTCCCAGAAAATTAATCTCTCCGGCCACCGTCCCATCTTCGCGGGTGATGAACACCGGACGCGACTGGCTCTGGCCGTGATAAGAGTGATAAATAAAATCGCCTCCGGTTTCGAACTCGTGCCTGCCCAGCCAGCGCCACGAGGGAAAGCGGTAATTCAGGTTGCCTTCCTCCTGATCGCTTGTTCTTCTCCAGGAGTTGAAATAGTTACCGCCGTATCCATCCGGAGTGAGCAACATCGTTTCCTGGCCCTGCCCGTGCGCATCTGCGTCAAATTCCATGAACTTGAAAAAGCTGTTCAGGATGGCGCCTGACTTAAACTGGTAGCTATCGTTAACTTGAAGAGAATATCCCCGCTCCGAATAGTTGGATGAGTTCGGCTGGGCAATCAGGGCGCTGATGTCGGCAAATTCCTGCTTCGAAGGAAAAAGATGGAAATTAAAGGACGCAAGGTGGTGAGGAGAGAAAACGTACTGCAGCCTGGTCAATGAATTCCAACTTTCCTTCTTGGTTTCATTGTGGGGCCAGGGAAGTCCCCGGACGGGAATCTTCATGATGGAGTAAATCAAATATTCTGAGAAGCTCAGATTCTTCGACAGGGGACCGGTGAAGGCGACCCGTGGCTCCCAGTCATTGATGCCCACCAGGTGGCCGCCTCGTCCGCGGAAACCCGGGAAAAAATCGTTCAGGTCCCATCCCCATTGATTGGCTGGGGCCTTGGTCTCAATCGTGGTCAGCCCACCGGAGAAGCCTCCGTATTGGGCATCCAAAGGCGCCTTGTATACGTTGAGTGACTGAATAGCGTCGATAGAAAGATCAACGTCATAACTGCCCGTAATGGGATCGACTGCCTGGGCGCCGTCAATGAGAAGCATGCCCTGGTTCTCTTCGGTCCCTTTGATGTTAACGGTTCCTTTAACTGTCTGAATGACTCCGGGCGTCAGCGGGAGGAACGCCTTGAACTTCTGCTCTGCGATCGGCAGCGTGGTCAGTTCCTGCGAGCCCAGGCTGGATGGGGGCGCAGAAGTCTGCTGGGCGACGGTTCCCGCCTGCGCGCTGACCTCAACTTTCTGGACGAGTTTCTTTTGGGCGGGCATGACGGCATGCAGATAGGGGGCCTCGCTCGATGTGACCTCTATCCCGGTCGCTACGTAGGGTTCGTATCCCAGCGCCGTGCACGTCAGGACATAAGCGCCGGGCAAAAGCCCTCGAATACTGAAGCCTCCATCGGAACCGGTCGTAACGGTGATTCCCTGGCTGGGAAGCAGGCCGCCCTGGAGGACGCAGTCAACGCCGGAGATGGGGGCTTTGTCCTGGTCAACGACCTGTCCTTTTAACTCCTGGGTCTGCTGGGGAGCTGTGGCACAGGAAGCGCGGCCACCAATGACCACGAATCCAAGGAATCCCACGAGGATCAGAATCGCTAGCTGTCTGGCCTGGTTGTAGCGTTGTGCATCAGACCGCAAGAACCGTACCTGTCCTTCCCGCTGTGAATTTGGGCGGCCCCAGAATTTGTGGGGGGAAGCCGTCCGCCGGACCTTCTTGAACTTTGTCCAGAATTACCCAAAGTGCACAAAACTTCCAGTATAACCGCCACATTACGTCCTGCATAGCCCACGCCTGGCGGCCGAAACCCGCAAGCTCATTAGATACGGGGGCCATCTTTTCGTTGCGGGTTTTCTGAGCAGTCGAAGTGGCGCGGGCTGAGGGATTGTTTCGCCCATGCCGGGGCAGTTTTGGTAGAATAGCGCACGTCTCGTGGACCAGTCGGCAGGGACCGGCGCCGACCGATTCTGTCAAACTATCCGTAAGGCGGACCGGATGCGTGTCTCCTGCGTGTTGTTGCTGTGCAGCCTGCTTGCATGCCTGACGGCAGGCCTGTCCCCGCTCACGGCGCAATCCTATCAATCGCACATTGACCACCCCGTCGTTCAATACAAGATGTCGGCAGCCCTGGACCCGGCCACCAAAACGATCAAGGGGCATTATGTCCTGACGTGGTGGAACCACACCGATGACACCATTCCCGATCTTTATTTCCACCTTTACCTGAATGCCTTCAAGAACCTCGACAGCACCTTCATGCGCCGTGACCCTATCGCGCGCCAGCACGATTCATTGACAGACTGGCTCACCATTCCGGGAAAAGACAAATGGGGCTGGGAACAGATTGACAAGATCCAGATTGTGGGCGGCGACGACCTGACGCCTCTCATCACCTATGCCCATCCGGACGACAACAATGCCGATGACCGGACGGTCGTTCGCATCGTGCTCCCGCATGCGATACCTCCAAAAGGGACCATCCAGCTCGCTGTCGATTTCACCTCAAAACTGCCGCGCGCTTTTGCGCGCACGGGCTATGACGGCAACTATTTTCTGGTTGCGCAGTGGTTCCCAAAGATTGGCGTTTACGAGGGGCCCGGCGAGCGCGGGCGTGCCGCGGGAGGTTGGAACTGCCACCAGTTCCATCGCTACACGGAGTTTTATGCCGATTATGGCAGCTACGACGTTGATCTCACCGCTCCTTCCAAGTACATCATTGGCGCCACAGGCTTCCAGCGCTCGGCACAGAAGAACGCCGGCGGCACTACCACCTGCAATTTCTACCAGCAGGACGTCCACGACTTCGCCTGGACAGCCAGCCCGGATTTCCTCCGGCTTACCCGGACATTTGACTGGGGGAAGGAGGTGCGGGGCGACGAGTTGGCCAGATGGAGCGAGATTCTGGGGCTTCCTGCGTCCGAGATGGCGCTACGCAACGTGCAGGTCACTCTTCTCCTGCAACCGGGCCACCGGAATCTGGAAGACCGCTATTTTCGCGCCGTCTTCAACGGGCTCAAATATTACGGACTGCGGTTTGGCGCCTATCCCTACGACACCTTGACGGTTGTCGACCCGCCTCGCAATTCCTATACCTCGGGGATGGAATATCCCACCCTGTTTGTTGCGGGCGCCTACTTCTGGCCGGGAAAGCACGAGTTTGAGCCGGAGGGAGTGACCATCCACGAGTTTGGCCACCAGTTCTGGTATGGGTTGGTGGGCAACAATGAATTTGAAGAGCCGTGGCTCGACGAGGGCTTTGTCACCTACTCAACCGCCAAAGTCCTTGAAACAGCATACGGCGAACCGTGTTCTTACCTGCACTTCCTGGGTATTCCGTTCCAGGCTTTCACCTGGCTGCAGGTCCCGCTGCCGGACTTTCCTTTTGAAGGCGTGGGCTCAGTGCCCCTGGGTCCTTATTTTTCCTGTGTCAGATTGCCGGAAGAGACCTCGGGCCGCGGCCTCTACCTTTTGCACGCCACCGACGACGACATGGTGCGCAATGGCTGGCAATACCGCAGCCGCCTGAGCTATGTGGTGAATTCCTATTCCCGGCCGGGGCTGACACTGGATACGCTGGAACAGTATCTCGGGAGCCCCGTCATGGCCCGAGTGATGCGAACTTACCAGCAGCAGTGGCGCTACCGGCACCCGACCACTCGTGACTTTATCAATGTAGTCAATCAGGTTTCAGGCCGGAACACGGACTGGTTCTTCCAGCAGTTTTTCTATAGTTCCAACCTTGCTGATTACACCGTGGCCGGCATCTGGAACGAACCGGCGTATGGCAGGACCGGCATCTATGACGAGAACGGCAAGAAGGCCTACTATTCCCGGAAAGACGCTCTGCGGGTGTATGCGGAACGCAAGCAGAAACAATATCGCTCGATGGTCACCGTCCGCCGCCTGAGCGGCGCGGCGGCGCCGGTGGATGTTGATGTCCAGTTCGATAACGGCAGGGTAGCGCATGAGCATTGGGACGGCAAATACCGCTGGGCCCAATTCGCCTATCAGGGACCGCACAAAGTGACCTCCGCTGTGGTCGATCCGTCGCGGAAACTCCTGCTGGATGCCAATTACACCAACAACAGCCGCACCGTGAAGGCAAACGATCTGTTTGCTGCAAAGTGGTATATCCGATGGATTTTCTGGGTCGAGAATCTGTTTTTCGCGGCGGGATTTTTCAGCTAGCAACCGAAGCCAGCATGAATGGCAGTGTGGCAGGGAGGCTTGATTTGAAACCTGACGAAACTTTGGAGTGGACATGGTAAGCGCGAAGGCCGCCATTCGCCAGGGACTCAGGCTGGCACGCCGTTCGCTGTCAGCGGTGTGGATACTTTTTGCATCCAACCTGTTGCTGGCCGGCATCGCGGCCTTGCCCATCTACCACGGCATGCTCGAATTTACCTCGCACAGTTTCATGGGTCGGCAGTTGCTGACAGGCTTCTCTGTTGACTGGTTTACGGATTTCACCTTCAACAATGGCGGCGCGATCGAACACTATGCGCAATTCATCATGGTGCTCGGAATGATCGCCCTGCCGGTGAACGCCATCCTGGCCGGCGGAGTTCTCGCCCGCTTCCAGCGCCGGCGGGAACGCTTCCGGCTGGGCGCGTTTTTCCGTGACTGCGGCCGCTATGCGTGGCGCATGCTCTGGCTGATGATCATCGCGCTGTTGGGCTACTGGGTCGTCTTCCGTTTTGTGAGTTCCGGCCTGGGCAAATTGGCGGACCAGGCCACGCTCTATTGGATGAACGACCGCTCCGCATACGCGGTCCATTTGGCAGTGGGCATTCTGGTGTTGCTGGCGCTGGCATTCGTCAACCTGGTCGTTGACTTTGCGCAGGTCAGGATTGTGTTTGGCGAAGGGTCCGGCTTTTTGGAAGCTTTTCTGGCCTCGCTGGGATTCTGCATCGGCCGCTTGCCCAAAGCCATCGTTGTCTATGCGGTCCCGTCGCTGTGCGGATTTGCGCTGCTGGTGATTTATCGCCTGGTGACGCCCTGGCACATGATTCATGCGGCGCTGGGTGACGCCACGCGGACTTCCTATGAGGCCCTCGTGGTGCTCACGCTGCTCTTCATCGGGCAGCAACTGGTGATGTTCGGCCGCTACTGGTTTCGGGTCGCAACCTGGGCCAGCGAATGGTCCTGGTTCGCAAGTACCCGAGCCTCGGCAAAGCCGCCCGATGGATCCGGCGAGCAGGCGGCCTGACCATTAATGGGGCTATGGGAAAGGACCTCGACCTCGAAAAGCTCGCCCTTCGCCTGCTCTGCGCTGGGACCGCCGAAGGCCATGTGGGGGACACGCTGGTTCCGTTGCTGCACGATTACGCCTGGCGGTCCACCCTGCACCGGGCAATCTTCGATGCTATTGCAGCAGCCCCTTCAAGCGACCCGGAACTCCTTCGCCAGTTGCTCCCCGCAAAACTGACCCGCATGGGATTCCCGGACATTGACTGGGCGGAGCTTTTTGCGCCATCGCCGATTTCGAAGGAGAAAGCGATCGCCATCGTCCGGCGAATGTGTGCCGGCTCGTAGCTGCCCTGGTCTCCAGTGCGGCGCCGAGGTGTGCCGTAAAATAGGAACTGGGGCATCAATGGCATTAGTAAAACCGGAGCTCGGTCGTCCGCCCTCGCCGCGGGTGCGCGACATCAGCCCGTGGATCACCGCCGGTGAGGTGCTGGCGGTTTATGCGGCCATTCTACTTTACATCTGGCGCTGGCAGGAGACCCACACTTTTCTCTGGATCCCGATGCTGGCCGTCGTCCTCTTCAGCCAGTGCCTTTATGGTGACACCCTTGACGAGATGGGGCTGACGGGCCGGGAATTCCGGCCATGCGCCCGGGCCAGCCTTCCATTGCTGGCTGTGGTGATCGGCGGGGCTGCACTCGATGGTTTGTGGGTCCATCACAGTATCAGCCGCCTTGCTTCCTTGCACGTCTGGCTGTCGCTCGGCGGTTACTTCCTCTGGTGCTCTTTTCAGCAATACCTCACGCAGTCTTACTTTCATAGGCGATTGATGAAGGTGATGCCGTCGGCGCACCTGCGTTCGCTTGCCATCGGACTGCTGTTTGCCGGAGCGCACATTCCAAACCCGGTTCTCATGGTGGCCACGTTCGCGGGCGGGGTGGTCTTTGCGGAGATCTACGCTCGCCATCCCAACATCTGGCCCCTGGCTTTTGTGCAGGCTGTGGCGGGATTCCTGATCGGCGCGCTCTCTCCTCCGTGGATCATCCACAACATGCGGGTCGGCCCCGGATACTTTTTCTTCCACCCGCGTTAATGGACGAGGTAGCGCAGAGTTGTCCCGCCGTTCGGGATTACTCTGCGGCTTTTCTTTGAAATAAAAGGCCGCTCCTCTTACATTCACCAGGTCCTTCGATGGTTGTCGGTGCCGGGGAATCAATCCAGCGTGGTCAGGTGCGCGACACATTCTCGGGCCAGGGAAGGTAAGGCGAACTGGTGATCTGGCCTTCAAACTTGTCCGCCCACCGGCCGGGAATCGATGCGTTGCAGGACGGGCAACAACCTTCAGACGTCACCACGTACTTCGCAATGTGATAGCCGTAGCGCTCGATGAGCAACTTGCCGCAGGCAGGGCAATGGGTGTTTTCCAGGCCGCCCACGCGGCCGGGCATGTTGCCCGCGTAAACAAAATTGAGGCCCGCCGACTTCCCGATGGCCGCCGCGCGCTTCAGCATCTGGGGCGTGGTGTCCGCGGGGTCGGTCATCTTGTAATCTTTGTGAAAAGCCGTCACGTGCCACGGAATGTCGGTTGATACGCTTGCCAGGAATTCCGCCAGCCGCTTCAATTCGTCATCGGAGTCGTTGAAGCCCTTGATCAGCAGCGTCACGATCTCCACCCAGAAACCCATCTCGTGGGTGCGGCGAATCGTGTCCAGAATGGGCTGGATGCGCCCGCCGAGTTGGCGATAATGGCGGTCATCATAACTCTTCAGATCGATCTTGTACACGTCGACCCATGGCCGGAGGTATTCCATCACCTGTGGGGTGCCGTTGCCGTTCGAGACAAACCCGGTTTCGAGCCCCGCAGCGCGCGCTTCCTTGAAGATGGCGACGGCCCACTCGCTGGTGATGAGCGGCTCGTTGTAGGTGCTCACCATCACCTTCGCACCCTGCTTCAGAGCGTCTTCCACCAGCAATTCCGGAGTGGCCCGCAGAGGCGCCGAGACGGCCTGGGGATCACGAAGGGCCTGCGACGTCACCCAGTTCTGGCAGTAGGAGCAATGGAGGTCGCATCCGAGCATGCCGAAGCTGTAGGCCAGCGCTCCCGGATAGGCGTGGTAGAAAGGCTTCTTCTCGATGGGATCGCACTGAACGCCCCCCACGTAGCCCCACGGTACAAAAAGCTTTCCGCCGCGATTGAACCGCACCTTGCAGACGCCCACCTGCCCATCGGGAATCGGGCAGGCATGGCCGCAGGCAACGCAGCGAACGAAGCCGCGGTCCATTTTCTCGTAAAGTTCTCCCTCCCGGACCGATTCTTCCAGAATGTCGCGAAGTGTTTTGGTTGCCATTGCAGTCTCCCCGTGATGGCTGCACGATTCTTTTCTACTAATATTATACGCCTCTGCGGGTGGTCGGGAACCGGCGGCTGGCGACCTGAAAGAAATGAAAATCAGGGGAGTAAATTGCGCTCTGAGGGTGCGATGGCGGTGGAAATACTTGCCTAGGAAGCTGGCCCGTCCTGAATCTGTTTCGCGAATGCCTGGAAAAACTGGCTTACAATCTGCCGGCTGGCGGCCTGGATCATTCGCTGGCCTACGGCGGCGATCATGCCGCCCACCTGCGTTTCGCCCGAGTAGCTGACCGTGGTTTCATTTCCCGAGCCGGCAAGGATAATTTCACCTTCCCCTTTCAGGAAACCGCCTTTGCCATGGGCGTTGACGCGCATGCGGAAGCGTTCGGGAGGGTTCTGGTCAAGGATTTCCACCCGCCCCTCGTAACTCCCCTTGACAGCTGCGATGCCCACCTTCATGGCGGCCTGATAGCTGCCGTCCGGATTCGGCGCCAGTTTCTCGCATCCGGGCAGTGCCTGCGCCAGCGCGCCGGGATCCAGCAACTGCCTGTAGACGGCGTCGGGTGCGGCAGGAATTTTGTACGAACCTTCAATTTTCATGTAGAGCAGCCGTCCCAGCGGCATCTATAGCGGCCGGCAAGATGCCGGCGATACGAATTCATGCCGCCATAGTTCGTTCTACGGATCCCTTTTCTCAATTAGTGTTGCCTGGCTTTTCGGCTGCCGCGGCCAGCGCCCTTTCGGTATAAACCGTGACGAGGTGGGCCCTGTATTCAGCCGAGGCATAAAGGTCGCCATTGGCCTCGATGCCATCGGCGGCGCGGCTTGCCGCCTGCTCAATATTTTTTGTGGTGGGCGCCTTGCCCGTAATGGCCTGTTCCACCCCGGAGGCGCGATAGGCCACCGGCGCGATGCCTGTCACTCCCACGCGGGCAGATTGCACGTGGCCTTTATCGTCGAGCGTGACGCGCGCCGCCACGCCCACCACGGCAAAGCCTGATGCGGGGTGGCGGTGCTTTACGTAAGCATCCCCGGAGCGCGGGGGCAGCACCGGAAAACGCACCGCCGTCACAATTTCCCCCGGCGCGAGCGAAGTCATCATCAGATCAACAAAAAATTCTGAAGCGGGAATCCATCGCTCGCCATTCGTGCTGACGGCTTTCATTTCCGCGCCCAGCCCTACCGCTGCGGCCGGCCAGTCTGCGGCAGGGTCGGCATGCGCCAGGCTGCCGCCCAGCGTCCCCTTGTTGCGCACCTGCACGTCACCGATTTCCCTCGCCGTCAGCGGCAGCAGGGGACACTTCTCTTTCAGCAGGCTGGAAGACTCGATGCGATAGTGCGTGGTGAGCGCCCCGATCTCGATGCGGCCATCCTTCTCGTGGATGTACCGAAGCCCGTCAAGCCGGGCAATGTCCACCAGGTGCCGCGGCGAAGCCAGGCGGAGCTTCATCAGCGGAACCAGGCTGTGACCGCCCGCCAGCACCTTGCCGTCGTCGCCGAACTGCGCCACGAGCTGGGCGGCTTCCTCGATCGTTTTGGGAACGTGATATTCAAAGGGCTCAGGGATCATGCTGCCTCTCCTCCCGGCCGGGCCGACTGCTTCAGGATGTTCCAGACCCTTTCCGGCTTCAGCGGCATGTCGATGTGTCGGACTCCCAGCGCATCCGCCACCGCGTTCACGATGGCCGGCGTGGAACCAATGGTCCCGGCTTCGCCCACGCCCTTCACGCCCAGCGGATTCACCGGCGTTCGGGTTTCCGTGTTGGCCGTCTCGAGCCAGGGCAGCAAGTCCGCCTTGGGAATGGCGTAATCCATCAGCGAGCCGGTCAGCAATTGGGCGTTTTCGTCATAGATCAGATCTTCCACCAGAGCCTGGCCGGCGCCCTGGGCAATGCCGCCCTGCACCTGCCCGTCCACCAGCATCGGATTCAGAATTCGCCCGCAGTCATCGACTGCAAAATAATTCCGCAGGCGGATTTCGCCGGTCTTTTCGTCCACTTCCGTCACGGCCACGTGCGCGCCAAACGGATAGGTGAAATTTGGAGGCTCAAAAACGTAGGTCTCGGAAAGGCCGGGCTCCACGCCAGGAGGCAGATGCTTCGCCAGGTAAGCTTCCTCGGCAACCTTCTTGAAAGTCACGGATTTTGACCCGCCTTTGAGCTGGATCGTTCCTTCATCAAACACCACATCGCCGGGTTTCACTTCGAGTTTGTGCGCGGCGATGCGCGCCATCTTTTTTCTGATCCGCTGCGCGGCCACGTAAATAGCGGTGCCGCCCACGGCCGTGGTACGGCTGCCGAACGTTCCAATCCCCATCGGCACCTGCGCGGTGTCGCCATGGAAGACGGTAACGTCATCAAACGGAATGCCCAGTTCCTGCGCGACAATCTGCGCAAAGCTGGTTTGCTCGCCCTGGCCGTGGGGGGAAGCTCCGCTCAGCACCGTAACTCTTCCTGTAGGCTCCACGCGCACCGTGCCGCTTTCCCATCCGCCGGCGGGCATGCGGCTGGAAGGTCCCATGGCGCAGATTTCGACGTAGGTGGAAAGGCCGATGCCCAGGAGTTTACCCTTCTTTCGAAGCCGCTGTTGTTCTTTGCGCAGTTGCGGATAGCGTGAAATCTTCAACACTTTCTTTAAGGTCTTCTGATAGTCCGCCGTGTCGTAGGTAACGCCTGTGGCGAGGGCAACATCTTTGCCGGCGGCAGGGAAGTTCCTGGTTCGAACGTCAACCGGGTCCATCTTCAGCTCATGCGCCACCATGTTCATGGCGCGCTCGATGATGTAAGTTGCTTCGGGCCGTCCCGCGCCGCGGTAGGCGTCTGTGGCCATTTTGTTGGTAAACACGCCGATGGTTTCAACCGAAACGCAGGGAATGTCATAGCAGCCCAGAATCATCAGCGGCGTGGAGGTGGGAATGGCCGGCGTCAGCAGTTGGAAGTATGCACCCATGTCGGCAAGGATGCGGCATTTCAGGCCCACAACCTTGCCGTCCGGCTTGTAGTAGACTTCCAGGTCGTTGATCTGGTCGCGGCCGTGGATGGTTCCGGCGAGATTTTCGCGCCGCCCTTCAATCCATTTCACCGGACTGCCCAGCAGCTTTGAGGCAAAGCAGGCCACGCCCTCTTCGGCATAAACGTTCAGCTTGGACCCGAACGCGCCGCCTACTTCCGGAGCGATCACGCGGCAGCGCGGTTCGTCGATTCCCGTCATCAATGAAAGCTGGGTTTTCAGGATGTGCGGGACCTGAGTGGACGACCAGACGGTCAGCGTATCTTCGCCCGGCGAGTAACTGGCCACCACGCCGCGGGTTTCCATGGCCACGGGGCCCAGGCGCTGGTTGATCAGGCGCTGCTTGATCACCCTGACGCTGGAATCTGATTCAACCGTTTTCCAGTCGCCGCCTTCCAGTTGGTCCCTGAAGGCGATGTTATCGCCAAACGATTCGTGGACCAGCGTCGAGCCGCTCTCGATCGCCTTGTCCATGCTGGTGACGGCGGGCAGCATCTCGTATTCGATTTCAACCTGGGCCGCCGCGTCCGTCGCCAGGTAGCGGTCCGTTGCCACCACCGCCACCACGGGTTCGCCAACATAGCGCACGCGCTCCTCGGCCAGGCAGGGATGGTGCGGAACCTTTAGGCCTTTCATGCCGGCGGCGCAGGGTACCTGCCCCAGCTTGCCTTTCAGGTCGCCGCTGGCCAGGACGGCAACAACGCCGGGCGCGTTGCGCGCGGCTTCCGTATGGATGGAAGTGATACGGGCATGGCCATAAGGACTGCGCGCGAACGCCATGTGGAGCATGCCGCCCAGCTTGATGTCGTCCACATAGTGGCCGCGGCCCTGAATCAGCCTCGGGTCTTCCTTCCGCTTGATGCGTTCTCCCAGAAGTTTCGTGGCCATCCGTCACCTCTTGAGCGCGGGCTCGGTCGTTGCGGCTTGTGCAGCCGCAGCCTGGTGTGCCTGCCGGTCACCGGAATGCTCCACCGCCCACTCGATGGCTTTGACTATGTGCTGGTAACCCGTGCATCGGCAGAGATTGCCTTCCAGCGCGTGGCGGATTTCCTCCCGCGCCGGATGAGGATTGCGGCCCAGCAACTGGTGGGCTGCCAGGATCATGCCCGGCGTGCAGAACCCGCAGTGCAGGCCGTGTTCTTCCCAGAAGCCCTGTTGCAAGGGATGGAGGTTGCCGTCGGTCCCCAGGCCTTCAATGGTGGTGATTTCGGCGCCGTCAGCCTGGACGGCGAAGATGGTGCAGGATTTTGCCGCATCGCCGTTCAGCAGCACGGTGCAGGCGCCGCACAACGATGTCTCGCACCCGATGTGCGTTCCTGTCAGTCCCGCAACTTCGCGCAGGTAATGCACCAGCAACATGCGAGGCTCAACATCGTCTTCACGCCAGTTGCCGTTCAGTCTGATTCGAACTTTCACGACGCGCCCTCCGTCGAGATTTTCGTGTTTTGGTGCCCCGTCATCCCCAGGCAGGTTGTTGATCTATACCGCCGTGAGGGTGTAGCGGCGGGTTCATCCCGCCATTGGGCCACCGCTTCTACGTGCGGTGGCGGCGTAAAGCCTCCGCTGCAGCCGGTTTCAATTTTGATGCCCCTATCCCGCCCGATAAACCAGCAACCGCGCCGGAGACGGCCCGGTTCTCCCTCAGCATTGCTGGATAAGCTACACATATACCGCGGGAGAGAGAATGTCAATCCGCTTTGTGTGAGACGGCCCCGACTCCGTCATTCCAAGGGCCGATGTTCTTATCGGCCCGAGGAATTTGCTTTGGGTCTGTGCGGTGAAAACAAAGCAGATTCCTCGCCGCGCTCGGAATGACAGAGCCCGAAACTTTTTCAGCAACGCGGCAAAGGGGCCGTAGCTTATTTCTTCTGGAGCGAGTTTACTCGCTGCCGATATGCCTCGATGGCTTCCGGCGCGCGCTTGGCCATCCAGCCTTCGTAACTCGCGGCGATTCGCTCCAGGTTCCCCCACAGGTGCGGGTTTTTAAAAGCCTGGCGGGCATTGGGAATCAGGTGCTTGATTCTCTCCCAGACGCCGAAAAATTCGCCCGTGTTCTGGAAAAAGAAATCCTGCTTGATGAGGCCGTTGTTCACGATGGACGCGACCATTTCCCAATAGGTCACCACCATGCGGAAATAGGCGTCCTGCTCCGATCCGGGCGGATATTTCTTCAGAAAGTCTTCCGTGGACTCCGCCCGAAATTCGAGCGTGAACCATTCCCGCGCCCGGCGCAACTTCTCTTCGCGACGCAGGTCGTAGAGCCGCAACATCAATTCAGCATCATGATGATCTGGATGTTCCTTCAATTTCTTTCCTCCTCGGAGAACTGACATTCACGTGCGGCGCAAAATGCCATTGCCGATCGCTTCGCCTGCACGGGCCTATATATTCTAACCTGCCGGAGCGGCAATAGGCCGCTATGAATCAGGGGACTCCTCGATCATTTCGGTATCACCGGCAGAATCACGTGCGACGGATGGGCCTTGTCCATATAGATGGTGTTCATGGCCGCCACCGCGCCACGTTCATCGCCGAGCGCTGCGCCGGTGTTGGGATTTATGTCAAAACGCGGGAAGTTGCTGCTTGAAATATCCAGCCGAATGCGGTGGCCGGCCTTGAAAACGTTTGAAGTGGGATAAAGATGAATGGTGAATTGATAAATCTGCCCCGGCTTCATCAGTTCGGGCTTCTCGAGCGAATTGCGGTAGCGCGCCCGGATGATGCCGTCCTCCAGGTTCATATCAATCCCGGCAGGGAAGTCTTTGCTGGGCGGATGCACATCAATCAGCTTGGCCGTAAAATCCGTATCCACGGCCGCTGACGACGCCCAGAGTTTCACATCAATCGGGCCGGTGACTTCCACGTCGTGTTCGAGCGGGGGCGTCATAAAGATCACCACATCCTGCCGGGCGGAAAGCGGCAGCGTGTCTTTACAGTTCCAGACTATGGACGAGCATTTCTGGTCCCAGGCGCCCTGCAGCATAATGCCGTCGGCCGAGGAAATATTGCCGCCGATGGTCGGCACGGGATTTGCAGGATCGAATTTGTAGGTGATTTCGGCCCTGGCCTCGGAGGGACGCTCGGTTGAAAGCCCGCCATCGCGGTGGAAATAAAACGGCGTCCAGCGTGTGCGGGCGAGCGGCCATTCGCGCTCATCGCGCCAATGGCCGCCGTGCTCGTGAGTGCCGTCGGGCAGCCGGGCTTCACTGCCGCCGCCCATGACAAAAATCTTCACCGGCGCATCGTTCTCGACGCCGTTGTCGACGCCTTTCAGCCAATGGTCGTACCAGCGCAGGCTGAATGCTTCCTGATCGATGGCGGCGCCGGCGCCGAAATCCACCTGCCCGTTGGCGCGGTGCTCGTGCATGCCGTGAATCCACGGCCCAAGGATCATTTTGATGGGCCCCTTCTTCGCTTTGGACAGGGCCATGTAGCTCATGGTGGTCTGCAAATCCCAGGAGTCAAACCAGCCGCCGATCAGATAAGTGGGAACATCCTTGTAGCGCGCAACGTTGTCCACCACATCAATGCCGCGCCGCTTCCAGAGCGGGTTCTCCGGACCGTGGCTCAACTCAAACACCAGCCAGTCTTCGTATTCCGGCGCCAGCTTGAGCGGCGTTGTGCCTTTGCGGATGGGGAGCTGCATCAGGTATTCGCGTACGTGCTGGTGCGCGTCTTCCAGCACGGCCCGGGTGGCGCGATCGCGGGATTCGCGGCTGCCTGCCGGCGCGGTGACAAAGATCCAGTTCATGAATCGCAGCTCGAACGCGCCGCCGTTGCGCATGCCGAAATAGCCGGCATTGGCCACGGCATCGGCGGGAATCATCGCGGCGAGACCCAGCGGGTTGGTCTCCGCCATGGCGTGCTGTGTGCCGCCCACATAGGAGGTGCCGATCATGGCGAACTTGCCGTCGCTCCACGGCTGCGAAGCCAGCCACTGCGCGGTGTCGTAGCCGTCATTCACATCGTCGGTCATCATGTGCCACACGCCTTCGGAATGGTACCGCCCGCGCGTGTCCTGCGCGGCGTAGACATAACCGTGGCCGGCATAAAAGGCGGCGAGCGTTTCGGAGTTGTCCTTGTTGTAAGGCGTCCGCTCCAGGATGGCGGGGAGCTTGCCTTGTATGCGCGCGCCATTCCTGGTGGGGAAATAGACGTCCGTGGCGAGATGAATTCCGTCGCGCATGGGGACCATGACGTTCTTCGCAACGGTGTAGGATTCAGGCGTGGTTGCGTTCGCCTGCGCGCGCAGCAGGGAACTGGCCGCCAGGACAGCCGTGGCGATGAGAAGTGGTGTGAACAGTAAGGCTCGGCAACGGGATTGGATGGGTCGCATGGTCGCCTCCAGAAGGCCCAAATCGTATCACAGTTGTTCCGTGGCTGGCGCAGAGCCTGAACTTTGGGCTCTGCGATTCCCGAAGGGGACGGTACCGGACCTTCAGGGGCTGAAGCACTCATTGTTTGCCTGCGATTATTGTCGGACCTGAAGGTCCGGCCTCCCGGGCCCGCCGCCCTGGGTCCGACAGGCAGGGCCACATTTGTTTCCTTAGGGGGTCGGAGCTTTAGCTCCGACATTTGCCAGGCTCCATACAACCGGCGGCTCGGTGCGTATCAGCGCCGGCCTCCGCTCCCGCGGACGTCTGGCGGAGATTGTGATTTTTAAAGTCTGCGATCAGCGAAGCTGAGTGGATTACAATAGCAAGGAAAAAAATTATGAATTCTCAATGAGGGTCAAGGATGAAAGAGACAGCCCCAGGCCGCTGCAAGGGCGGCTATGGGCCGGGTGGAATGAAAACTAGCAAATGCCTCTCGGATCGCAGGAACGCAGATACCACGAGGCGAGCATCTGCGCCAGCCCGGCGCAGGGCGAGAAGACTGCACCCTTGAGTATCGGTCCAATCGCATAAACCCATTCCAAAACCTAGGGAGCCCTATGGATACAAAGACCAGAACCACGCTGCCTGAGGCACTGAGGCAGCGGATCAAGACTACCTGCCAGACGCTGGCGCGCCTTCTGATTGCCAGGACTGTGCGGCCCGTGCTTCCTTTATCGGCACGCAAGAGAATCGTTACGCATATTGCCCATAACGCTCTCTTAGCCCGGTCATTCCTCTGCATGGAACTTCTTGGCGATCTGTACGAAAAGGACCCGACGGAGTTCCATGGATTTCTTTGGATGAATCACGCACGCGGAAGGTCGTACGGCAAAACCTACGAAATCTCGAACCGCTTCGGCGATGAAAAACTCCGGAGTTCCCGGCGGGAGCTTCTCATGCTTCTCCAGGAATGGCTGAGAGAACACAATATGGAACCGACGAGGGACGTGGATTCCGTTTTCGATGTTGGCTGCTCGCTGGGATATGTACTGCGCTTCCTTGAGACGCAAGTCTTTACGGCGGCGAGTTGTTTGCGTGGCGCAGACGTTGACCGATATGCCATTGAGGCAGGGAATGCCTATTTGCACAGCCTGGGGTCAAGGGTTGAACTTGTTGCCGGGAATGTGAACGACCTGGATATTTTGATGGGACAGCGGAACTACGATGTCGTTTTGTGTTGTGGCGTATTGATGTACCTGGACGAGGCTGCCGCGACGAGGGCCGTCAGAACGATGCTGAGGTACGCGCGGGTTTTATTGGGATTGATCACCGTAGCCCACCCATTGGTCGATAACGCCAGGTTGTCGCGGAGCTATGTGCGCCCCGAAGACCTGGGGTTTGTCCATAACGTTGACCGCATGGTTACCGAGGCTGGTGGCCACGTCGTCTATAGGAAATGGCATGGTCCCTCTGAAGCAGTCAGTTATGCCCGAACCCCACCCCCTCTGTTCATTCTGGCGCGGCCCGAGGTGAGTCCCGATCTCGGATAGCAGGAACGGGAACCTGCGAGGTTGAGGTCCGCGGCAGATGTTGGTCGCCAATGTTTCCGTTCAGGAACGGCAGATTCAGCCGCTTTCTTTCACCCCCCCGGGGCTGGGCCTGCTACTCGTGGCTGGCGCAGAGCCTGAACTTTGGGCTCTGCGATTCCGGAAGGGATGGCGCCGGACCTTCAGGGGCTGAAGGCCGCATTGTTTGCCTGCGATTATTGTCGGACCTGAAGGTCCGGCCTCCTGGGCCCGCCGCCCTGGGTCCGCTCCCTTGAGGCCGACGCTGAGCTCGCCCCCTTGGGCCTACCAGATATGTTCACGATTCTTTCCATAGGGGGTCGGAGCTTCAGCTCCGACATTTGCCAGGCTTCACCCAACCGGCGGCTTCAGCCGCTGCGTCTTCAACTCTGGGTTGCCTTCGAGACAAAATAGCGGTGGATGGCGGGTGGCGCAGACGCGCGCTTTGTCGTGTCTGCGATCCCGCGCAGCGGGACGTTTCTGTTTGTACTCATGGCATCCCGCCCATCGCAGATGCTTGCCTTTCCTGCCTCGACTCCGCCTTTTTTCATCCTTCATCCTTCATACTTCCCTTTTCTCCTCTCAGCTTCGCTGATCGCAGATCCCAAAGATCAGGGTCTACGCCAGCCCCGTACTCCAAAGATCAGGGTCTGCGCCAGCCCCGCCACCCGCGGCTCAGGGCTTCGAAATCGAGGACAGGCGGGCCTGTGTCTTTAGGCCAGAGGCGTCCGATAAGAAAATAAACGGTGGCCGCAAAGCCCAGCGCGACGAACACGGCGATGCTCGGGTGCCCGATCGCCCCGATCACCCCCAGCACAAGAAATACCCTGAGAGCCATTACAACGGCCACCCGGCGATTCTGCCGGGCCAGCCAGATGCTGGCCGCCAATGCAGCCGTCCAAGCCAGTGCTTGCCAAAGATGCCCCTGTCCCTCCGCCACAAACTCCCACTGGATGGCGCTCACGATCAGCGAGATCAGCACGCCGAGAAAAGGCATGCCGACGGAGACATAGGCCCGCGCTGGAATCTTCGGATCCTCTTCGCTCGCCAGGCGCTTGTTCCGCATGTGACGCCGCCAAGCGATGAATCCGATCAGAGCCGCCCAGAAGATAGTCATCGGAATCCACGTCCCGCGTGGCCACCCTAACATGGCGACAACTGCCATCGAGTAGCCCATCCCCAGGACAAACCATAGGCCGCACGCGAGGATTGCCCTTTGGCCGGCCTTCAAGGGGCGCCCCATGTTGACCGAGCGCGCGAATGACCAACTTAGCAATAGCCAAGCTAGCGCTCCCACTGCCGGTGCCAGGATGTCGAACCAGTCCAGTTTCAGGGTCCACACGCGAAGATACCTCCGTACAGGAAGGTCCCGAGGTCGAACGCAAATTTGGCCGCTCCGACTCCAGTGGCAATTTGCCCCAACGTTTGAGTGGTTAGCGGCGCAACAGAAGTCGCTATCTTCGCTGAGGCTGTTATACCCAACTCGATGGGCTGAGCGCCAACTCCCGCAACAGCGTTGAATCCAGCGGTCACAACGCCTTGCACGACCGCCGCCCGTGCTTGGCCCACCGCCCCGCTCAGCCCCGGACTGCCCGGCGGCACGGGAATCCCCTGCGCTGCACCCTTGAGTGGGATGGCAGCCAGTTGCCCGGCCGTCGGCGCCTTGTCTCCGGAGACAAATAGATACAGGTTCGCCAAGCCGGAGACTGTGTTGCCCCCGAATAGATTCCCCAAGAAAGTGTTCTGCGCGCCAAACCACGATGCGACGCTGTGGTTCTGCCCAAAATCTGCTGCGCAGGCCAACCTCTGCACCGTGCTGAACGCAGACTTGTCGCCGCTCGATGACCCACCCCTGCCGCTGTCCACGAGGTGCCCCGACGATACAGGCGGGAGGAGCCCCACATTGTCTGAAGTCGGACAAGGCGCCCAAGATGTAACATGGATGACGCCAGGCCCGCTCGTTGTGTCAACACTATTCGCGTCATCCGCGTTGCAGCCACTCAGCCCCGACGGGTCGGTGTTCGACACCGGGTTGTTCAGCACGTAGGCGTAGCGGTTGAGCGACTGCGGGTTACTCACGTCGCCGGCCAGCGGGTCGGGACTCATCCAGCGGCCCAGAGCAGGGTTATATTTCCTGAAGTCCGTGGGATAAACCAATCCGGGGTTCTCGAAGTTCTGCATCCCGGCAAAGTGCATCACGTAGGGTTGCCCCGCGCGGGTCCAATCCTGCCCCCACGGGTAGAAGAGTTCATCCTGCAATTCCGATCCCGTCTGGTCGGTGGTAACCGTCGTGGTTCCCAGCTTGTTGGCGTGCAAGAACCGCGAGGGCGAGCCGTACATAACCAGCACGCGCCCCGCCATTGGCACGTTCTGGTCGAACCATGCGGCAGTGCCCGCGCTGTAGAGGCCCAATTCCTCACCGCCCAAGCCGAACAGGTAATCGAACGTCCAGGAGCCATTCGGCAAAAAGCGCTCGACGCGCTGGCCGAGCGCGTTGTAATTCTGAGTTGCCGTCGATCCCGAGTCCACCGACACCATCCGGTTCTCCGCGTCCCACTGGTAGGTGTGCGTCCCGTCACCTGTCATGTTGCCCGCCGGGTCGTGACTTGCATTGAGGCTGCCCACTTTGGAGACACGGTTGGTCGAAGCGCTGAAGGTCACCTGCGGGCAATATCCTGACCCGCCCAGCATGCAGGTCATGTTGCCGAACTGTCCGTTCGAGCTGTCCGCCGTGTAGATGTAACTCTGTGCCCAGAGCGTGTTCGAGCTCAGATCCTTGGCCGTGGCGCTGGCGAGCCGGTTCACGCCGTCAAACGTGTACACCACCGAGTGCTGGAGCGAGGTGTTGGCCGCGTCCTGATAGAGATAGCCCATCACATTCCCGTTGTTGCCCGTCGCCGCCTGCGTCGGAGCCGCCGTGCAGGTGGTCGGGTTCGCCACCCCGGCGTAGTAATTATAAACCAGGCAGTAGTTCGCGGCGTTGTTGCTGGATGTTCCCAGTTGAATCCGCACCGGCTGCAGGCGGTTGTTGTAGTCGAGGCTGGCGCAGCGGCTGGTTTCTGGGCTCTGTGATTCCCGGAGGGAAGGTGCCGGAGCTTCAGGGGCTGAAGCCCACGTTGTTCAGCCTGCGATGATTGTCGGACCTGAAGGTCCGACCTCCTGGGTCCGCCAGGCGGGGTCACGATTCTCTCTATAAGGCGGCAGTTGAACCCTCACCCGGTCCCTGTTCTGTCGGCGTAGATTCGCGAGGGAGCGTTCTGTTATGCAAAAACAACTGCGGGGTTTCTTCGCTGCGCTCAGAATGACGAATGCGCCGCGGCTTCAACCCTGCTTTGCTTTATTGAGAAAATAGCGGTGGATGGTTTCGTCGGTGGTGAGCTCGGGATGGAACGTGGCCGCGAGCAGGTTGCCTTGCTCCACCAGAACAGGCAGGCCCGCGGCCTGGCCCAGGACTTTGACGCCTTCGCCCACGCGGCGGATGATGGGCGCGCGGATGAAGACCATCTCCACGGGGCAGCCGGAGAGTTCGGGACACTCGCCCTGCTGGATGGAACTGTCCACCTGGCGGCCGTAGGCGTTGCGCTCGATGGAGATGTCGATCAGGCCCAGCCGCTCCTGCTCTGGGTTGAAAACTTCCTTGGCCATCAGAATGGCTCCGGCGCAGGTGCCGAAAATGGGTTTGTTGTCGTTGGCAAATTTCTTGATGGCGTCGCCGATCTTCCGCTCGTTCAAAAACTTCAACATCGTGGTCGTCTCGCCGCCGGGCAGAATCAAGGCATCGATGTCTGCAAAGTCGCCCACGTGCTTCACCAATTTGTACCTTGCGCCTATCCGCTCCAGCATTTTGGCGTGCATGGCAAAATCGCCTTGTACGGCGAGAATTCCAATCGTTGTTTCTTTCGTGCTGTCCATAGTGTTGGCGCCGGGCTGGTCCAGCAGGATACGACAGGCTGTAGCGGCGGCTTTACGCCGCCAACCCACTTTGTAAGCAATGGCGGGGTGAACCCGCCGCTACGCTCCCTCTGCGGGATATTTCAACAGACTGCTCGATGCCCAGTTCCTATTCTCCCAGGAGACTTCTGATGACAAAACCGACGTTCGCGGGCCGCTCGGCGAGCCGCCGCATATACCACGGGAACCAGAACGTTCCATATGAGATCAGCACGCCTGATTGCCAACCGTTCTGGGCCAGGCGAAGCTGCTCGGCGCGCTGGATCCCGTATAACATGTGAAACTGAAAATCGGCTCCGGTCAAGTTTTCGCTGCGTGCCAGCGCTTCGATGCGATGGATCAGGTTGAGATCGTGCGTGGCGATCACCGTCCGAACGCCGGCGTCGCGCGCTTCCTGGCTCAGAAGCTTCCGTGCCAGATCGAAAAAGTTTTTGTCCACATCTTCTTTCCGGGGGAAAGCCACCCGGGGCGATTCGAGATAGGCGCCTTTCACCAGCCGAATTCCAGGGCCCAGCGGGAGCAGGGAAGCCATGTCTTTGGCCGTCCGGTATAGATAGGCCTGTAGGCAGACGCCGACATTGGGATGACTTCGGCGGAGGTTGCGATACAATTCGAGCGTGGCACCCACGTACGGGCTCGCCTCCATGTCAATCCAGACATAGGATGATTCGCCCGCTGATTGAATAATCTCTTCAATTTTTGCCTTGCAGAGATCATGGCCCAGGTCCAGGCCGAGATGCGTCAGTTTCACAGAGAGTTCGGAGTGCAGTCCGGCCGCGCGCAACTGCTTAAGAACATCCATGTAATGCCGGGCAACGGACTCGGCCTCAGCTTCCGTTGAGACATTTTCTCCCAGATGAGTCAGCACCGTGCGCAAGCCCTGCTCCTCAAGACTGCGTGCGGCAGTAAGCGCGTCGGCAATCTGTTCGCCGGGCATAAACCGCGACACGCTGCGCCGGACAAACTTGTACCGGGACGCGCGCTCGCGCAACCAGTTGTTTCGGGAAGCCCAAAGCAAGGCCCCCCGCATTAATCCCGGCATGGGCTCAGGCTCTCAGGATAAGACCGGCGGCACCTCTGGGCATTCCTTTGTGGCTCCTGTGCCCATCGGCGGCCGCATCAGCGGTTACTTGACAAGCTTGGCTTTCAGATTGATGGTGGTTCCCGCCAGCGCCTTGGAAACAGGGCAACCCGCTTTGGCGCCCTTCGCTAACTCCTGGAATTTGGCGTCATCGATGCCAGGAACTTCAGCCTCGGTTTCAAGGTCGATACTGGTGATGGCGAAGCCGGCATCCACTTTGTCAAAGTGGACGGAAGCCGTGGTGTGAACTCGCTTGGGTGTGAAGCCTGCTTTGCCCAATCCGGCCGAAAAGGCCATCGAGAAGCAACCGGCGTGCGCGGCCGCTATCAGTTCCTCAGGGTTTGTTCCATTGCCGTTTTCCATGCGCGACTTGAAGGTGAACGGGCCGTCATATGAGCCTGTGGCCATTTTCATGTGGCCGTTTCCTTCAAGAAGTGTTCCATTCCATTGTGCTTCAGCCTTGCGAACTGGCATGCTTCCTCCTTTTGTCGGATGAATTCAAGATTATTGATACTGTAAAAACCCGCGGCGGTTATTTCCCTGCGAGTTGACCGGAAAGGCCCCGCTGAACAACCAGCCGGAGACAAAGCTCCCACAGTGGTCGCCTCTCAGGAACTGCTTCTATTTCCATCCCTTACGTTCGCGCAGGGACGTGATGTGCGCAACGTGATGGCGCCCGTGCCACGCATATAGGGCCAAGTATTGATCAAGGGGAACAACTCCCAATTCGGGATGCTTCAGCGTCCTGGCAAAATCGGACGCAGCCATCGCCCGCAGCAGCACAGCAAAGCGCTTGTGCAGCGAGTCTACGAGATTGAGTGAGACCGCCACCGGCACCGTCTTCGCGTCAGGCAGTTCCGCCCAGAGCTGCTGCTCATAAGTCTTGACGGCAGGCTGATCTTCTGTCATGGCCAGCTTGAATCGGACGAAGGCATTCATGTGGCTGTCGGCCAGGTGATGCACCACTTGACGCACAGTCCATCCGCCATCGCGATAAGGCGTGTCACGCTGCTCTTCCGAAAGCCCCGTCACTGCCGACCACAACGCGGCAGGCGCCTCTCCAATCTGTTGGATGAATGTTTGCCGGTCCTGGTTCGAAACTTTCCCGGGCGGCTGAAATTTGCCAATAGGATATTGAAAGTCCATTTGTTTATCCTCTGAAGTGCCGGGCGACCAAAGTCAATGACCACCGATGCAATTTTCTTGATGCTACAATACTCATCATGAAGACAAGTAAACGCTTTCTCGTCAATCTGATTTTCGATCCCGATTATAACGGCTACGTCGCCGATGTGCCCCAGCTTCCTGGCTGTATGTCACAGGGCAAGTCTGTCGAAGCCGCGCTGAAAAATGTGCGCAAGGCCATCGCGGCTTACATCAAGGCGGCTGGCTCGGGAAGCGCGAAGAAAATCCCCGAGGTTCTCACCAGCCAGGTTGAGGTTCGAGTTTGACCCGCCTTGCCGGAATCCCAGGCCGCAAAGCTGTTCGGGCTTTCGAACGTGCCGGGTTCCATGCCGGGAAACCTGAGGGGAGCCATGTCACTCTCAAAAAGCCTGGATTTCCAATACTTGTGATCCCGTTGCATCGCGAAGTCTCAGCGTTTCTGCTCAGATCTCAAATCAAACGCGCCGGATTGACCGAGAGCGAATTTTTGCAACTTCTGCGATGAGTTGCAAGCCGGGGGCGAACACCGTTTATACCAGCATCTATTCAACCTTCACCCTTCACGGTTCAGCAATCATTACCAGCCGCGCGTTTGCAGCATCTCTTTCGGGTCCATTTTGGCGACGTCGAGACCACGCATGGCCTCGCCCAGTTCTTCCGAGCATTCGGCAACGACAGCGGGTTCGTTGTAATGCGTGGTGGCGCGCACGATGGCTTTGGCGCGCTTTGCCGGATCGGAAGACTTGAAGATGCCTGACCCCACAAACACCGCTTCCGCGCCCAGTTGCATCACCAGCGATGCGTCGGCCGGGGTGGCAATTCCGCCCGCTGAAAAGTTCGGCACCGGCAGCTTACCGTTCGCGGCCACCCACTTTACCAAGTCGAGCGGCGCGGCCAGTTCCTTGGCTTTGGCCATCAGTTCTTCCTCGCGCAGTGTGGTCAATAGGCGCATCTCGCTGGTGATGGCCCGCATGTGGCGGACGGCCTCCACGATGTTTCCGGAGCCTGCTTCACCCTTGGTGCGGATCATTGCCGCGCCCTCGCCGATCCTTCTCAGCGCTTCGCCCAGGTTGCGGGCGCCGCAGACAAACGGGGCCTTGTACGGCCACTTGTGGATATGGTGTTCTTCATCGGCGGGTGTCAGCACCTCGCTCTCGTCAATGTAATCCACTCCCACGTTTTCCAGCACTTGCGCCTCGGCAAAATGACCGATTCGCGCCTTGGCCATCACCGGAATGCTGACCGCCTTCATGATTTCCTTAATGATCTTGATCGACGCCATGCGCGCCACGCCCCCCTCTTTGCGGATGTCCGCAGGGACGCGTTCCAGCGCCATCACCGAGCACGCACCAGCGTCTTCAGCAATTTTGGCCTGGTCGGCGTTTGTCACGTCCATAATCACGCCACCCTTCAGCATCTCGGCTAGGCCGATTTTCAACTTCATTTGCTCGTCGTACTCCCACATGACTCCTCCTCAAAAAAACGCGATGCGATCAAATAACACAAGCGCGTCAAAACCCGCCCAAAGTGTTGCGTGCCGAAGCCCACAGGGCGTCCGGTCAATTGCAGGGAATGAGCCCCAGAAGCTCTCTTGGTGTTTCAGCTAGAGATGAGGCCGGGCAACCGCGCCCCGCATAACTCATTATTGGCCGAATCGCGCAAATTGGCAATCCGCAGTGAGAGCGTGGTGTCGGATTCTTGCTGCTTTTCGCCTCACAAGGTCAGGGCCAATTGGTCGTCGGCTTCCAGTGTGACATCCGGGGTAAACACAAATGTGATTTCATCGCCCTGTTGTTGGACCTTGTAGGGCGCGAGCTTGTTACGAACCTCACCCGCCGGCTTGCTTCCAGTCGCCCCGGAAGCCGGGAGAGTCACCTTGCGGCAGGCGAGTTTGCCTTCCACAACGGAAAGGGCGAATCGTGTCTTGCCGCCCTGCTTTCGCTGGGAAAAGTTGCCCCAGGCTGTTCCCGTAGACCAGAAAGAGGAGAAACTATCATGGGCCAGGAGAGGCTGCGCCACAACGGCTTTTTCGGCCCCATGATAGCGAAATCCGCTCAGGGCAAGCAGCGGCGCCCAGCTTGACATGGGCCGGGCGTAATGATAACCGCACTCCGCCTCATTCCAGGGATTACGCTTTTCGCCGTCAAAGCGGCGCCGCGTGTTCTCCACTATCTGCACGCCTTCCTGGACCATGCCCATGCTGATCATCAGAGCCGCGGCGGCGTATTCTGAACCGCTCCAGACCTCCGCAAAATAGGGAAACGGAACGTGCGGGCGCTCACCGTCTGGGTACGTGCATACGACCAGCCCCGCTTCGTTGTTCAACGCATAGGCGCGCTGCACGCTGGCGTGATCGGCCAGGTTCTGCTTGTAATTATATTTCCAGATCGAGCGCAGTGCCTGCTGGACGTGAGCGCGGTCCACCAGCAATCCCAATCCGGCGATCAGTGCAAAATACTGTCCCATCAACTGGTCACTCAGGCAGCCCTCGCCAAACTGATAAGTGGGATGTTCGGTGTCCACAGTTCCCATGCCTGCCTGCAATCCTTTGGCAATATCATCCCGGGCGACAGATCCGATTTTCTGGATGTAGAATTCGCCGTTGAAGAGATTGCTGTCCACCCATTGGCTGCCCTTGCGAAATAGCCGCCGGTATTCCTCCGCGGCCACTGGGTCGCCCATGACGCGTGCCATTTCCTCGCCAGCGCGCAGGGCGGCCAGGTACCACATTCCGCAGAACGGATTGGGACCGATAAACTCAATGTCATAGGTGTTGTGCTGAACGCCTTCCATCACTCCGTCGCGATTCGCGTCCCATCCGCCCTTGATCCAGGCAAACTCCAGGGCTCGCTTCACGCCCGGCCAATGGCGCTGCAGCCAGTCCGTATCACCGGAAAGCCGCCAGTCGAGATAAGCCTTCACCACGCAGGCCATCTGCCCGTCGGCTGCGGCGGTGCCAAAATGCGCAATCCCGAAGGGAAGGAATTCTCGAAAGTCCATCAGCCCCTGAGCATCGGTTGAATAGCCGAATTGCTGCTCGCGCAATGACCGCGACAGAGCGGGGAAGATGTGCGCAGTGGCAGGCTCGTAGGCGTAGACGTGTGTGCAACTGCCAAAGCAACATCCCGCACGGTCGTCGCAGCCCTCAAAGCCATGGAACGCGCCGTCGCTGGTTCTAATAGTTGTAGGAGTGGCGAGCGTTGACAGGTTGGAAAGGGCAGCGTCCTTCACAGCCCCCGGCAACGTGGTGTTCCGAACCGCATCTAAAAATTTGTGCATACGTTGTTCAAGGTGGGGCAAGTTTTTCGCCGCATACTCGGCAACGGCCCACGCGTCCTTGAATCTGGTGCAGTAGTAGTTGCCAATCACGTCGTTTTCATGGCCCTTCGGAGCCGACCAGCCGCAGCGCTTCGGCGTGCGGTTGGGGAAGTGCCAGGCCAGCAGGAAAGTAAACTCAGTGATTGCACCGGCCGGGACCTCTTTTTCAAGGCAGATCGCCCCCACTGTGCTGCGCTGGGTTTCCTCCGGGCCCAGCCGGCCGTCGCTGCTAAAGTCGTCCCAGAAAAGCAGCGGGCTTTCCCACCATCCTGCTCTGGGCCAGCCACGAAGGTAACTGAAGTGTCCTGAACCTGGGTTCAGTGACGCGAGTGCGAACGTTCCGGCCTGCGGGTGCGATGAGCCAAGAAACGGGTTTCGCATCAGCAGTCCATTCACCCCGTCGTTCTCGCGATAATCATTCTGCCTGCCTTGGCCTGAGTTCGATTGCCCCCCATCATTGGGTTCCATTCCTACGGGATTATCAATCGACCATGCGATCGAGACCTTTGCGCTGGTGGCGCCGGGATTTGTGACGCGATAACGCAGCACGGCCAGGGGCAGGCCCGATTCGTCCGCGTCCAGAGGAATCAGCGGCGTAAAAGCTTCCACCCGGACGCGTACAGGCAA
>DATEKC010000051.1:0-19505 GCA_035277665.1 Terriglobia bacterium
TTCTCGGGTATCGTCTTGCCGAGTTCATCCACATAAACGCAGGGCAGATTGAGCTGCCCCACTTTTTCCTTCAGCGTCATGCGGCTCATCAGATCGTCCACCCGCCGCTCAATGGGCTGCTTCGGATCCAGATAGATCGGGACTCTCGCAGAAGACAATTGGGCAAAAAGCGGCGCACAGGGGAGTGCAAACCCCAGGGCTAATAGTAAAGTGCCAGCCAGATTCTCAATGAATTCCCTTTTCCCCCGTAGGCCCGAACGTGAAGTAGGCGTATTCAGAACTAAGTTGCGGCACCAATTCATCATAGCGGTCCTTTCGAATCTGATGTTTTAGCAGCAGCCACCCCGGCACGCACAGCGGCTGGAAGAACCAAACACCTGCGGGATCTTTTCTCCAGTATGGAATTCCGGGCCGCATGTCACGCACGTTCGGGTAAACTTATCCTCCTGGTAAATCTTCTGCGAGAGATAGGCCAAGCTTATACAATGCCTGCGCCTCCCTGTCAACCAACTTGTTTCTTCTGAGAAGTAAATGCATTGAGGATAGGCCCATTATGCTATCATTCTTGCTTCCAAAGCCGAATGAGCAGCTATACAAAGTTACGCGGCTGGACTTCTGGTCCATTTTGTATGGCCCAACGGATATCATCTTTTACTCCAGCCTAAGTGCTGGCCATGCGAAGCTGCCGGCCTCCTGATAGGAACGGACCGGACAGCCAAGTTAAGGGCCGTGCAAAGAGAGTTTCAGCTATAATGTCGCGGTTCTTTGAACCTGATTTGAAGCTTGCATCACGGGGGAGGTTGGATGAAGAGATCTGATCTGCTGGAAGTTCTGGAAGCGATCTATTCTCAAGGTGATGCGTCGCGTCAGGGCTTGGCGGAAAAGATTGGTTTTGCACCAAGTTATATCAGCACGTTGGTGGCGGAATTGCTCGGCCGTGGCCTGGTGGAAGAAGGCGGGCGGTCACCCTCAAGGGCGGGGCGGCGCCGAGTTCTGCTTCACATGGTCCCTGGCCGGGCACATCTTGTCGGAATCCGTATTGGTCGGGCCAACACGCGGATAGTTGTGACTGACCTGGTGGGCAATATCGTGTTTCTAAAGAAATTACCTACCGAGATATGGAAAGGCGAGCAGCATGTCCTTGAATTGGTTGAAAGGGAGATCGGCGAGGCGTTGCAGAGCCACCCTCCTGTCAAAGGCATTGGCATCGCGATTTCCGGGGTTATTGAGCGGCACTCGGGAACAGTTCTCTTCTGGCCGAAGGCGCCTGGCTGGAATAACGTTCCACTGAAGAAAAAGATCCAGACAAAGTTCGGGCTTCCCGTAGTTGTCGAAGACAGTGTCCGAACGATGGCTCTTGCGGAAAAGAGGTTTGGACAAGCAAAAGGACACAGCAATTTTGTTTATGTCGTGGTATCCATGGGCATCGGGGCCGCAATTTATATCAACGATCAACTCTATCTTGGGTCCGGTGACCTGGCAGGCGAGCTTGGCCACACCACCATAGACGAACGCGGGGACATTTGCTCCTGCGGAAACCGTGGCTGCCTGGAAGTATATGCTTCGGGCTGGGCCATCATCAACAGGATCAAGAACGGACTGCAACAGGGCGTGCATTCCAGCCTTTCTGGAAATACGGGAACGGAAAGCGACCTGCTTTCGATTGAAACGATTGTAAAGGCAGCTAGAAATCGTGACCAGTTCGCACGTACGGTGCTATGGGAGGCAGGTTCGCACCTGGGAACAGGTGTTGCTACGATTGTCAACCTGCTAAATCCCGAGGCGATCGTGTTGGGAGGAGAGGCGCCGCGAGCCGCGCGAGCTTTTATACTGAAACCCTTATTTACTTCCCTTCACAGCCGAACGTTTCACCGCTCGGTTAGAAATCTGAAGATTGTCGTCTCGCGATTGGGTGGCGAGGCGGGCGCCGTTGGAGCGTCAGTTCTGGCGGCTGAGAAGATTCTCCCCGACTTTCTCTGAAAGTTTAGGGACCCGCATTGAAGGCAACCTACCGGGGAAGGAAAAAGGGCGGCCTGGGGTGGACCTCTTAAGTAAGGATGGCGGGAAGGGACCTCCGGCTTCGGGGCAATGCCGGCACGTCCTAAAGGCGACATGCAAGGCGCCGCCTCAGTAACTTCGATCGGCTGTTCTGGATTGCTGCTCGCCGTTTCCGGCCGGTGTGGTCTGGTTGAACCACTCGATGGACCGCCCCGTTTCCGAAGGAACTTTCACAGAAGGAGGCGCTTCAAAGTAAATTCTCGGCAGGCCGATGGGGCCTGACACCACTTGCATCGACCCCGCGCAGGTGCGATAGCGGCCCACATCCACCAGATCCTGCCTTCCGTTCATCAGCATCCGATGCCAGGCGAAGAGCCTATGGTCTGAAAGCTGCTCTGAGAAAGTATTGCAGAGGTCCACCATCATCTCCGAGACTCAGCGTTCCGCGGGCGCAACCTCCCGGTTGTCGCCTGCCAATCCCAATTGCCTCTGGATGGATGACTGGATGCTGGCGGTCTAGAATCTCACCCTCTATTTGCGAAGTGGTGAGTGCCTCCGTGCTCACCACCTCGACCCTCAGTTCGTTACTGTCGCCTTCACCCAGGTGTTTCATCGTCCCCACGAGCATCCCACCTCAACCTGACCTCGCGAAGTTGGCCCTGATCCATTCTTCAACTCAGTCGCATCTCTTATCCAGTCACCGCCACATTAGACAGATTTTAACCCGCCCGTGGCTTTACTCACCCGATTGGAGGATGACTGGGCCGGTACTTTATCGTTATAAACGTCCTATGCAACACGGATTTATTAGGGGGGACGCGAATGCGCGAAGAAGTGTCGAAGAGTGCCGTGAAACATGCCCAGCTTTTGCAGGGCGCCTTCTTGCGGCACCCATCTGTCAAGTCGTCCTGCAAAGTTTTGGCGGGACAGGAAGTTCATTCTGCCGGTTCCGGCGACCAAAGCGTGAACCGTGATTTGGCGGTATCAGTTCTTAATCTCGTGCCCATGGGGGTCATTCTTACTGACAAACGATGCAAGCCACTTCTTGTCAACCGAGCAGCCGAAAAAATTCTTTATCAGCATGATGGATTGAAGCTGGAACACGAAGTTCTCGTGGCTACCTCTTCGCGGGAAGCAAGGGCGATGAGGAAGCTGGTCAATGATGCCATTTATTCTGCTTCTTCCGACCAGATAAAGCCATGTTCCGCCATGACAGTATCCCGTCCATCCTTTCGGCGCCCATATGAAATTGTTGTAGTGGGCCTGTCGGTAACGGGACTGCTCAGGAGATCTCCTGCAATGGTGGCCGGCATCTTTATTGGTCAGCAGGAGGTTGAGGTTTCAACGGTTGAACCTGTGATAGCGGGCCTTTACGGATTGACTCCCGCGGAATCGCGGCTGGCAGCGATGTTGATGTGGGGAAAGAGCCTCAGTGATGTTTCCGGCGAGCTGCAAATTACCAGGGAAACAGCGCGCACACATCTGCGGAATATTTTCGCCAAGACCCAGACTAATCGGCAAAGTGAGCTGGTGAGACTGCTGGTTGCCGGGCCCGGCAACGTCTACCTGCGCAATTGAAACAGGTAATGTTCGGCCTGCCTGGGGCCTTAATTTTGCACCACGCGTGCAAAATCGTCACAGCATACCTCAGGCGGGGGATGACAATGCAGGAGACAGGCTTCAGGATACACCTTGACAAGCTGGGCAGTAAAAATCAGCAGGAGATACAAATGGGAAATGTAGGAATTGTGATTCCTCCTGATAATCGCATGCAGGTGAACCCCACGACAGTTTTCCCGTACTGTTCCATCGGTCAACTGGTCATGACATTTCCGAATGGTCGGCAATACGGCGGTACAGGCACCTTGATCGATCAGCATTACGTGCTGACCTGTGCGCACAATCTCTTTGGAGAGGAACTGGGAGGGCCGGCACAGCAGGTGGTTTTTATCCCGGCTCGCGATGGTACAACGTTTCCGTACAGCATTGCCCTCGCGGAAAGAATTTTCTATCCCGAGAACTACGTCTTGCACCCACCCGCCAATCCCAACGCCGGCGGTGGTGTGGTTCGCGATTACACGCAATATCTGTTTGATTACGGCCTAATCCTGTTGCAGTCCGAAGTTGATCCCGGCAATCTGATGACAATGTACGCGGCGTCAGACAGCGTCCTTCAGGGCCAGAACGTTGAAATCGCCGGCTATCCCGGAGACAAAACCGTTGGAACCATGTGGAATGGGTCCGGTCCGCTGCCTGATCAACTGGATGAGCATTTCCTGTTCTATGGGATATCAACCTATAACGGCCAGAGTGGTTCAGCCGTGCGGTTTGCAACGGGAGAGCCACAAAATCCGCTTCGGATTGCAGGCATCCATGTGGCAGGCCTGCCGCAATTCAACGCCAATTTCGCAGTGCGCGTGACGGACGAAATTGTCGACCAGGTACATGAATGGATGAACCAGTGAAGTCGTGGATGAGTTCCAGCCGGCAAAGTCTTATGGATGTATCGGAATGTATCGCCGGTGACTTTGCCAGGGCAAAAATCATGGGAGAAAGTGAATCGGCCCCCCCAAAAAAGGAACATGACAGTACGTCCTGACTCAACGGAAATCAGGATGGGACCAGAAAACATTTGAACCCGGGAAACCAGGCAGCTGCGTAACTTGCCCAGCTGCGTTAAAGAAAGAGGAACATGGGCGGAGGAAATCTACCAAACGAGATTGTTCAGGCAATTGCAGTTTCCAATGCCAAGTCGATCGGCGAACAGCCAGCCATCCTCAGTAATCTGGCACTGGCGACTCAGATCCTGAACACCAACATGCAGCAGCAATTGATGCTGGCGCAGCAGCAGGCCCTTAACCAGATTGCCTTGGCGACAACGGCAAAGTGCGTCTCACTGATCACCCAGAGCGGACAAGGGAAATCTCCCGTGGAGGAGGCGGACGCGGCCGTCAAGGCCGTGAAAGAAGTGAACGAATTGGCAGAACAATTCATGAAACAGGTGTCATCGCTTTTCCCCCAGCCGCAGGCACAGGCCACGGCGGAACATCCGCCTCCTCAGCCAGGCCCTGAGGGTGGGAAAAAGAAGTGATAAGTTCCGTTTACCCTGGTGCGGCCGGTTACTGAGGCCGCCATAAAGAATGTGAATGTGTAGCAATGACCTGCGGGGGCACAACGCCCTGCAGGGTTAGCAACCCAACTAAAAGGAGCATAGAAATATGGCAGATAGTAACTTCGACGCAAAGATCATCGAGGGCGTGGCAATCGGAAACCTGAAGAGTATCGCGGAACAGCCGGCCATGCTTTCAAATTTGGCCTACTCCAATACTGTTCTTAACAACAACCTTGCCAACCAGAACGCGGTATCGAACCAGCATTCCCTGAACGAGTTGGGAGTGGTGGTCACCGCCAAGAGTGCGCGGCTTATTGAAGGGCTGCTGCCTCTTGAAGCGAAAGCTTCATCTGAGTTCCTGACTTCAAGCGCGCTGGCTGAACAGATCGCCGACCTGAAGGCGACCATCCAGTCGTTTACCAGCCAGAAGTAATGACGGCCTGCCATTCAGAGGCTGGCTGATAAGGCTGCTGCAGATTGGGCTGCCTCCTGGATCGAACCCTCTCCTCTTTACGGGGAGGAGAGGGGTGTTTCTGGAAAGCTTTGCAGCTGGGGGATTGGATGCTACTGAAAAGCCGGCCGCAATGCCGGGAATTCTCTCCGGCCAAGTGATTGGCAGGGGTGAACACCCTTGCAGGGTTGCAAGCCTGGTCACCGGCCACGGCTGGTGGCGGTAAGTTGCAGGTTAACTGAGGCCGGTTTTGAAGGTCAGATCCAAATAACTGTGCTACCTGGCTGTCGGTCGCAACCAATGGCCAAATGGGAACTGATAAGAGGGGAAAACACTCAAAGGAGGTTGAGCCGTCATGGCTGTCAGAGCGGACATTGAAACGAAAGAAAAAGAATCACCATCGAACCCATTGGTTCCAGATATCATTCAAGAAGCGGCCGCAATTACGGCGCTGGTGACCACCAGCCAGCAATCAGCCCTCCTTGCGAATCTTTCGATGTCGAATTCTGTACTGCAAGCCAACCTTGCCCAGCAGAACATGGTTGGTAATCAGAGGTCGCTCGGAGAAGTGGGGATTATCTCCACCGCCAAGGCTGCCAGCCTGGTTAGAGGATTGGGGGTTGCGGAAGCTAAGGCGTCTTCCGAATATCTGACGTCCGACGCCACCGCTGAACAAATCGCCGAGCTGAAGGCTGTTGTCGAAGATTTTTCTGGCGGAGGGAGTGGTCCAGTGCCACCGCCACGGCGGAAAGTGTATTTGCCAGCGAATCCGCTGGGCCCGCCCTACAAGGCTGTGGCACCCACTCATCTGGTGCTGTTGAATGTAGCTTCACCTGATAACGTAATTATCGACAAGGTGGCTGGAGAGACCCAGACGGTTGTCAAGTTTACGGCCAGGAACATCATGCCCTTGCCGCCGCTTCCCAAGAAGGCAATCCCCGTGCCTATTCCCTCCAACGCGCAGGTCCTTGCACACGTGCCGCTCTTGATTGCCTACGACAATGACTATCAGACCAAGGTCGTGCAAGTGAGCGATCTGACCGCTGAGAAAGGCGTCGAAATCACCTAAACTCCTGCGTAAAGGAAAGTGCCATGAGCGACCAACAATCCTGGAGCCAGATCGTCGCGGGATTTACAACCTTTCTCGAGACCTCTCTGGCCCAGGCTTTTGAAAATTACAATCCGCCCAGCTACAGGGTTTTTCGCATGCAGGAAACAGGGACCTGTGTGGTCAGAAGAGGCGACCAGGGCACCGAGGGCTGTGAACCCATCTATGGCCCGGCTACCTTTGCAGCGTGTCTGCAATGGATGAACGAACAGATGCCGGGCAAGGTGAAATGCCTGTGAACAGCGGGGAAGCAGCCGCAACCACTTCCGTAGCGGCCGCGGAGACTGCTTTGGCACTTGGCACAGCTCAGGCAGAAATGGCTTATCAACTGACCACGGCGGCTGTTGAGCAGCAGGCTGCGGCGGTTGTGCCGCTTCTGTTGCTGTCGTTCAGCGCGATAGCTGAGGGACTGGCCGCTTACGCGGCTTCGCTTGCAGGTGGAAAGGCTGCTGGTGCAGCAACGCGTGTTCAATGGCAGTCTGCACTTCAAATTCGTCTCTGAATTCAGATATGCCGCGAGCCGATTCCGCAAGGAAGGAACCTGATGGCAACCCTTTCTCCTTTTCTCAACACACCCGCCAGTCCAGGCATCGCGGATGAGGCGGTTATTTGTGCAGGCAGCGTCTGGCCTGCTCTGGTTAAGAGCAAAGATTCCGTAACGGTGCCGCTGGACAAAGGCGAAGGCTATGTACTGGTTTTCACGCCTTCAACCTCAGGATGGCGCTTGTCTTCAGACGCCTCATGGCTGTCTCCTTCCGGTATTGAATCCGGAGATGGTTTTGTCCGTCTGGCCTACCAGGTTGATGCCAATCCTTCACAGGATCGGAAGGCAGAACTGCGAGTGGCAAGGCAGGGCCGGACAGTCAAGACCCTGGACATCTTTCAGTTCGGCGCCTTCGCCGTCAACTGCATGAAGGAAACGGTCCTGTATCCGCCCACATCTTCGGAGCGAGGACAAGAACCTCCATTTTCGCTGTTGATTATGGAACTGGGGATTCTAGGAAAGTTTATCGTCGGGGAAATTCGAAAGGCCCCGGCAGAAGCCTGGCCGCCGGCGATTGCGGCCGTTGCCGCTGCGGTCGAAGGGATTGCCGCGGCAATAGTGGCGGCGCGGATGGGCTTTGTAGAAGCGCCTGCTCCGCCGGATTACTTTTCAACGAGCTCCGCACCCATGGTAACGCTTCTGATTGAAAAGCAGGCGGCGTTGCTGGTCGCATACATCAGCGAACAGGTGCTTGCCGGGTCCTGAGTGTAAATCCAAAACAGATTCAAACAAGTTGAGTTCGTTGGTTTCCAGATTATCGTTCGTCACATTTCCCCGGATGAAAGGAGTAATCAATATGGCCGAAATTAATGTCGGTGGTCAGGTCTATGAGTACGGCGAGCTGAGCGTTGGCAAAAATCGTGGCATCACAATTCACCGGAAGGGGATTCGAAATGACCAGCACGAATACAAATTTAATCCGAATCCGCATGACGATCCCTGGTACAACAAGAACCAGGGAAAGTTCTATGCAGAGGCTGCCTCGCAGATCGCCAATATAGTCGCTGCTACCGGCAATTATCCTGCCTTTGGAGCTCAGATCACGGTTCACGGCATAGCTTACACGCTTGATGAGCGCTGATTCATCGAGGCTATCTCCAAAGCAGGCCGCAGATCTTTGAATTAACAATTTCAATCTAAAGGAGACAACAATGCCTTCCGTCACCGATTTTGATGTTTTTCCGCAGGAGACAGCTTCATGGTGCTGGGCGGCTGCCAGCCAGATGATGCTGCGCCGATTCCTGGGCAGCAGTATTCGCCAATGCGAGCTGGCATCGAGCCTGGCTGAACTCATGGACGGTGTAAAAGTGGATTGCTGCGCCGGCAGCGGAAACAGATATTGCGAGCAATACGGTCCACTCATGGTGCGCGGACTCCGGTTTGATTCCACTGGTCTGAACAAGTACCTGGGTTGGGAACAGGTCAAAACTGAAATCGACAATAATCGCCCGTTCGTTATATCGTCCAGCATCCACTATTACATCTGTACGGGCTACAACGACAATCAACAACAGGAACTCATTCTCTGGAATCCGTGGCCGCCTAAGGTGGGTGCGAATGAAACCAGAACGATGGGATGGTATACCAGTCTCAACGAATCGCAGTCCTATTATAATTTTCGCGCCGCATAGGATGATGCAATGCTGAAACGGGCGGTAATGCGTGCCACTGCCGCCCGTTTTAGCAGCAAGACGCTTGGCACTAAAAACGTTTCGGATCTGACCTTTCTGGCCCCCTCCAAAACGGAACCCTGGCTGGAAACAGGATTAGCGCTCGTGATTTGCCTGCGGAAGTTGTGTTATTGCGAATTGCGAGAGTTCTCTCAACGCAACCATCTTTTGCTTCTGTTTGGATGAAATACGGGCAGGCCGGGAGTTCCGGACCCCGCGCCCGTCGCCCTTCCTCCAGAAAACTTAGCGAATTTGGACGGCCCCGGTCTTCCTCTGGGAAGAGAGGACGCTCCAGACGATCCGGGTAGAACGAAGACATCGTGCGGGGCGCCCGCGACAATAGCCCGCGCGGGTAATCACCGACAAAGGGCACGACAGCGACACGTTGCGCGAACGGCTGCGACGGCATGGTGTGGTCCTGATTGCCCCGCATCTTTCGAACGCCTGCCAATCAGAGCACCAGGGTGGGCGCGTACTGTGACGCTACAAGAGGCGTTGAATCGCCGAGCGCAGTATCGCCTGGCTCGGCAACTTCCGTCGACTGGCGGGCAACTGATTCGCCCCCCATCAGTCGCCAGAAATGGGTGGGTGTGGTGTTTTGTTGCGGTTGCAACCGTTCAAGGTAGACTTTGCGTGCATAAAGTGTGTCTGTTTCCGGTCAGGTAACCCATACTTTACTCTGGTAGCCGTGATTAAATCGCCCGCACGGTTGCAGATTGTATTGAAGTGACACGCCCTAAAATCTATATTTCTGCTGTTTCCCGATAAGGACAAACCTCTCCCGATCTAATTTCCCATGCAAGACATATCTTCGACAGTGTCATTCATCTCAAGAGATTGCGCAAATGTCAGCCGGGGGATGGTGTGTCCGTTCAGAATGATGGTTTACACTCGGTGTAATGTGTCACGGTGCAGATTAAAGGGACAGGAACGCCTCGCTCCACGTACCTGGAGCGAGGCGCGGTCGAGTTAAGCTGGGAGCCGCGCAACGGCTGGCCCGGTTCGATTACTACGAATCGCATGGGCGGAATGTGGCTTTGACCTGTCGCCATTTCGGGATCAGTCTGCTGGCGTTTATTGGCCGGTGTCGGTCTCGATGGCGGGAATGATCCTGACTTCTCCGCCAGCGCGGTTTACTGAAGGGGCCCGTGCCGTTCCGGGTGAAACGGCGGCGAGGGACTCAGAACCGTCCCTGCGAGCTGCGTAAACACAGGGATTATGCGGTTGGAAGGCTCGGCGACCTGGTTCAACTCGACACCATGGGCCTGCGACCGACCCCGCTCGCTGGGCATCATTCCCAAAGATCACATTCAGACTAAGGCGAACAAAGCCCGTATCGGCAAGGTCGGTTGGGACACGCTCAGGCACAGCTACCGGGCTTGGCTCAAACGATCTGGCACGCCGCTGGAGGGTCAGAAAGACCTAATGCGGCACGCCAACGTGAAGGTGACGGCGGAAATCTACGGGCTAGACCAAGAGGTGACCCCGGCGGAACGAGAAGCTAACACGTCGGTGGTCAAAAGACTCTTGGGAAATTGATGGACACTTATGGACACTTTTCCGAATTCTGGATTGTGGGTTAAGTTCTTTGGAATGTTGGCTCCTCGGGCAGGACTCGAACCTGCAACCCTTCGGTTAACAGCCGAATGCTCTACCATTGAGCTACCGAGGATTGTGGGAAACACGGTCAGAACAGCAGCTCAGCCGAATCTTCACTTTATAACATAGCCGGAAAATCTGCGTCAATGTGGCGGAAACCACGGCCGCTCAGCACAGCGGCAATCTGGTCATGGAAAGCATTTCTCCCGGCCTAAAAGCCACTGCGATTCGGGAGCGGAACAGCTCCAGAACCCTTGCTGTGATGGGGACAGCTTTGAAGTCTGACGCAGGTATTGATTGATACCCACCAGGAGGAGAGAAAACTGTTATGCTTTCTTTTCTTCTTCGGCTTTTCCCGCTGGCTTATCCATCCCGCCTTTGATGGCGTCCTTAAATTCCTTGATGCCCTTTCCCAAGCCCCGACCAAGATCGGGCAACTTTCCCGGCCCGAAGATGATCAGAACAATCAACAGAATAAAGAACAGATGGGTTGGTTGAAGCAAACCTTCCATTTCAAGCTCCTCCTGGTACGGATACAGACATGGCGACTACAATACAATTATAACGTAAGCCGGGCAATAACCCAATCAAGATTTATTGCCGGGGAAAACCATGTCTTTGTGCTTTATCCCCTTCCTGCGGCACTGCTTGCGGTAAAGGGCCGCATAGCTCGCCTTGATGTAATCCGTTTTTTGGTATCCGAGCTGCTGCGCCTTCCGGTCAATCCATGCCCACGGGCCCTCGAGCTCAATATAAGGGCCAATGGGTGTTTCATCAAAGACAAGCAGCGGCGTGTCCGGCGTCCTGCGCCGGCCTTTTTCGGCATAGATCGTGCGATATTTCTGGTAGCGGAAGGCCGGGCGCAAACCCAGCCCCTTGAGGATCTGCTGCAAGGTTTCACCATCGCGGACATCCATCTCAATTTCGGGGCGGATTTTGTAGGATTCCGAGTGCTGCGGGGGCCCTTTGAAGGTGAGGATGTGATTGTTGCCTTGATTGCGAAGGCGCAACAGCGACCGCGACTTTCGCAGGCGCGAATTGCGGAAGTCGAAGACGGTGTTACTCTCGAAGTGTCGCCGCTCGACCATCTCAAAGCCGCAATTTTTGAGTTTTTTTTTCAGCGCGGACGGGTCTTCGACTTTCAGCTTGATTTCAACTTCTTGGGCGAATTCATGCCACATTCAAGGAACCGGAAGAGGTCAGGATTCGCGCGCAATGATAAAGTCCGGAAGGGATATCAGCGCGTCTTTGAAAACGGATTCCGGGAAGATGCGAAGGCAGCGTTTGGCCTCATCAGCGAATTCCCTGGCCTTTTTCCGCGCAGCATCGAGTGCCCCATACCGTTCCACCATCTTCAGGACCTCAGTGAATGCCACGTTCTCAAATTCTCCGCCCTTGGAGATGTGGACAACTTTTTGGGCATCTTCCGGTGAACACATCTGCAGAAGATAAATGAGGGGCAGAGTCACTTTGCCTTCCCGCAGGTCATTGCCGACGGGCTTGCCGAGCTTCTTTTCGGAAGACGTGAAGTCCAGAACATCGTCGATCACCTGAAAGGCCAGGCCGAGGTTGATGCCGTATGAGGCCAGCAGGTTCTCTTCCTCCTCCGGCTGGTCGGCAAGCAGGGCGCCTGTCCGCAAACAGGCCGAAAACAGGCAGGCCGTCTTGCGGTAGGTCAGCTCAAAGTAGTCATCTTCAGTCAAATCCGATTTGCTGAGGTAAGCCAGTTGGAGCAACTCACCTTCCACCATCACCTGGGTCAGCCCAATCAGCAGGTCAAGAATCTTGAAGTTGCGTTCGGCCAGGGCGATGCTGAACGCCTGCATGTAGAGCCAGTCTCCCGCCAGCACGCTCATGTGGTTGCCCCATCGGGAATTGATGGAGGGCCGGCCGCGGCGGGTTTCCGCCTTGTCGATGACATCGTCATGCACCAGTGTGGCGCTGTGGATCATTTCATACGCGGCGCCCATGCGAATAGCCGGATCGCCTTCAAATCCACAAAGTTTGCTGGCCAGCAAAACCAGGACCGGGCGCAAACGCTTTCCGCCGCTCACCTGCAAGTACTGGCCGATTTCCGTAATGGCCTCGATGTTTGAGACGGTCTGACTGCAAAACTCTTTTTCCACCTTCTCAAGATCCACCCGGACGAGGTCAAACACTTCCTTGACCGTCAAGGGTTTGGGGGTTACTAAGCGTTGATTTTCTGCTGCCACCTTGATCCTTTGCAAAAAACCGGCTGCTGCTGGGCATTAAGCGGCTCGGAATGGTGTGTAGACTTCACATCGTCCCACAAAAGCTCACTAAAGGAAAGTGCCTCGTCTTGCCGGATTGCCGCGCGGATTCCGGGAAGCCGTCACTCCAGGCCCATAACCTCAACAAAATTAAGGCCAGCCCGCGTTCCCAGTTCCTCCGCGCCGCAGCCGCGCAACTCCGCCAACTGCCGCACCACGTCGAGAACAAAAACCGGCTCATTGCGCTTTCCACGGTGCGGGACCGGCGCCAGATAGGGGCTGTCGGTCTCCGTCAGCAAACGGTCAAGCGGAACATCCCGGGCCGCTTCCCGAATGTTCTCCGCCTTTTTGAAGGTCACATTTCCAGCGAAGGAAATCATAAATCCCCAGTCCAAAAACCTGGAAGCTTCTTCGCGGCTGCCCGTAAAACAGTGAAGAATCCCGCCCAGCCCCGAACCGGCCCAGTGCCGTCCAATAATCTCCGTAAGGTCTGCCCAGGCGTCGCGGCAGTGGATTATCACCGGCAGCTTCGTCTCCCTTGCAATCTGCAACTGCTCAATCAAAACCTGCTGCTGGATTTCGCGCGGCGAATGGTCGTAGAAATAGTCGAGCCCAATTTCACCAATGGCCAGCACTTTCTCTTGCCCGGCGACCTCGCGCAGCATGTCAAAATGATTTTTCTCCGCGCCTTTCGCCTCATGCGGATGGATGCCCGCCGTTGTGTAAATCCAGTCGTAACGAGCGGCGATGGGCACTCCGGAGGCAAGATCGTCCGGGCCGCTGCCGCCGCTCACCGTCAGCAGATAACGGCAGCCTGCCTGGCGCACCCGCGCAATCACTTCCTCCCGGTCAGCGTCAAACCGCTCGTCGTCAAGGTGACAATGGGAATCAACAAAAAATTGATCCATTGGTTCATCTGCTCATTGACTCATTGGGCCGTCTCTGATGAATCATCCCCACGATACATTCGGAAACAGCCAGAGCGAAAACCGGCATGATCGCATTGCCCGTTGGACTTCCCAACTGCTTTGGGTCCAGAGCGCTCGCGCCGCATAACAAAATCAATAGGTCAATCAGCCAATCATTCACAGCCAATGACTCAATTATCTGAGCTTCGCGCCTTTAGGCACGTCGTCCTTGAAGGTGGCCAGCACCGGGCGGCATTCCTCGCCCACCGACGCTGCCACAATCATGCCGTTTGATTCCACCCCGCGCAGCTTGCGCGGCTGCAGGTTGGTGACCAGGACCACTTTCATGCCCACCAGTTGCTCGGGCTGGTAATATTGCGCGATTCCAGCGCAGACCTGGCGCACCTCTGTGCCAATATCCACCTGAAGCTTCAACAGCTTGTCCGCTTTCGGAATAGGCTCGGCTGCAACGATTTCACCCACCCGCATCTCCACCTTGGCAAAATCTTCAATCGAAATCTTGTCGCTCGCGGGTGCCGCCGTAGGCGTGGCCGCCGGCTGCGCCGGGGCCGTCTCAGTGACAGGCGGCTTTCCTCCAGATGATGTATCCACAGTTTTCTCCTTTTCAGTCGGCGCCGGATGGCCCTTCCGGTCCGCATCAGCAAATTCGTTCAACCGGGCCACGGCTTCGGCCTTGTCCAGACGGGGGAAAATGGCCTCGGGCTTGCCAACTTTTGTCCCCGGTCTCAGACTTCGCGATCTCAAATCCCCAAGTTTCTGATCTTTAATATCGCCTTCGCAGCCAAGCCGGGCCCAAAGCTTCCTCGTAGCGTCAGGAATGACCGGATGCGCCAAAATTGCAATCACGCGGATGAGGTCCGCTGCTGTATAGAGAACCAATTCTAGCCGTGAGCGATCCTCTTGTGCTTTTGATCCAGCCAGCTTCCAGGGCGCTTGCTTCACAATGTATTCGTTCAATTTGGACACGAGTACCCATATGTTTACTAGAGCCTGGGATAGTCTGAGATTCCTGAAATCCTCCTGACACCTAAAGATTCCGCTCAGGCGAGTTACATGCTCCCTGTGCTCAAAAATCCCGCTGCCCACCTGCTGACTTACTGAGCTGCCAAAGAAATCTTCCTGTAAATCCTTCTCATCAGATCTCTCCACGCCTGGAGGCGCAGGAACAGTACCGTCAAAGTATTGGTTGATCATACTGATGGTTCGGCTGGCCAGATTCCCTAAATCGTTTGCCAAATCCGAGTTATAGCGCTGCACGAGGCCGTCGTAGGAAAAGCTGGCGTCCTGACCGAAGGGCGTATCGCGCAGCAGGTAATAGCGCAGGGCATCGTTGCCGGGCGCGCCGAATGAATCAAGCGCGTCGACAATCGGCTCGGGATAAACCACATTGCCCTTCGATTTCGACATCTTGTCCTGCTCGTAATAGATCCAGCCGTGCGCAAAGATGGTTTTGGGCAGCGGCAGGCCGGCGGCCATCAGGAACGCCGGCCAGTAGATCGCGTGGAACCGGATGATGTCTTTGCCGATCATGTGGACGCGCTCGGCGTTCGGGTCCATCCAATATTTGTGAAAGTCCGAATCCGGATCGGTCTCATCGAGCCCCCGGAAGCCGATGCCGCTCAGGTAACTCGTGAGAGCGTCGTACCAGACGTACACCACCTGCTCGGGATCATCTGGCCATGGAATGCCCCACTTCAGCCGCTTCCGGCTGATGGAAATGTCACGCAACCCGCCCTTGACGAAGCTCTTCACTTCGTTCATGCGGTAGTCTGGCTGAACGAAGTCTGGCTGCTTGTCGTAAAGCTCCAGCAGACGTTCCTGAAAGGAGGAAAGCTTGAAAAAATAGTTCTCCTCGCTGATCAGTTCCGCCGGGCGTCCGCAGATGTCGCAATTGACGGGCTCCGTGCCGTCAGAGACATATCGCTCGTCGAAGATACAATAGCGGCCTTCATACTTCTTCTTTTCAATGCACCCGGCTTCTGTGGCCCGGCGAATCATCCAGTGGACAGATTTAACGTGGTCGGGATTCTGCGACGTGTGCACAAAGCGATACCCGGCGGGGTTTTCCGGACCGTATTGCGGAATTCCAAGTGAATGCCATAGCGATGTAAACAACCTGCGTTTCTCAGCGACGAATTCGGCGGGCGACTTTCCCGCTTCTTCGGCCGCCCGGCGAAGTTTTTCACCATGCTCATCAGTGCCGGTTAAAAATGCCACATCATACCCGCACATGCGCCTGTAGCGCGCGATCACGTCGCAGACAATGGTGGTGTAAGCTGAGCCCACGTGCGGCCGGGCGTTGGGATAATAAATCGGAGTGGTGAGATAAAATTTGCTCATTTTCTGATTTGCTGATTGATTCATTGAATCAATGATTCAATGGTTCAATCAGTCAATCGCTTATGGGCTGCCAGCGCAGCCTGCATCACGGCCTTGAGCGGGACGGACTTTTCCTCTGCCAGCCGCCTGCAATCTTCAAATTCGGGCGCCGCGTTCACGATTTTCCCTTCCAGGCGCGCCACCTTTATTTTTACCGGGCCAAATGCGGTTTCAACCTTCACCACCTCGCGTTCCAGCACCTTGCGCCGCGCTTCGGTGATGCGCACGCCGATGGTGGTGGTCTCCTCAAACAAGAGATGCGTGAGAGCGCCTTCCAGTTCCGGCCGTGCAATCACGCTGACCAGCATCCCCGGGCGGTTTTTCTTCATCTGGAGCGGGCTGCACGTCACGTCCAGAGCGCCGGCAGCGAGCGCCTTTTCCGCAAAGTGCCCGTAGAGTTGCGGGTTCATGTCGTCGATGTTGGCTTCAATCACCACGACGGTTTCGTCGCCCGCAGTCATGCCGGCGACCGCCTCGCTTTTTTCGCCCAGCATCAGTCGCGCGATGTTGGGATGCGTGGCAAAATCCTTCGCGCCCGCGCCATAACCGATGTGATCAATTTTCATGGCCGGCACCGGCCCGAAGCCCGTTGCGAGGGTTGAAACCAGCGCGGCGCCCGTGGGCGTCACGAGTTCGCTTTCAACTCCCGAAGAGTAAACCGGAATTCCTTTCAGCAATTCGGCTGTAGCGGGCGCGGGAACGGGCAAGGACCCGTGCGCCGCCTCCACGCGCCCGCCGCCCACATTCAGGGGCGAGCAGATCAATTCCATATTCCCCAGCATGGCGAGCCCCAGGCAAACGCCTACGATGTCGAGAATTGCATCCACCGCGCCGACTTCATGGAAGTGGATTTTCTCAATGGGCTGGTTATGGAGCTTCGCTTCCGCCTCGCCCAACCGCCGGAAAGCCTGCAGGGCCTTCTGCTTAACAACCTTATCTATTGACGCTTCGCCAATCAGCTTCTCGATGTGACTCAGATGGCGGTGCGGCTGTTTCTCCGGCACGGTGATTTCAATATGATTGCCGGCAATCCCTTTTCGCATCACGCGATTCTGAGTGAACTCATAGGGCCCCAGATCGATTTTCGCCAGTTCTGTCCGCAACCGGTCGAGTTCCACTCCCGCGTCGAGCAGGGCGGCCAGGAACATGTCGCCGCTGATTCCCGAGGAACAATCCAGGTATGCCAGTTTCATAAGTCCCACCGATACGCCGCAGTGCCCCAAGGCAAATTCATGAAAACAGTGCGGAAACCTTCAATGTTAGGCATTCGGTTGAAGGATTGTCAATGAAAGCGGACCTTGCGCGTCTTTTGTAGAGGAACCTTTACGCCGCCGGATGGCGAGATAAACTCGCCGCTACGCGCTCTGCGGTGGCGCAGTGAACCTGCCGTTAAGTATTTTAATGCATAAAGCGCCCGCGCAACTGGCTTGCGGTAAAGTTCGGGTCTTTGGCCATATCCATCAGCCGGCGTTCCCGCGTGCGGACGGATTCAACCGCCTTCGGCAGTCCTTCGGTGGCGTCTGCCGGGATCAGGATCAGCCCGTTCATATCGCCATGCAGGATGTCCTGCGGGCGGATCACCATCCCCGTCACATGGATGGGCACGTTGACGCGCACGATGCGGAAGTTGGCATGGCTGGCCACCGCGCCGCGGGCAAAATAATGGAACCCGAGCGCCCGGACCTCGGCAACGTCCCGGACACCGCTATCACTCACCAGGCCAATGCCTCCCAGGCGCGTGAAGAACGTGGCCATAACCTCACCGCAATGCGTCGCGTAGTCCGGATGGCCGCCGACTTCTTGCAACGCCACCACCGCGGGCTTGGGCGATTTCTCCACCGCCTCAAACAGTTCCACGTAGCCGCGCTCTTCGCGGGGGTTGCTCTCGGTCATGGTTTCAACCTGCGCCGTCACCGCGTACCCGCACATGGGACCGAAATCCGGGAAGAGGCACCGGACCTGGAGTGGCGTAAAGCCTTCGCTGCGTGGCCGCAGGCGCAACTGCTCGATGGCGTTTGAGAGAGTGGGAGTGTCAATCGTTTTCAGATATTCAATCAGCGATGAATTCGTTTCGGACATGATTTCCCCCTTCAGTTTTGTTTTCGGGCGCCGCTCCTCAGAGAATGCCAGCGGTGCCTCTGCGCTCTGGTGATAGTTGGCGGGCGCGCCGGGATCTTTCTTTTCTCCCCGCCCATGGATGCCAATCAGCAGGATTGCAGAGAGAACAGGGACTTGACTTATATCGGAGTTTGCCGCGATTTTCAAGGACGCTGATGGCATCGAGCGAAAATCCGCAGCTTCACTCGATGGACGCCAACGCCGGAGTGGCCCTTTGTTGACAGTGATGGAACTGCTGGGGCATTCTAGTAACACTGCGAGGAAACGTGATGGACGTGCAGGCCGCGAAAACAAGCGGCGCTCCGCTGTGTCCGCCCGGTACGGAATCGGGACAGACAGCTTTCCATCCGGCGAGGAGCGCCATCGCCTCGCAGGCAGGTAGAACTGAATCAATGGGCCGGTAGCTCAAGTGGTAGAGCATTGCCCTTTTAAGGCAAGGGTTCCGGGTTCGAGTCCCGGCCGGCTCACCAGGTGTAACCAATTCCGATTTCTCCCGGGACCGCGTTGCATCTCTTTCTGGATCTCGTCACGCCTTCCGGACCAAAACCATGAATGAACTCCTGTGCGAATCTGCCACCGGCATGGCGCGCGCAGCGAACACCGTAGAGGGATTGCCGATCGGTGTCCAGATTGCGGCGGGCCCCTGGCAGGAACACGTGGCGCTCGCCCTTGCCTGCCAACTGGAAGAGACTCTGGGCGGATGGCAAGCACCCGCGATCTGATCCCCTTCCCTAACGGTAGAGCTCTATGCCACGGCCCTGCCCGATGTAACATCCCAGGTGGCCTTTTCCCCGGCCACGTAAGAGAGGTTCACCATGTGCCCGGCTGAGGCTGCCCGGTGGCCGACTTCGGCGTTTTCTCCGCACTGTTTCCGGGACCGGACACATTCAAAAAACTCGGCCATGTGCAGGGTGGTGGGGTCTGCGGCGTCTTTGGCCGAAATCTCGGCCGGCGCCGGGGCCTTTCGCGCGGCCTCTTCGCGGCGGTTTCCCTCGTCCATGAACCTCTTCTGCAGGGCCACGGGCCAGCCATCGATGGAATAGCTGTAGCCCTCGCGGTGCGAATCGACGCCATAGGTCATGGACGAACCGCCCAGCGGCAGCACAAGCGTGCCATCGGTACCCAGGAAGTGGATGCCGTTTCCGTTTACGCCCTCGGAGTTGAAGGTGGAAGCCATGTTGACGTGGAACCCCTCGGGGTATTCGAACAGTGCGTCGAGAGTATCAGGGACCTGGCGGCCGTCATTGCGGACGAGGATGCCCCCCGTGGCCACAACGCTGCTGGGCATTTGGGCGCCCAGGATGTAGTGGATGGAAGTGATGAGGTGAACAAACAGGTCAGTGGTGATCCCGCCGGAATAGTCCCA
>DATEKC010000052.1:0-55104 GCA_035277665.1 Terriglobia bacterium
TCAGCCGGATATTCTTGACCACCCCGAGAGGGTCTACAAAAAACCGGGATACAACCCCTTTGAATAGCGCGGGGATTTGCGCGCAACCGAACTTAGAGTTCTGCATCAGAAATAGAAGGTCACGGTGCTGAGGCGCCCAAAGGCCTTTCTCTATCAGGTTCTTGTTTTCAGACATCGCGTGACGGACGATGTTCGCATGCGTATCAAATCTTTCAATTCAGGAGCGTAGTTTATGTTCAAAGCGAAAGCCTACTCTGCCGCCAGCGCTACTTCGCCGCTGGCCCCGACGGTGATCTCGCGGCGCGAGCCCACCGAGAGCGACGTCCAGATTGAGATCCTTTTCTGCGGCATCTGCCACTCCGATCTCCACACGGTCCGCAACGAGTGGGCCGAGTCGATGCCCACCACCTATCCCTGCGTTCCGGGCCATGAGATTGTGGGCCGCGTCACCCGGGTCGGCTCCGCCGTGACAAAGTTCAAGCCCGGCGACATTGCCGCCGTCGGCTGCATGGTCGACTCGGACGGCACCTGCCCGGAATGCCGCGCCGGCCAGGAACAGTTCTGCGACAACGTGACGCTCACCTATAACTTCCCCGACAAGCACCTGGGAGGCATGACTTATGGCGGCTACTCCGACAGCGTGGCGGTTGACGAACGCTTCGTGCTGCGCGTTCCTACCAATCTCGATCTTCCCGGGGCCGCTCCCCTGCTCTGCGCCGGAATCACCACCTACTCGCCCATGCGCCACTGGTGCGTCACCAAAGGCAAGAGGGTTGGAATTGTGGGTCTCGGCGGACTGGGCCACATGGGCGTCAAGATTGCCCACGCGCTGGGGGCACACGTGGTGGTCTTCACCACGTCGCCCAATAAGAAGGAAGACGCGTTGCGGCTCGGCGCCGATGAAGTGGTGATCTCCCGCAATGCCGGCGAAATGCAGAAGCACGAAGGCAGCTTTGACTTCATCCTCGACGCCGTCTCCGCCGACCACGATATCGGCGCCTACATTAACCTGCTCAAACGCGACGGTAACATCACCCTGGTGGGCGCGCCGGCAAAGCCGCTCGAGGTTTCCGCCTTCAGCCTGCTCATCCGGCGCCGCAGCCTTTCCGGCTCGCTTATCGGCGGCATCGCCGAAACCCAGGAGATGCTCGACTTCTGCGGAAAAAATAACCTCACCTGCGACGTCGAAGTCATCCCCATCCAAAAAGTCAACGAAGCCTATGACCGGTTGCTGAAGTCCGACGTGAAATACCGCTTCTCCATCGACATGGCTTCGCTCAAGTCGGAATGAACGAAAGGCAGGAAAGAGTGGCCGGAAGCTCCCAGTCTGCAGGAATCCTGTTGGCGAGCTCTACCCTTTCAGGAAGCCGCGAGTCTGAGGCTCTCCGCCGTGACGGGGCCGGTGATTAACCACTTCACATGTTGGCCAAGGCCGAGGCGTATTGGGGCCCTAATTTCGTAATCGCTGCATGCAGCTCTTGCTTTGTGGGGCTTACCTTGTCAAAGACGACTTCGCCTTTATCGTTGATCAATATAGTTCGAGGGACCGCGTTTGGCCCAAAGAGCTTGTCGATTTCACCACTATCGTGGAAGTTCTGCCAGGGGTAGTGCATCCTCTCGATGTACCTCTGCGCGTCCATCGCGATGTCGCTCTGATCGACAGAAACGATCGTCAGGCCTGTCCCCCGGGTCTGTTGGTAGATGCGACGGAGTTCCGGGAACGCCCCGTAGCAAGGAGGGCACCAGGTGGCCCACACGTCAATCAGGATCGCATGGCCCCGAAACTGGCTGACCCCGACCTGCGACCCGGAAAAAGACTTCAGAATAAATTTGTAAATCGCCGCGGGTTCTGGCCGTGGAGCAGAGGGCAGCCGATAGTTGTGAAATGCCGGAACAAGGTGCGCGGTGGTCGGTGGCGTAAATTGAAAAGCAGAATCTGGTATTGGCTGGTTCAATTCAACTCGCGGATAGATGGAAACCCTTGTTGCCGGATAAGTGACCGGGGGCGAATTTCCTTGATTCAGTGTCGCAATATAGCTCTCAACAATCTTGCGAATCTTGAAGCAGCCCTTCTCGATCCAGATGTTATCGGTGAAAGGATACGGCCCGGGGATTTTCCTGTCACTATTCGTAAGCACTATGACGTAGCAGCTCAGCCTGCGGCCGCTTAGGGTCAAACTTTCATCCGGAACCCTTCTGGCAGATTTGAATTGCCCGCTGTACGAGGCCACGCTCTTTACAAGGTTTGCGGCCCCCTCGATGGCCCCATCGTCCGGACCAAGAACCTCCGGCAATAGAGGCCCTTTGCCGGTTGCCGGCTGGCGGGCATATGCGTTTTCCGTTGCATAGTAACACCAGACGAATTTGCCATTCGAAACCTCGATCGCCGTCCCAAAGCCGATGTTGCCTTCAAACCGGTATCGGCCTTCCGGATCTTTGATCGCGGTCATTGTTGTGGGTGATGGATTGGTGGCCTGACGGCTTGAGAAGGACTCGCGGCAGGTGATTCTGTAACTCTTGAGTTTCGAATATTGGCCCGCGGCACGCTCCAGAATGGCCAGCGCGCCGTTCGCGCTTTGGGAATTGGCTTGACCCCCGGCCGACCCCAGGAAGCCCAGAAGCAAGAGCGGGAGAACCCCGCAGGTTATTAGCGAGTATCGGGTTGAGGAAAGTCTTCGCACGTGAGGTCCCCAAACACGAACGACGGACTTTGGCGCCAGTCTAACACCATACAAAATTGACTGCAATCGGCCCGGCACACAGTCAGAAGATTCCCGGTATTCCGGGGTTATGATAGTAGCTGATGGCAGCGCCTGAAAGCCCCCTCATGCCCGCGGCAAGCGAGACGCTTGCGGCGGTCCGCCTTTTTGCCGACCAGGCATTTTCCCGCGCGGCGGGAGCACCGCTGATCGCCGGCAACTGCGTCCGCCTGCTTCGCGATGCGGAAGAGAACTATCCTGCCTGGAAGGAAGCCATCCGCCAGGCCCGCCGCACCGTCCATTTTGAAAGCTACATCATCCACGACGACGACATCGGCCGCGAGTTCGCCGAACTGCTTTCCCAAAAGGCCCGCGAAGGCGTCCACGTTCGGGTGCTTTATGACTGGATGGGGGCCATCGCCCGCAGCGGGTGGACCTTCTGGCGGCGGCTGCGGCGCGCCGGAGTGGAAGTGCGATGTTTTAATCCCCCGCAGGTTGACAGCGCCTTCGGCTGGCTCAGCCGCGACCACCGCAAGACCATCGTAGTGGACAATCGCATCGCTTTCGTCACCGGGCTGTGCGTGGGCCGGGCCTGGGCGGGCAATCCCCGGCGCCACATCGAACCATGGCGCGACACCGGGATCTCCATTGAAGGGCCGTCGGTGGCTGAAGTTGAGGACGCCTTTGCTTCCATTTGGGCTTCCTGTGGCGCGCCGCTGCCTGCAAGTGATTCTGGCAGCGGCGGTCCGGCCCCGGCAGCCGCGGGCAACGTCAGCCTGCGCATCATTGCCACGCAGCCCGGGGTGGCATCCGTCTACCGGCTGGACCAGTTGATCGCCGCCCTCGCCCGGGAATCCATCTGGCTCACCGACGCTTATTTCGTGGGGACTTCTTCCTACGTCCAGGCGCTTTGCGCCGCGGCGGCCGACGGCGTCGACGTGCGCCTGCTGCTTCCGCGCACGGGCGACGTGCCCTTTGTCCGGGCCATTTCGCGCGCCGGTTACCGAATTCTCCTCGAAGCCGGCGTGCGCATCTTCGAGTGGAACGGCCCCATGCTCCACGCCAAGACGGCGGTGGCCGACGGCCGCTGGGCCCGCGTTGGTTCCACCAATCTGAACCTGGCAAGCTGGTTGAGCAACTGGGAACTTGACGTGATTGCGGAGGATGAGAACTTTGCCGCGGAGATGCAGGCCATGTACCTCGACGACCTCGGCAACGCGACGGAAATTGTCCTGACATCGAAGCACCATCCCCAGCCCATCGTCCCGCGAAAAATGCGGGTGCGGCCGCGCGGGGCGGCCCGTGGCAGCGCCAACTGGGCGGCCAAGGGCGTCCTGCGTTTCAGTAAGGCGGTGGGCGCCGCCGTCACCAGGAGCCGCGTGCTGGGTCCCGCTGAGGCTTCGCTGATGCTCAGCGGCGGACTCACCCTGGTGGCACTCGTTGCGGTCGCCATCCTGTTTCCACGCGTGATTGCAGGAATCCTGGCCGTTGTGGGCGCCTGGGTGGCGCTGACGCTGCTGGTGCAGGCCTGGCGGCTGCGTTTTCCGCGCAAGAAAGCCAATGCGGAGACAGAGGAAACCCCGCCCGAACTTTCCGGGCCGCCCTAGGCGGCATAATGTAACTCCCGTATTATCATTTTGTTAGAGCGTGTCATTTGGCGCAGAAACCGATGGCGGGGAAATGCGCATCTAATCTAAAGTGCTGCCCGCAATGGCCGGCGGCCCGGCAATCTAAGTATGACTACTCATCCAAACGGTTCCCAGACTTTCCGCGTGGCCACCTACAACATCCACAAATGTCGCGGGCTCGACCAGCGCGTGCGCCCCGGCAGGATCGCCCAGGTGCTCGCCGAACTCGACGCTGACATTGTGGCGCTGCAGGAAGTGGTGGGGCGCGGCCCGGATTCGCATGAGGACCAGGCCCTCCACGTGGCGAAAGCACTGGGTTATCATCCGGCTTTCGGCGAGAACCGGCGGCACAACGGCGCGGCCTACGGCAATCTGCTGCTTTCGCGGTTCCCGGTGCTGGGATTCTGGAACTACGACATCACCGCCCGCGGCCGCGAACCTCGCGGCGTGCTCCGCGCCGACATCAGGCTGGCCGGCGGGCGCCTGCTGCATCTGTTCAATGTGCACCTCGGCACCGCCTGGCGCGAGCGCCGCGAGCAAGCCCGCCACATGGCCAGCCGGCGCATCCTGCGCAACGGGGAACTTGCCGGATCGCGCATCGTTCTGGGCGATTTCAATGAATGGATCCCGGGTGACGCCACCCGCCTGCTCTCCGCCCATTTTGGCGCTCGCAGCCTGCATTCAGCCGCACGGCGGCGCCGGACCTTCCCCTGCGTGTTGCCGGTGTTTCGTCTTGACCACATTTACTTTGATGAGGGCCTCACGCTGCACCGCCTCGAGCTGCACCGCAGCCGCCGCGCGCTCATCGCCTCAGACCATCTGCCGGTAGTGGCCGAATTCAGCCTGGAGGCCCGCCAGGACCCTGTCTCTCGGCGCGCGACCGCTTATGCCCCAGGGCCTCCAGCCACCATCGGCCGGCAAGCGCCGGTTACACCTGCTCCGTGCGCCTGAATTCACGTCCTACAAAATCTCTTCCCTTTTTCCCCCAGCCGCGCTATTTTCACTCTACGCGGTCCTGTCTCCTTTTTGATCTGCTGAGCGGCGATTCATCTCGGCAAAAGGGAACAGGACGCCGGGTCCCTGCCTCGAAATCAGGGACATTTTCCTGCCCCGGTAGTTTTTCATCTGAGCCAGAGAGGTACCCATGAGCAGTATTGTCAGTGAGCAGCCGGCCGCATCAATGCGCGTTGCGCCCGCCGGCCCAAATCAACCATCGTTCCTTGAAAAACGCGTGGCGTCCATCGACGCGCTGCGCGGTTTCGACATGTTCTGGATCACGGGCGGCGAGGCCATCATCCAGGCTTTGAACAAGGTGTATCCCGGCTCCGCCACGGACCTCCTCGACGTGGAATTCCATCACGTTCCGTGGGCCGGCTTTCATTTTTACGACCTGATTTTCCCTCTCTTCCTTTTTGTGGTGGGCGTGGTGCTTCCGTTTTCGCTCACCAAGCGCCTGGAGGCAGGCGCGGACCGCGGCCATCTCTACCGGCACCTGGTGAAGCGGCTGGTGGTGCTCTTCGCGCTGGGCCTGGTTTATAACGGCCTGCTCGATTTCAATTTTCACGATTTGCGCATCGCGGGCGTTCTGCAGCGCATCGCCATCTGCTACTTCTTTGCCGCGCTCGTGGTGATGAACACCAACATTCGCGGGCAGGTGGCAGTCTTTGCCGGCATTCTGGTGGTTTACTGGCTGGCGATGATGCTGGTTCCCGTGCCGGGCGCGGGCGCCGGCGTCCTGACGCCGCAGGGCAACCTGGCCAGCTTTATTGACCGCCACCTGCTGCCGCGGCCCTACTGCTGTTTCGCCCAGGGAGACAATGAAGGCATTCTCTCCACCTTCCCCGCCATTGCCACGACGCTGATGGGCGTGCTGGCCGGCCACTGGCTGCGGTCAAAGCGTCCGCCCAACCGCAAAGCGCTGGGCCTGGTTGCGGCGGGGGTGGCCAGCCTGCTGGTGGGCTACCTCTGGAGTTTCAACTTCCCGATCATCAAGGTCCTCTGGACCAGCACCTTTGTCCTGTTTGCAGGCGGCTGGAGCCTGCTGCTCCTGGCCCTCTTTTACTGGGTCATCGACGTGAAAGGCATCCGGCGCTGGTCATTCTTCTTCACCGTCATCGGCGTCAACGCCATCACCATCTACCTGGTCCACCAGCTCTTTGACTTCGGGACCGTCACCAACATTTTCGTCCACGGATTCATCCACCACATGGGCGCTATCGAGCCGCTCTTCTGGGCCGTCAGCGTGGAGGCGACCGTCTGGCTGTTTCTCTATTTCCTCTACCGGAAGAAGATCTTTCTGAAGGTGTAGAGACCATTTATGAATTATAAATTGAGTTATGAGTTATGATCTATGGGTTATTGGCTTTGTGTTGCAGGGCGCAGGCGTGGATTACAAATGACGAGCTGCGAATGACGAATAGATACTCAGTTTTTGGGTTCTAAAATTTACAATCTCAAATTTGAGATTTTGAATTGGGCCAACATTGCAGACCGTCCCGCATTCCACAAACCAGCTCAAACTCAGCACCCATAACTCAAAACCCTTAACCGTTGCCCTCCGGCGCCGCCGCGCCTCTTGAATTCCTGCAAGCGGTGGGATAGCATTCCTCGACTGGCAAGTGTTTGCCGCAATTGGGGGAGGGGTGACAATAGGAGGAAGAGATGGAACCCCAAGGTACGCTCAGAAACAGAGGCCTGAGCGTGGTTTTAATCACATTTGTGGCGCTTTTGTTTCCGGTCCTGGCCGCAGCGGGCCAGCAGCAGGCCGCCACGGCGAGTGAACACCTCGTCAAGAAACTCATCAAGGCGGTTGGTTACCGGGCAGGCGGTGGGAAAACGACGGTAGACCTGGTGGGCAGCCGGTTGTTGCCGGACGCCAGCGGAGAGGCCAGGGTCGAGGCCAAGCCGGGTGTAACCAACATCGAGGTCACTGTCACGGGGCTCTCCCGGCCCGGGAAATTTGGCGACCAGTTCCTCACCTACGTTCTGTGGGCCGCCTCGCCCGAAGGGCGGACCGACAACCTGGGAGAAGTCCGGATCGACAAGAACGGCAATGGCGAAATCAAGACCACGACGCAACTGCAGACTTTCTCTCTGTTCGTTACCGCGGAGCCGTATTTTGCGGTGTCCCGCCCCAGTGAATTGATCGTCCTCGAAAACGAGCCGCGCAAATCCACCAAGGGCAAAATCTTCACGGTGAAAGACTACCCGCTCATGCAGCGCAGCCAGTACGAGAAGCTGGGAAACCCGCTGGGTTTCACGCTGGACCTCAAGCACGTTCCGCTGGAGATGTACGAGGCCAGGAACGCCGTTGAAATCGCCCGCTCGCACGGGGCGGAAAAATACGCTCCCGATATTTTCAAGGAGGCAACGGGCAGCCTGAAGATGGCCGAGAATGCGCTGGCCGGGAAGTCCGGGAAAAAGGCGATCATCTCGGAAGCGCGGCAGACGGTGCAATTTGCGGAAGATGCCCGCTCGCTTGCCGTGCAGCGGCAGGAGGCGGAACAGATTGCGCAGGAGCGCGAGGCGGCGGCCGCCCAGGCCAGGGCTGAAGCAGAAGCCAAAGCCGCCAAAGATGCGGCTGAGGCCAAACGGCAGGCTGAAGAGGAGGCCCAGCACCAGGCGGAGCTTGCCGCGGCAAGAGAAGCGCAACTGAAGGCCGAAGCGGACGCCACCCGGGCGCGCGAAGAGGCGGCCAGAGCGCAGGCCCAGGCCCTGGCGGCAAAGGAACAGGCGGCGCAGCAAGATGCCGAACGCGCCCGCCAGTTGGCCCAGGCGCTGCGGGCCCAGTTGCTCGACCAGCTCAACGCCGTTATGGCCACACGCGACACGCCGCGCGGCCTGGTGGTGACCATGGCGGGAGTGCTGTTCGCCACCGGAAAATACAACCTGCGCCCAGAGGCCCAGATGCGCCTCGCCCGGCTGGCGGGGATCGTCTCGAGCCATTCCGGCCTCAATCTGCAGGTGGAAGGTTACACAGATAACACAGGGGACAATAACTTCAACCAGAAACTTTCCGAGCAGCGCGCCGAGGCTGTCCGCGATTTCCTGATCTCGCAGGGCGTCGACCAGCGGACCATCACCGCCCAGGGATTTGGCGAGGCCAACCCGGTGGACGACAACAACACCCCGGCAGGGCGGCAAAAGAACCGGCGGGTGGAAATCATTGTTTCGGGTGAAGTGATTGGAGCCAAGCTCGGGACCTAGCAGGTTGTTGAAGCAAAGTCCCCATGCTGCGTCATCCTGAGCGAAGCGAAGGATCCCCGCATGTGTTTTTTCACGCAATTACGGGGGCTCTCCACTTCGCTCGGTGCAACAGTTGTTTTTTCGACGACCATTCGGGGCCTGATGAGTGAAGTCCGCGGCTGCCACAGCTTTGCCCTCGGGTATCTCAGTCTGCAACAGGAGGTTTGACAACATTTCATGCCTTCATATAAACGAATTACCAGACGGCAGGCCATCAAGAACACCGGCAGGGCTCTTGCAGGCGCGGCCGGATTGAGTTCCCTGCCCTCACTTGCCGCCGGCTTGCCCAACGCCGCCAATGCAGCAGCGCCGCAGCCACATCCGGCAGAGGCAGCGCCCGCTGAAAAACTTCGCATTGCCACCTGCCAGTTTCCCTGCAGCGGCAGCTCCGCGGAAAATGCCAAATACGTGCGCGACTTTATGCACCAGGCGCATGCCGAGGGAGCGCACATGCTGCACACCTCGGAGGCCAGCCTGTCGGGCTACCCCGGCACGGACACGCCGTCCTTCGAAAACTACGACTGGGACAAGCTGCGCCAGGAAACCTCCGCTTTGCGCGCCCTGGCCAAGGAGTTGAACATGTGGCTGGCCCTCGGCTCGTCGCACTATCTCGACACGAACACCAAGCCGACCGACTGCGTTTATCTCATCGATCCGCAGGGCAGGATCGTCAACCGCTACGACAAGTGCTTTTTGACCGAGGGCGACCAGAAATACTACTCGGCCGGCAACCGGCTGGTGACGCACGAAGTCCGTGGAGTGAAGATCGGCCTGGCCATCTGTTATGACGTCTGCTGGCCGCAAATCTACATGGCCTGCCGCAAGCTGGGCGCAACGGTGATGGTCCATTCCTTCAGCAACGCGGGAAGCAAAGGCCCCAACTGCCTGGACACGCTCAACACCCGCGAAGCGGCCACGCGCTGCGCCGACAACCGCATGTGGGCCATCTGCAATAATTCATCGCGGCATTACTCACATTGGGGATCGTTTGTCGCCCGGCCCGATGCCACCATCGCCAAACAGTTGCCTATCAACCAGCCCGGCATGCTGGTCCACGATTATCCTGATACGCTGTCCGCCACCGGCTGGTATCACAATTTGCACCCGATGGATATGGCCCCGGACACCATCATGCACCTGGGAACGCCCAGCAACAGCCCGCGCCAAAGCAACGGCCAGAGCGAACCGTAAAGGCCGGCGCGAAATTGCGCGCCTGTTGACGGAAGCGGCGAGGCCAGGGGAAATTCGCTTGACTTCGGCCCGCCAACCGCCTAGGTTTTAAGCGTATGGACTATCGAAAGATCATCACGCTCGAGCCCGGCAAGCGCGGCGGAAAGCCCTGCATTCGCGGGTTGCGGATCACCGTTTACGATGTGCTCGAATACCTTGCGTCCGGCATGACGGAGCAGGAAATCCTGCGCGATTTCCCGGAACTGACTTCCGAAGATATCCGAGCGTGTCTGGCCTTCGCTGCTGACCGTGAACGCAAGCTGACCTCTGCCCTGCCGTGAAATTACTCTTCGACCAGAACCTTTCCCATCGCTTCACTGAAAGCCTGAGTGACCTGTATCCGGGTTGCGCTCATGTGAAACTGATTGGGTTGGATCGCTCAAACGACGAAACGATCTGGGACTACGCCCGCGCAAATGGTTACGTGATCGTCTCGAAGGACTCTGACTTCCACCAGCGGAGTTTCCTGCAAGGCTTCCCACCTAAAGTCATATGGGTCCGTTGCGGCAACAGTCCCACCGGCCAGATCGAAAAAATTCTTAGAGACAACCGGGCGGCCATTCAGAACTTCTGCGATGACCGTGTTCACGCATTTCTTATCCTCGGTCCTTCCGTGCCTTGATTAAGAAAACGATCGCGGCAAGCGCAAATGGCGCCTCCCCGTGATGGAGAGGCGTGAGCCGCACCCCTGACCCGGCGCCTCAGGCTGTGTATCGCTGCCCACAAAGGGTCAGCGGCGGGCTGGTTTCTTGCCGCGTGCGATCTTCGCAAGGGCTTGCGTGTAGGCCTCAATGGTTTCCGGCACGGCCGCGCTATAGACAAACTGTCCTTCGCGGCGGCAAGCGATCAGTCCGGCTTCACTGAGGACCCTGAGGTGGTGGGAGACGGTGGCGGCGGACACTTTTCGCATCGAAACAATCCTGCCACAGCACATACGGCCGGACGCCGAGATGGCCTCAAAGATTCTCAGGCGGGTTTCATCGGCCAGGGCTCTTGAAATCTTTTCAATTTCAGTACGGTCCATGGGTCTTCCCAAAGTGTAACCAATTCAGACCTTTAACGCCAGACGGATTCCGCCCGGCGGCCTTTTTCCGCCGGGCCGCTGGAATTCCCGTAACCAATCATTTCGATAGTCATCGAAGTATCTAACTGCTCGCGGACGGGAGGGGCGGCTGGATGACGGCCTGAAGGGCCGCGGGGACTCTCGGAAAAAAGGAGAACGACGATGAAGCGACTCGAAGGAAAGGTAGCAGTGGTAACCGGCGGCAACAGCGGTATCGGCCTGGCGGCGGCCAAGCGTTTGCAGGAAGAAGGCGCCCGCGTGGCGATTACGGGACGGAACCGTAAGACGCTGGATGAGGCCGTAAAGACGATCGGAAACGGCGTTGTGGCCGTCCAGGCGGACGTCTCCCGGCTGGAGGACCTCGACCGGCTTTACAAACAGGTGGAGCAGAAGCTGGGCAAGATTGACGTGCTGTTCGTGAATGCCGGGATCGGCAAAATTGTGCCTTTGGCCGAAACCTCGGAAGCCGCGTACAACGAGCAGTTCGACATCAACGTGAAGGGCGCGTACTTCACCATCCAGAAGGCGCTGCCCCTGCTGAATGACGGCGCATCGATTATTCTGAACACCAGCGTGGCGGGCAGCACCGGCACGGTGGGAGCCAGCGCTTATTCGGCCACCAAAGCGGCCATGCGTTCTTTCGCCAGAACGGCGGCGGCGGAACTGGCCGGGCGCGGCATCCGCGTGAACGCCGTTGCGCCGGGCCCCATCGAAACTCCCGTTCTCGCCCGGGCCGGCCTGACCAGGGAGCAGATCGATCAATTCTCAAAGAACATCGTCGCAAAAGTGCCCATGAAACGGTTTGGCCAGCCTGAAGAAGTGGCCGGCGCTGTGGCCTTCCTGGCCTCGCAGGACGCCTCCTACATCACCGGCGTCGAGCTCAACGTGGACGGCGGGATGGGGCAGGTCTGACCGGCCTTCCAAGGGCGATTGTCCAGCTCGCCGCTGCAGTCGCCCTTACGCCAGCGCTTTTTTCACCACGCGAATCAGGCCCTGCATGGCGCGCTCGGTAGTCTGCTGATGGGTCATTCCGGGGGCTTTGAACTCGCATTCGAGCGACATGCTGCCCTGGTAGTGGTCGCGCTCGAGCGCCTTGAACTGCCCGGCAAGATTGATCACGCCCTCATCGGGAAAAGTTTCGTGGCATTTCCTCATGCCGGGGCCGCACTGCATTCCTTTCAAGTGCAGGTGCCACACGCGGCTCTTGTCGAGCGCTTCCCAGCCGTCGGGGTAGGACACTTCGCCGCGCGTGTAGCCGTTGCCCACGTCCCAGTTGAAGCCCAGATTGCGCGCCGGCGTCATCTTCAGGATGGCGGCCGTTTCGTGCCCCGTGGCGCCGTTGCACGATTCCTCATTCTCGATCACCAGCCGCACGCCTTCCTGCCGCGCCACTTCCGTGGCCCTGGACAGCTCTTCGGAAATTCTAGGATATATTTTTTCCGGCTCGGCCACGCGGAAGAAAGTGAAGCCGCGCACCTTGTCGGTTCCCCAGGCGTGGCAGCGCGCCGCGGCGCGCTTCAGCAGTTCCATCTGCCGGGCGAAGGGATAGGGATTGCCCTCGCGGGTCACCGGCTTCGTTCCCGGCAGCGTGCACTTGTAAAGCGCCGAATCCACCACCGAGCATTTAAAGTGGTAGCGCTCCAGCAGGCCCTTCACACGCCTGATTTCTTCCGGCGTCGCCTCGGTGTTGTATTTTCCCCAGAGGGCCCGGATTTCCACCCACTCGAGCCCGAAGCCCTTCATGATTTTCAGCGCCTGCTCGAGGTCATCCGAAAAGCCGTCGCTGATGGCCCCCAGCTTGAACGGGCCGAATGGCCTCGCCGGCATTCCCCACGCCTGCGGCCCGCCTGCGCATATGGCCGCCCCCGCGGCCAGAACTGAATTCTTCAGAAAAGTACGGCGCTCCATCGAACAAACCTCCACGGCAATCTGATGTCGAGCGCAGCAGCCGCCGCGCCCCAATACCCAAAACAGTATACGCCTGTTAGGGGGACACGGCTTCAGCCGTGTCAAATAGCACCTCGACTGAAAGCCGGCTTTAGCCGCTGTATGCCTCTGTAGCGGCGGCTTTATGCCGCCAATTCCAGATGTGGCGCGTTCAACGCGCCGCTACAAAGCCCGGGCTCCCGCCGCATTCGCTCCACATCACAAATCGGACTCGGTTCCTCAGTCAGCAAAAGGGCATGGGCATAAACTTTAGGGGGACACGGCTTCAGCCGTGTCAAATAGCACCTCGACTGAAAGCCGGCTTTAGCCGCTGGGGCGCACAGCGAGGACTGCATTTCATAGCTCATAATTAATAATTGTTTTTCAATCACTCAATCGCCAATTCATTAAACGGTCCCCTCACCCGGTCGCTGCGCGCCCCCCCTCTCCGCGCGGGAGAGGGCTTTTACATTTTTGGTCGACGCCCGGCGCGGCACGACTGAAGTCGTGCCCTTGTCGCAAAGCCCCGGCCAGCGAATAAACTCGCGCCCTTTCGCAAAGGTGGCCGGGTAATTCGTAATTGGTAATTCGTAATTGCTTTCGATCGCTCAATCAGTCAATGCTGTTGTTCATATTTCATAACTCATAATTCACAATTCATAATTGGTTTTTCAATCGCCATTCACCAATCATAAATCGCCAATGGCGGCGTAAAGCCGCCGCTACTCATATCGCAGCGCCACCATGGGATCGACCTTCGCTGCCCGGCGCGCGGGGATGTAGCAGGCCAGCAGCGCCACGGCAATCAGGATGAGCGAGACGGCAATAAACGTGAGCGGGTCCGTTGGTTTCACGCCATAGAGCAGGCTGGACAAAAACCGCGTCAACGCCAGCGCGCCGGCAACGCCGATGGCCACACCGATCAGCGCCAGCTTGAGCCCTTGCCCGATCACCATGCGCAGCACGTCGCGTTTTTCCGCTCCCAGCGCCATGCGAATGCCCAGTTCTTGCGTGCGCAATGCGACTGAATAAGAAACCAGTCCGTAGAGCCCCACCGCTGCTAAAAGAACCGCCAGCGACGCAAACATCCCGAGGAACAGCGTAAGGAAGCGGGGCGCCGCCACTGATCGCGTGATCAGTTCTTGCAGCGTCGCGAGATTGTAAACAACAACATCCTTGTTTGCAGAGGCGATCACGCTCCTCACGGCAGGCGCCAGACTCAGCGGGTCGCCATCCGTGCGCACCACCAGGGTCATCAGGCCGAGTGGACTTTGTGAAAGAGGCACGTAGCATTGAGAACCGGCGTTTGCAGCAAGATCGTGCAATTTCACGTCTCCCACCACGCCCACAATCTCCCGCAGGGGCTCCTTGTTGCCATAACCATTGCTGATCCCCGGCTGGATGCGCCGGCCAATCGGATCCTGATGCGGGAAGTATCGCCTGGCAAGGGCCTCATTAATGATCGCCACCGGAAGTGAGCCCAGGCCGTCGTGCGCGGTGAAGTCACGCCCTTTCTCAAGCGGTATTCCCAAAGTCTGAAAGTAGTGGGGGGCCACCGCCAGATAGGCCGTCTCAGGCCGGTTCGCTTTCTCGACGGATTGTCCCTCAATCGCAAACCCGGTACGCGCATCCACTTCACTGAATGGCAGGCCGAAAACGCCGCTCACAGAGCGAACGCCGGGCAAGGCGCGCACACGGTCGATGACCTCGCTGAAGAATCGCGGCTGCTGTGCCTGGGAATAGTTTGGGGGCGAGTCCAGACGCAACGTCAGGACGTGGCCGGAATCGAACCCCGGGTCTGCGCTCTCCAGGCTGATGAAACTTCTAATCAGCAGGCCGGCGCTGGCCAGCAGCACGAGCGCCATCGCCACCTCTCCAATCACCAGGGCGCCGTTAGTGCGCGTTCGACGCAGGCGCAAAGAAAATCCCTGCCGGGATTCCTTCAGGGGTTCAATCAGGTCGAACTTTGAGCCCGCCAATGCCGGGGCAAGGCCGAACAAAAAGGCAGTAAGCGCCGAAACGGCAGTAACGAAAACCAGGACCCGGCCGTCCAAGCTCGCCTGCGCCAGCCGCGGAATATCCACGGGGACAAGGCGAACGAGAACATCCACGCCCCGCAGCCCCAGGAGCAACCCCATCAAACCTCCAAGGAGCGAAAGCAGGATGCTCTCCGTCAGGACCTGCCTTATCACCCGGCCGCGGCCTGCGCCCAGTGCGGCGCGAATAAACATTTCCCGCTGCCGGGCCGAAGCGCGCGCGAGAAGCAGGTTGGCAACGTTGGCGCATGCGATCAGCAGCAAACACCCCACGGCTGCCAGCAGGATCAGCAGTCCCGGCCGGGCAGGTCCGGCCAAACCGTCGAGTTCCGGCACGACGCGTGCAGCCCGCGGATGGATGTTGGGATACTGTCTGTTCAATGTGCCGACAATGGAATTCATTTCGGCTTGCGCCTGGGCGAACGTAACGCTGGGTTTGAGCCGTGCAATGACGTCGAGGTAGTGCGCTCCTCGCTGGGCGCCCATCCCGTTGCCGCCTGATGGCATGTCCACCGCGATGGTCGCCCAAAGATCGATGGGCTCGCCCTGGATTGGAAACTGGAAGCCGGGAGGAGCCACGCCGACAACCGTGAAAGCCCTGCCATCCAGATTGAGAGCGCGGCCGACAATCTGCGGATCAGACCCGAACCGCGCCTGCCAAAACCCGTTGCTCAAAATTACGGCATCGGTCCCATTCACAGATCCCGGCGCATCGTCCCCGGGCAGGAACGTCCGGCCCAGACGGGGAGTCACGCCTAATAGAGAAAACAAGTCCGCTGATACCACCGCTCCTGAAATGTGTACGGGTTCGCCGTCGCTCTTGAGCGTGAAGTTTTCATTTCTATAAACCGCCATCTGATCGAAGACGTGGTTGCGGGCCCGCCAATCGAGAAAATCCGGATAGGAGGCTTCGCGGCCGTTCCCGCGGGGTATTTGCACGGATAAGACACTCGCCAGCCGATGCGGCCGGGAAAAAGGCAGCGGGCGCAACAACACAGCGTCCACCGCACTAAAGATAGCAGTGTTGGCGCCAATGCCAAGAGCCAGTGTGAGGATAGCAACCGCGGCGAATCCGGGATTGCGGCAGAGCTGGCGAACGCCATAGCGGACATCGGCGGCAAGTTCCTGCAAGAGGCGCGTGCCCAGGGTCTCGCGGCACTCTTCCTTGTAATTCTGACAGCCGCCAAACTCGATGCGCGCCTGCCGCTCGGCCTCCGGCGCGGAAATTCCCTGCCGCTCCAGGTCCGCGGCGCGCAGTTCAAGGTGCGAGCGGAACTCCTCATCCATCTCGCGCTCCACGCGGCGGCGGTGGAAAAGGAAATTCATCAAAGCGCGAAGTTTTGAAATGAAGCTCATGTGCCTTCATCCTCCGCCCGCGTCTTTAGCAGCGGCTTAACGCCGCCAATTCCAGATGTGGCGCGGTAAACGCGCCGCTACAAAGCCCGGGCTCCCGCCGCATTTGCTCCACATCACAAATCGGACTCGGTTCTTCAGTCAGCAAAAGGGCATGGGCATAAACTTTAGGGGGACACGGCTTCAGCCGTGTCAAATTTCGCCCCGATTGAATGCCGGCTTTAGCCGCTGCGACACACAGCGGAGATCATTTTCATATTTAGTAATTGATAATTTATAATTCATAATCATCATCCAATTGCTCAATCACCAATGGAGGCGCGAAGCCGCCCCAGCGAAACCCCCTTGAGGGCCAGAAGATCAAGCGTGCCGGGAAGGATTCGGGTTGAAGTGTCCATGCGAGCCCCTAAGATGATTAGGACTATACGCCGGGCGCCTCGTGCTGTCAAGAGCGTTTGTCACAGGGCGCGCATCATCCTGTGAGCGGCAAATCGATGAAGCCCGTGTCGGGCCAGCGAGAATAATGAACTCTGAACGGCGCACGGCGAATCGAACAGAGGCGATGCGGGTTACAAGGAAGCGATTGGCGCGGGGAGTTTGCGTAAAGGCGCGCCGGGAGGGTGCCCGGCCGGCCGCGCGGTTGCCCCTACCCGATTTAGCCCCGTGAAGTAGGCTACGCACTGTCCGCACCCCTCAAAATGGGACGTTTGGGACGTTTGAGACATTTGAGACGATATTTTATAAGTTGCGTATAATGAATAAGTTGGAAGAAGCTCCAATTCTCTAGAAAGGCGCGGTTTGCAAAATATGTCTGATTATGACACAGCGGGCGAAAATTACACTGTCGTCCGAAACACTCAACAATCGAGCGCACGCGCAGGCCCAGCAAGCCCTCGTTAAACTCGGTCACGCCGCTCCCAGGATCTTCGTCTCGACTACGACGCTTGGGTTTCAGCCTGCACCCTGAACCGTCTGGAGCGCGGCGGCGATGTAGCCATACTCGAACGCGAAGGCCTGCTTATGGCCGCTGTCGCCCTCGATCGTCGGAGCGTGGTCAGGCATAACCATGTACTCATAGCCGACCTCTTTGTAAGTGCGCATGGCGCGCAACATGTCGACGCTGCCGTTGTCCGGAAAAGCCTCCTGAAAATTGAGGAAGCGTCCCCGGATGTTGCGGAAGTGGACATTGAAGATCTTCTTGCGCTCGCCGAAATAGCGGATGACATCGTAGATCTGTTCGCCAGGATTCAGCAGCATTTCAGAAACCGTGCCCTGGCAAAAGTTCAGGCCGTGATAGGGACTCTCACAGATAGAGACGAGTTTTTTGAGGCCGTCCACGCTGCCCAGCACACGATGCACACCGCGGAAACCGGACTTCACCGGCATCCCAGGGTCGTGCGGATGGCAGGCAATCCTGATTTTGTATTCGTTCGCGACGGGCACGACGCGCTTGAGGAAATAAGTCATTCGTTCCCACATTTCTTCGGCGCTCACGTCGCCCGCCGGCGTCAGGGGCAGGTGCCGCGCCTCAGCCTCAGCGTAATTGAACGTGCTATACAGGGCGCCGCCGCGGCCGCGAGTCGGCCTGGTTCGCACAACGCCCAGGATGACCAGGTTGTACTTCACCGCAGGGATCCCGGCCCTGGCGCAATTGCGAATCATGCCGCAGATCTTGTCGATTTCACGGTCGCGCTCGGGACTCTTACCCAATATGATGGCCGGATTCTCCGCGTGAGTGATGTAACTGGAGCTGAGTGGAAGCGGGACCATCACAAGATTGATCCCAAAGGACGCCATGCGGTCGCGCAGGCGGTGCAGGCCGTCCACTGTCCATTGCGCATCGGACTGCGGGGCCGGAAATCCACTGCAAATATGCTTGACGCCAAAGGCAGCAATGGCACGCAACGTGTCATCTGAAGGTGCCTCGCCAAACTGTGTCCCTAATTGCATTCGGCCTTGCGAAGAAGTTCTTGTGGGCTTGGCCTCGCCTTCAGCGGCGCCCACGCCGGCCAATGACGAGACTGCAACCGCGCCTGCAGTTGATTTCAGGAATTTCCTGCGGTCCATATTCGCCTCGCTTCCCCAGAACCCTCCCCGCCTCGTTTGGCGAGCCGCAATGGTTCCATCCTGTCTGTGGTGCCGGTGCGTCAATTGTTTCCTGCAGCAGTCGGCGACCTGAAAATCCTGTCGTTACCCCTTCACAGCAGCCATCCCGTCCGCGATGATGGCTTTCAACTTTTCTTCCTCCCCGGGCGAACAATCCATAAGCGGCGGCCGCACCGGTCCCGCAGATTTGCCCACCGCGCGCAAGCCGGCCTTGATCAGTGACACAGCGTAGCCTTTCCTTCGGTCGCGCAAATCAGCCAGCGGCCGATAAAAGGACTGGAGCAGACGGTCCATCGCCAATCCGTCACCATTCATCAGCGCTTCATAGAATGCCCTGGCGATGGCGGGAACAAAATTGAAGACCGCCGATGAATAGTTTGTGATTCCCAGCCCTTTAAAGGCCGCTGCCGACAACTCGGCGGTCGGCATGCCGTTGATGATGGCCAGGCGGTCGCCGGCCTGCTTTTGAATCCGTAACAGGAGTTCCATGTTCCCGTGGCCGTCCTTGAAACCGATCACATTTTTCAACTCGCTCAGGCGCGCAATATTCTCTGGCTTGAAAACAGCGTTGTCGCGCTGATAGATAATCAGGCCAAGGTGGGTTGCAGCGGCAATACAGCGGTAATGTTCGTAAAGCCCCTGCTGCTCAGCCTGCACGAGGTAAGGTGGAAGCACCAACAGCCCGTCGGCCCCTGCCTCTTCGGCTACTTTCACAAAACTGAGGGCGAGCCGGGTTCCATAGCCAGCGCCGGCAATCACCGGCAACCGTCCTTTGGCCACCTCTACTGCCGTCGTTTCCAACTGCTGAAACTCTTCCAAGCCAAGTGAGAAAAATTCTCCCGTTCCTCCGCAGACAAACAGAGCCGCTGGCTTGTCGTCCACCATCCAGGCTACGTGCTCCTGGTAACGGGGAATGTCAAGGTCCAGGCCTTCGGTGAACGGCGTGACCGGGAACGAAAACAATCCTCGAAGCTGGCTTCTTAGTTCTTCCGGCGAAAGCGCCATCGGCTGCCTCCGTTGGCTCGGGGCCTGGCATTACCGTTGCAATGTTTGCGCTGTGCGCGGGGCTGAGCGCGCGATCAGTCCTGCAGTGCCTGCGTAGCCACGCCTTATGATTTCGCGGTTGATTTGCGCAGGTCCAGGACGTCCACGGAGAACCCTGTCACGCGGTTGCCGGCGACCTTTACGTCGCGAGTACGGGCTCCGATCCGCAGTCCAATGCGCTTCAACGGCTGGCGGGTTTCTGCAATTTCATTCTGTTCAACCACGGCATCTTTCGTTACGCCCATGACGTCCACCCCCACGCCTGTTTCTCCGCCACTGTTGATAATTCGATTCCCTGTCAGCCGGTTTCGATCAGGAGAATAGGCCGGATCGTCTCCCACCTTCTCGAAAATCACTCCCACCTTCCCACTGTTCCGGATTTCGTTGTTCCGCACCACATTGTCTGTATCCTTCTGGCCCAGCCGGACCCCATATTGAGAATTGTTCAGGATGACGTTGTTTTCCACCAGCCCGTGGCGTACCCCCCAACAGAAGTAAAAGCCGATGTAATTGCCTTCCAGCCGGTTATTGCGGGCGGTGGGCCGCTGGGAGCCTGTGCCGGAATGGATCCCAAAACCCACGTTGTTGAGACATTGACAATCTTCAATCAGCACGTCGTTGCAGGTTTGCGCACTGATGCCGTCGGCGCACGATCCGCGCGAGATGACTCTGCGCATCTCGATGCGATTGCTCTTGTTCAGCCAAATGCCTCCTAGAATGTTTCCCCAGTTATGGTAGAGCGGCTCCTGATTGGCCCGGTCGCCGTCCAGGGCGATATTTTCAATCCGTACGTCCGAAACGCCGTCAACGTTGAAGAGCGGAAAGAGCGTGCCGACGGTCGCCTTGCCTTTCACAGTAAAGTCGTCATCGCTCAGCGGCTTGTTCAGTTTGAACCGGTTGCCGTTGCGTGCCACCAGCGAACGCTGGATGAACCAGGCGCCCTGGTGCCATTCGTCGATCACCTGAAGGCACACTCCGTCACCCACCCGGAAGCCGCGGGGATCGGCCAGGACAATCTCACTCTGCCAGGAGGTGGAATCTGCCGCCAGTTTGGTCTTTACTTCCGGCTCCTTGAAGAGAATCGAATCCGGGCCGCTTCCAATGATTCGCACGCCTGACCGCAGCGAGACCGAGTTGCGCATCCGGTAAGTTCCAGGGAGAATGTGGACCGTTCCTCCGCCCCATCCCGCAATGTAATCCACTGCAGCCTGGATCACTTTCTCATTGGCGCCCACCAGGTCCGCCTTTTGCGGTCCGACTGTAATGCTGAGGGCATCCCAGTTGGGTTCGTCTGCGACTGCAGCAGAGCCCGCCGGCAATGCGGACTCGGATTGCGCTTCTGCCTTTCCGGGTCGCGCAAGTGCGCCACCCGCCAGGGCTGCCGCCGCACCGATAAATCCGCGGCGTGTATAGTGAAAACGGTCGGATTTTGACATCAGACTTCTCCTTTTGGCCGTGTGGTCCGTGGGTCACAAAAACGACTAACGCACCTTGACCACCAGGTAGAGAAACGGGGGCTGCACGGCCTCAAACCAGTGAGGGATACCATGAGGAATAATGAGCATGTCCCCCTCGCTGAGGTGGCGTGTCGTGCCGCCCTGGATGGATTTTCCGCGCTCCTCATTTGGTACGGTCTTTTTCGCGTCGACAACCTTGCCGCCCGTAACAAACGTTGAGCTTCCTTTGATGACGTAGAGGACGTCCGTGTCGAGCTTGTGAATCTCAACCTCCCCCGGACCGTCCCGCCGCGCTGTCAGCACTCTGTAAATCCCCTGCCCAGACTTGCCCTGGGTCAGGGTTTCTCCCTTGCCAAAGGCGGTGGCCACCTGCTCATGCGGATAGTACTGGACTTTTGGCGACGGCCCCTGTTGCGCGGCGTTGGTCAAGGTGGCGCACCCTATTGTAACAGCCATAACACACAACCCCAGCAAAGCATTTTTAACCGTGTTCATACCCACCTCGCTTTTGAAATCGGCTCCTGCCTGGGCGGCCGGCGCCGCTTTATTTCCCCCTTGCAGGGGCCTTTGTGAAATCGTAAACAAAGATGCCGCGGCCAACCCCGGCCGGGTCACCTACTCTGGCCATCTGGAACGCCATGTAGCGCCCGTCGTCACTGACCACTGGGTTGGACGCTTTGTAGCCGGGAAAGTCGTTGAAGTAGGTCAAGCGCTCAAAATGGGCAGAACCGTCGAGCCGCAATTTGTAGATATCGATGTTCTGCGAGCCGCCTTTGCCGATGTGGCGGTTCGATTCCACGCAGGTGAACCGGCCGTCGGGGTAAATCCCTTCGGGCTCCTCATAGGTCGGTGACTGGGAGTAGTTCGTAATCTTGCCCGTCTCCAGATTGATTCCCATCACCTCGGTTCCCTGGTATCCATAGGCAGAGAACGTCAGCTCCTTTTCATCCGGAGGGCGAAAGTTCTGGGTTTCCAGGCTGGCCTTGAAAGGCAGCTTGCGGCTGTCCAGCACCAGTTTCTTGTTGACCAGCTTCGGGGCACCGCTTTCATACTGGATATTCGCCATCCAGATTTGGGAAACGCCTTCGGGCAAGTCTTGCGGATTCGTTTCGTGATTTAATGTCCATGCAATCTTCAGATGCCTGCGCGATACGGCAGGGCCTTCCACACACTTGGTACCCAGCGCAACTGGCGGGCCTTCCAGGTTCTTATTCAGCACCCACAGTTCGGCATTTTTCGTGCGGCTCGGCCAGGGATTCTGGGGATCAAACTGGCGCGCGCCGGAAAGCAGAATGTCGCCATTGCTCAGATAAAGTGCCCGCGTGTACCCGGCGCTGAAATAGTTCAAGGTCACAGGCCGGATGATCTTCGTGCCCATGTCAATCGTGAAGGCCTGTCCGAAAGTCTTCCCAAGAAAAAGGATCTTCTTCCCGTCGTGCGACCAATCGGCACGTTCGCCGAACCAGGTCATGCGCGTGATCCAGGGAGGAAGATGATCGGCTGGAGAGCCTGTTCTGGTCTCCTCGCCGCCATCCGGCCTGGCGGCCCGCGCAGGCTGCGGGGAAGCGCAATGTGTTGACACCAGCAATAGAAACGCAATCCCAAAGGCAGGAAACAAGGACCGACATCGTTGCATTTCTTCCTCCCGTAATCAGTGCAGCATCATCGCATGAGGGAACACAAAGTAATAGAACAAGCCAACGCAGATGAGCACGGCCACCAGGACCAGCGTCCATCCCATGTTGTGCCGGATCACTTCGCCTTCGTTTCGCACATAGCCGGTGGTGGCCACTCCGACGCTGGCCGTCTGCGGAGCAATGGGCTTGCCGACTTCCGCGCCCACGGAATTCAACGATGGCGCAAGCAAGGCTGGAAATCCGAGCAGGTTGCCCACCATGGCCTGGAAGGCCCCGAACATCGCGTTCGTCGAAGTATTGCTGCCCGATAGCGCCACGCCAATCCATCCTAGAATGGGCGCCACCACGATGAACCAGACCCCCAGTTTGGAGAAGGCATAGGCCAGCGAGGAAGCCATCCCGGAGTAGTTGAAGATAAAGGCCAACGCGAAGATAAACACGCCAACCAGAAATGCTCCCCACATCTGCCCCAACGTTCGCCGGAAGACCACCCTGAGAGTCGACCTTCCCGGCCGCAGCTCCAGCATAATCAGCACCCACGCTGCCATGATCGACGTTCCCCCGATAAACGGCTTGAATCCAAATGAGGCGTGGATCAGTTTGTGGCTCAGCGAAGAAATCCCTTCCACCTTGAAGCTCGCCAAAGTGATGCCTGGAAGAGGTGACCACGGGCCTGTCCAAAGCACCACAACCACCACCAGCACAAAAAACGGCGCCCACGCGGCCAGCACACGGCGCCGGGTCAGCCCGTGTCCCTTCGAATGACTGGCCTCTGCTTCCGGCACCGGGACGCCGCCATATCCCAGCGTTTCTTTGGGCTTCCAGTAGCGCAACAACACCAGTAAAGCGACAAAGCAAACCACAGCGCCGCTTATGTCCGGCAGGTAGGGTCCCAGGTATTGCGAAACAGGAAGCTGCCCGGCGATGTATGCGAATGACCCGACAATGGCCAGCGGCCACGCCCCGCGAAGTCCGCGCTTGCCCGCCACCAGGTAAATCAGCACCCAGGGTGGAACCAGCGCCAGCAGCGCCACAATCTTGCCGATGGACGCCGACAAGGCCATCAAGGGCAAACCCGTCACGGCAGCCAGCGCAATGATGGGGACCCCCAGCGCTCCGAACGAGACCGGCGCGTTGTTGGCGATGGCCGCCACACGAATGGCGTCCAGATCGCGAATGCCCAGGGCGATCAACAACGGCGCCACCACCGCCCAGGGATATCCAAAACCCACCAGCCCTTCCAGCAGCGCGCCAAACGCCCAGGCCAGAAGAATCGCCTGCACACGAACGTCGGCCGTGGCGTGGGCAATCAACCATTTCTGAAAATCACCAAAGACGCCGGTCAGGGTCAGCGTATTGAAGATAATGACGCCCCAGAAGGTGATCCAGTCAACCGCCCATACGCCGGTGGCGCTGCCGTAAAGGCACGCTTTGACGGCGTTGCTCAGGGGAACCTGCCACACTGCCAGCGCCAGGCCAAGCGTCACGGCGGCGCCAATCAGTGTGGCGAGCCAGGCGGTCATGCGGAATACAGCCAGCAGCACCAGCAGCAGAACCACCGGAACCAACGCCACTATGGCCGTGAGCGCCACGCTGTGCATCGGATCGAGTACCTGGTTAAACAATACAGTCCTCCATGTCAGGCAGTTATCAAATGAAACTTCAGAATGTTTCGTGTGACCTGGAAACCCGCACGGACCAGCATGGTTGCTGCCGCCGGGCGTTCAAGGCCTGGCGGGAAAAGTGCATTCGACAGCAGCACACTTTCCCCAAGGAGTTTAAGCCCGATTGGCAGGAATTTGAACAGATCTGCGGCAAAAAAGTTTATGCCGCGTTTATTCTGTTTTGCAGGAGGCTATAAAGCCGATCGGTTATCTCGCTGCGCTGGAATAAACGCCCTTACGTAAAGATCGCTCTGAAGTAACGTCTGCCGATCTCCCAGAGGAATAGAACGAGACCAAAGATGAAGACGATGATAAAGGCCACGGCAGTCCGCGCGTATGTGGTTGCGTGGGTCAATCCTTCAGGATAAGTGGCGTAACGGCGAGGAACGGAATGTGCTCCGGACCAAAAGCCAAGAATTACAAATCCGTAGCCGCCGGCGATAAACGTCGTCAGGATCAGGCCCTTCAGCATTCGGCTCTCAGGCAGGCGGCTTAACCGGCTTCCCAGATCGTACGCGAAGCCCAGGATCATGAGCACGACACCCATTAGGTAGAAAGTATGTAAATGAGCGGGCGCCCAAAGCGTGTTGTGGAGAACGGAATTATCCGCCATCATCGAATCTATCACCGCGCCCACACCGCCGGCGGCCCAGCCCATCAGCCCCAGGAACATAAAGGTTGACCCGACAGTCCACCGCATCCTTGACCCGTAAACAAGCAGTAGTCCGTCGAAAATTGAGATCACAGCTGCCGGCACTGCGCTGAAATATGCTGTTGCCTGCCCCATAACCTGCGGCATCCGAGGATGCACGATGTCCATGTAGAGTTGATCGAAGAAGCCCATCAAGACCATGACCAACACGGAATTCCAGGCAATAACGATGATTTTGTTGGTTTTCCATTCACGATTGTTGAATGTCGGGAGTTGATCATAAACGATCGCCACGCCCAGATACATCGAGGCAAGTACGAGCAAGTGGCCATAAAAAAAAGTGAGGTTTTTCATCAGCAGCGGATTCGCCACAAAATCTTTAACCCGCCATTGCAGGAAATAAAAGAAGAAGAGCGCCAACAGCTCGAGGAAGCCCGTCACAGCCGACACCAGCGCCACCATCGTTATCAGGACCAATGGCGGGATTTCAGGTGCTTTCCTGCCAGACAAATAGTGCCAGCCGAGCGAGGTGCGGAATGAATAGCGCCTCAGAATTGCGATTATTAGAGCCAGCGACCAGATGAGCCAAAAGGTAGAAAAAACAACGATCGATGCGAAGAAGCATCCCGTGGCCCAATCCGGCCATGTTCCCTGGGAATAGAACGGCAATGGAAAAAGAAAATGCCAGCCTGCCCCAAATAATCCTCTGGTTGTCGCAACAAATAACAGGCCGAAGCCCAGCAACGTCCCGCCCAGGGCGGCCGGCGAGGCCCATAACGGCGGACGGAGGTAATTGCTCAGAAGGTAAGTCACAGCGGCCATTCCGGCGGCAAACCAAACGGCCAGCATGCCGACCCCGTGCAATGTCAATACGGCGTAGAACCATTCGGCACGAAGCGTGGGGAAGAACTGCGACTGATACATCCGAAGGAAGCAGCCGTCCAGGGTAAGCGTGAGGAACAAAAATCCAACGACCACGAACCAAAAAAGTGTGGTCCGCCGAAGTCTGGCAGCCGCTTTCTGATCGTGAGAAATTTCGTTGAGTGCGGAAGACATTTTCTCCAGCCCTTTAACGCCTTCTCCTCACGAACCGCTGCCGGCGCTCGTCTTGACTTTGGCGACGGGCTTGGCTGCCGAAGGCTTCGAGGTCCCGCCCACGACATCGAATTCTCCCCACATGCGATGATGGCCCATTCCGCAAAGCTCGAGACATAGGACGCGGTACGTACCTGGCTTGGTGAAACGAAGCCGCAGGCAGTTGAAATATCCGGGCATGGCCCGGACGTCGCCCAAAAGTTCGCCGGAGGGTGAATAGACACCGAAACCATGATTGACATCAAAGCTCGTAACTTGAAATTCCACGAGCGAGCCCGCGGGAATCTCTACAGGCGGCGCATAACTTTCCTCCCGCCATTGTTCCGGGCTGTTGATGGGTTGGTCCGAAAGGCTCCAGGAATACTGCATGCCGACGGCGTAAACAATGCGGTCAGGTTTCCGGTCGTGTTTGGGATAAGGGGCCCGCGGGAGGGTCAGCAGTAGCGCGAGAAGCAGAGTTCCGGTCACGACGCCAAAAAACCAGCGCCTCAGTCGGCGGACCGCTCCCTCGTCTGGTTCGTGCGGCCAGCGCGTGCTCAGCGCGACCCAAACGAACACCCCAAAGACTGCCAAATTAATGGCCACGAAAAGACCGAATACTTTGATCTGGGGTGTCACTTGCCTCTTCCGACCGGGTGAAATGTATCACAGTGTTTTGAGATAAGCGATCAAATCGCTGATCTCGGTCTTTGAGAGTTTGGTTCCGAACGCCGGCATGGGCATTGGTTTCCCCTGCGCGTTTCCTTTTTCGATTTGTTCCAGGACGTTGGCTTCAGTCACAGGCCTGTGGGAGTAGGGAAGCTCCTTTGACTTGAATAATCCTTTAAGGCCAGGCCCAATCTTGTTCCCGGTTTGGTTGGGGAAATGGCACAGCGAGCAGTTTTGATCGAACACTTTCTTGCCTGCCAGTGCCGTGGGTGAAAGAGTTTCCTTCCCTTTGGCCCAGCTAACCGGCACAATCGCCAGCGTCATTCCTACAACGCATAGTACAAGGACTGATTTCCGCGTTCTGCTCCGCATAAGACCTCCTCTTTTGTTTAGTGAGACTGTTTGACTTCGTCCGCCCCAGCGGCTTGTAACTGGCGTTCCACTTCGGCGCACGCGTTTTCCGGCGGATCGATAAGCCCGACCAGAATCTTGCCGTCGCTGATGGCAGGATCGTAAAGTCCACCCTTTCGCCAGTCCGGGATGCGTGCCCCTACGAGGAGCGAGATCAGAGTCGTCAAGATGGCGCCAAGCATCGTAAGTTCATAAACGACAACTCCGGTCGGCCACAGAGCGACGATGGGCATATTGGCGGTGGGGAGCGGATAAGCCCGCTGGGTCAATACGACCAGCAGGTAGCCCGAAAGCCCGCCAATCGACGCCCCAAACGCGGCAATCCAGGGCATCGGAGTCCTCTGCTTCCGCCACCCGAGGTCGTATTCATCAAATGGTTCCGAAGAAGCCAAATAAATGTTGCGTTCTTCAAAGCCCAGCTCAGGCCCGCTCGAGCGCAAGCGGTTCATGGCGATTTGTGCGGAATCGGGATCAGGATAGAGACCGTAGATGGCCTTCATGATTTTGTCCCCTTTTATTCCCCCGGAGCCGCCAAACCGGGTTGCGCAATGATGGGCGACGGTTTCGCGGGCGCCAGGGCAGATCGCGGCGATTGCCCTTCCTGCCGGAGTCCCAGCTTTAGTTCCCAGACCGAGATGATCGGCACGAGCTTCGAGAAAATCATGTAGAGCAAGGCCATGGCCGCAAATGTTCCGGCCGTGATGGTGATTTCGACCCAGGACGGCCGGTATGCCCCCCAGGTGAATGGGAGATATTTGCGCTCCAGCGACGGCACAATGATCAGAAAGCGCTCCAGCCACATCCCTATCACCACCGTGATTGATGCGATGACCGTCCCGGTGATGGTTCGGAAATTCTTGATGGACAAAATGAAGAAAGGTATCAGGAGGTTGCAGAAGACCATGATCCAGAACAAGTGAGTGAATTGCCCCTGTGCAGACGACGAATAAACCGCCATCTCTGATGATTCGTTGCCGTACCAGACCGTCATCCGCTCGGCAACGATAAAGTAGCCCCACACGAGGCTCATCAGGAGCAGAAGCTTCCCCAGCTTGTCGAAGTGGAACGGGGTCAAATATTGTTCAAGATGGAAAGCTTTTCGGAGCAAGGCCATAGCGATGATCAAGGCGGCGATGCCGCTAAAAATGGCGCCCGCCACAAAATACGGCCCGAACGCCGTCGAATGCCACATCGGAACGGGCGGCATAGCGAAATCCCAGGACACGATCGTGTGCACGGAAACGGCTACCGGAAGGATCACCACGGCCATGATACGCATTGCCATTTCCAACCGGTGCCACTGTCTGGGTGTTCCCTTCCAGCCCAAAGAAAGCACGTGATAGATCTTCTTGCGCCGGCCACGGGCCTTGTCCCGCACCAAGGCGAAATCCGGAATGGTCGGCAAATACAAAAAGATCGTGCTGCCCGTCAGGTAAGTGGTAATGGCGAAAGCGTCCCAGAGCAGCGGCGAATGGAAGTTCGGCCAGATGCCGCGCACACTCGGATACGGAAGCAGCCAAAAGAAAAGGTAAGGCCGGCCGAGATGAATGATTGGGAACGAGGCCCCGATCATTAATGCAAACACGGTGATGGCCTCGGCGCATCTTGTCACCGGGCGGCGCCATCCTGCGTGCGTCAGACGCAGGATGGCTGAGATCAATGTGCCCGCGTGGCTGATGCCGATCCAGAAAACGAAATTGGTAATGTAAAATCCCCAGAAGACGGGGCGATCGAGGCCCGACACGCCGATACCCGAATTGACCTGATAAAGGAAGGCGAAAAAAGCCGCAAGGACAATGCTGCCGAGAATTCCCGCCGTCAAATAATACCGCCAGGACGTGCGGACAAGAGGGCGGAGAATTTCCTGGTTCACTTGTTCAACCGATGGGCCTGCCATCTATGAAACGCTCCTCAAGTAGATCACGTTGGGCCGCGCCCCCACTTCTTCGAGCAGCCTGGTTGCGCGGTTGGAGCGGGCAAGCTGCGACACTTTGCTCTTCGGATCATTCAGGTCGCCAAAAACCATAGCTTTGGCTGGACAGGATTGCACGCACGCGGGCTTGACTTCACCATCTTTGATCGGCTGCTTCGATTCCTGCGCCTGTACTTCCGCTTTCTTGACGCGCTGGATGCAGAATGTGCATTTCTCCATGATCCCCACAGATCGGACGGAAACATCGGGGTTGAGCTGGAGACCGAGAGGCTTGTCCCAAACCGGGTTGTAGAAATTGAACACACGGGCGTTATATGGGCAAGCATTGGCACAATAGCGGGTTCCGATACACCGGTTGTAGACCTGGGCGTTCAGGCCATCCGGATTATGGTAGGTCGCGTATACGGGGCAAACTGATTCGCACGGAGCGTCGCCACATTGCTGGCAAAGCACGGGCTGATATTTCAGGCGCACATCGGGAAACTCGCCTTCCCAATACCGTTGCACTTGAATCCAGTGCATGGCCCGTCCTCGCGCCGCGCCATCTTCGCCCACCGTGGCGATGTTATTTTCGGCGTGGCACGCGACAACACAGGCTTCGCAGCCGGTGCATCGGTCAAGATCAATCACCATCCCCCATTGGCGTTCCATGATTATTTCCTCGTGACCGTCCTATTCTTCGGTTGATCGAGCGCCACTACCGCTGTTGAGATTTGCCTGGCCATTCACGCTCACTGCCTGCAAGGAGAATGAGCTTGCCTTTCCCTCCAGCCGGCCTAATCTTCACCCGCGTCGCCGCCCAGGCCAGCTCACCCGTTTCAGGCTCTTCACGTGGTGCAAGAATCTTTATAGGATTCACTCCCCGCCCGCTCGCGTACCGGCCAAACTGCTCATGCCCCTGGCCTATGGGCATGGCCACGACGTCGGGCGCAATTCCTCGGCTCAGAATAGCCGGAGCCTGCAGTTTGCCGTGCGGAGATGCAACTTCAATAAGATCGCCCTGCTGGATGCCCAGCCGGCCCGCCGTCTGCGGATTAACCTCCACCCAGGTGCACCACATAGCCGTCGAAATCACGTCGGACATTTCCTGCATCCAGGGAAGATTGGCATGCGTCCCGTCTCCAAATTGCTGGGAAGCATAAGGCAGAAAGTGGAAGGGGTATTCGGTCTCATCGCCATCAAATTTTGCTTCTGTAATCTTGACCTGCGCGTGCGGCCGGTTCGCTCCCGGCGCAGCCGGAGATGCCTTGGTCTCGCTGCTCCACCAGCCTCCATCCCTCTGCGTTGCGCTCCAAAAATCGTCGTCCGTCTTCGCCGAAATTGATCCATTACGGTGGGCCAACGGCTCGAACGCCGCCTGAAGGACGTCGGAGTAAGTTTTCCAGGGCATGGCCTTCGCCACATCACCGCCCAGCCGGTGAGCGGCATCCAGAAGAACATCCGGCATGGCCCGCGTGTGGTGCAACGGCGCCATCGGAGGCGCCGCAAGGCTGGCAACAGACAGGAGCGTTCCAGACTCCGGAATGTTATCGACCCACGACTCGAGATAGGAATGATCGGGAAGAATCAGGTCTGAGAGGATGCTTGTTTCATCGACAAAGCTCCCGAAACTGGCAATGAAAGGGACCTTCTCGAAAGCTTCCTGCACTCGCCAGGCCGACGGGCTGGCAAAGACCGGATTCGCATTGAACAACATCAGAACTTTGACCTGGGACGAGCCTTTCAGGATTCCTTCGGATAGCGCGCGGACCGAGGAGCCTTCCTTTAAAGAAGGCAGTCCTTCGAGCAGCGGCTGAGGCGTGAAAAAGATTCCACCGGGTTTCCCGACGCTGCCCAGCAGGGCATTCAAGGCATTCACGGCCAGGGCGTTGTCGAGACCGTTTGTCAGGGCAAGCGGCGCCCCGCCGATCATGGCTACTGCGGGAGTGTGCGCAGCTATATCGCGGGCAAGGCGCTGAATCCTTGCACTCTCGACGCCGGTTGGGCCCGCCACTTTGTCCGGCGTGTAGTCCTGGAGACCTTCCGTCCAGCCGTGGATGAGTCGCCCCATCGCGCTGGCCGATTCTCGGGGCCGCAGCTTTTCAGCGATCATGACATGAGCCAGCCCCAGCGCGAGCATCCCTTCCGTTCCCGGCTTCGCGTAAACCCACTCATCCGCGTTCGCGCCGGTCTGCGACATTCGAGCTTCGACTTGTACGAACCTGCCGCGGAGTTCCGGCCGACCTTGGCGCAGTTCTCCGTATGCGAAGTTCTGCGAGACGGGCGAATTCCAGGTGCCGAGGAAGTCCGCGCCAAAAGAGATCACGTAGTCTGCGTTTGCCAGGTCGAACGTCGGCATTTGGTAATGGCCAAAGCTCAACTCGTTGGCCCGCCGCAAAACGGTTTGCTCGAAGAATTCGAAATGGACGGCCGGCGGCGCGCCGAGCGCGTCAAGGAATTTTTCGATCAGCATGCCACGATGATCGCGAAGCCGCTGGGTCAGGAACGCGACCGGCGAAGGCCTGCCCGCGGATCCCGCCGCCGAGAGATGCGACACCAACTCCGTCACAGCCTCCTCCCAGCTAATCATCTGATACTCGCCCGACCCTCGGGGCCCGGAGCGCTTGAGCGGGAATCGAATGCGGTCGGGATTATATGTCACCTGCAAACCAGCCTGGCCCCATGCGCAAAGCTTGCCCCGGTTCACAGGGTGTTCAGGATTGCCCTCAATTTTCTTTGCTAACCCCATGCTGATCAGGCCCAACTTGCCGTCCCGCGTCACTTCCGCCTCGCCTTGCATCACCCGCACCTGAATGCCGCATCCTGCCGGGCATCGCGTGCACACACCGGGCTTCCACGAAGCAATACCCGGAATCAAATCTTCTTCCGGAATAAACCGGATGAGCTGGTGCTCCGGTTTTCCGCACGCGTCGAGCGCCGCTGTTGCGCTGCCTACTGCTGAAATCTTCAGGAAGCTGCGACGATCCATAGTTGCCTTTGCTCCGAATTCCGCCCGGGATTCGTGTCTGTACCGCCGCCAATTCAAACGGCATGCCGGGTTAACACCCCGGCGTTATGGTGCTAGTAGTGACACGTCATGCAATCCGTGGACGCTTTGTGCAACCTGTGACAGTTCAGGCAAAATCCCATATCCAGGCCCGATTTCCGTACTGCCGTTGTCTCCTGCCGCATGTCTCCATGACAATTCGAGCAGTCGATGCCGGCTTGAATGTGGGGAGCATGCTGAAATCTCACGTGCGCTGACTGATAGAACCAATTGACCCGGCGCCAGAGAATCTCTTCGCCTTTTTTCTGGTAGGCAGCAACTTTCTTGATTTCAGGTTTGTCGGTTGCTATCACCTGGTGACAGGTCATGCAGAGCTGGACGTTCGGAATCGTGGCGGCCGGACCTTCCGCAACGCCCTTATGGCAGTCGGTGCATTGCATGCCATGTGCCAGATGCACCTTGTGGGGGAAGGCAATCGGCTGCTGTACGCGCGTTGGGTAAACGTCGAAGTAGTCCCTGACCACTTCCCCCATGTTCGGGTGGGCGGTTGTGACCTGGCCCGAAGTCACGTACGCAGGGCGCGAAGGCTGTTTCCGGCCGCTGTCCGAACATGAGGTCAGCGCTGCGATAGCGACGGAAGCAACCAAGACCAGCCCGACTTGAATCCGAACTCTTGCTTGCGCCATAGCAAACGGGGTTCCCCCTTATTCGTGCCGAAATGTGAATTCCAGCTTCGATGTTTCGTGCGCGCGCACGGTCACGGTCTTTTCCTGATTGCCGAACGTCGCTGTCCAGGCCTTGATGGTGTAAGTCCCCGGAGGAACGTTCTTAATCGTGAATGTGCCATTTGGTCCGGTCACGTTATAGAACGGATTGCTCACCACGCCGATGTACGCCTTCATCCAGGGGTGCTCGTTACAGTCCACCGGAATCATGATGCCCGGATGCTCGAATTTCTTGTAAAACGGCGCCGCACCGGGCGGCTGCGACTCGTTCCATCGAGCTTGGTTATTGCCCATGGCATGGACGTTGTGGGTGGTGAAATCGCTGTTCAGGACCTTCAGAGTCTGTCCCACCATGATTCCCAGCACATGAGGGACAAATATGCACCCCTGCTGGTCCAGAACGACTGGGGTTGAGGGGGGGCTGAAGTGGAGATCCTGAGCGCCCGATTTCACGAACACAAAGACATTGGGCAGCGTGCCATTCGGATTGACTGCTCCGTCCTGTTGATATACAACTCGCCCCTGGTTCTCGCGCACGCACTCCGGATCCTTGTTCATGTGAATTTCCCGGAGTTGAGGTCTTGTTCCTTCAAAAAGTACCTTGCCAGTAATTTCGCCGGTGGTTTCCTGGCCCGCTGGCACAGAACGAAGGGCCTTCGCGCGCGCACCCCAGATTGCCAGACAAGCCACGGCCCCGGTGATGATCCAATAGGTCTTTTTAGTCTTCATTCTGCTCATTACCCCCGCGAAAATTTCGAACAGTCTAAAAAATGAACCATGCCGTGACATAAGTTGAGTTGTTGTCAGAGGCGTTCCTGCCGGCGCCGTCATAATTCGTTGCGGCACCATTGAATTTCAGGAACCCTATGTATTGGGCCGTGAAGTCGATATTCTGCCAGGGCCAGTAGGCAACCTGAAAGATGTACCCGTCACTCTTCGGATCGCCGTTGGTGCTTCCGGAGAGATCGGCAGGAGCATAAAGAATTGGGTCCGCGGTGCCCCAGGTATTGAAGTAGCCGGCGGTCAATCCATACTTGTTCCGGAAATGGTATGAGCCGTCGAGCTTAAAGGTGTTCAAATCATGCTGCGGAAACGACGCTCCAGTAGCACCGAATGTGGCGAGGAGATTGCTCGATTCGTGAATATAAGTAGTATGAATTGAGATCGTGTTGTTGTTGAGTTTGGGCAGAATGCGCTCGTATTGGGCGTCAGCAGCAAGGTCGGTGTAATAGTCTTCCGGCCCTACGATTCCTCCAGGGGTGGTGGCGACATGCATGCCATACGTTCCCACCTCGAGATAATTGTTCCCCATCGTCTGCTGCCAGGCCAGGCGCCAGTAGGGCGCGGCGCCGCGGATATTGATCCCGAGGTCTGTTCCGGCGTTTGGCTGCGGGTTTCCGAGATGCTCCGAGCGGTAGAGGGCGGCCTCACCATAAAGATGGGAGTTCCACATGGCATAAGCGCCCAGCCCGGCTACGTCCTGCGCGAGACCACCGTCCACCAGCGTGCCCGCGATGGGCGCGGGGGTCTGGTCCGGCCCAACCCAGGGAAATCCCCATGCAGGAGTGTCGTTCCAGAGGTCTGCGACCGTCGGGTTATTGTTGAACGTCAAACCATATGCAAGATCCTTGCCGGCAAAGGTCGTGCGATTCGCATAGCGAACATCCGTATTGTCCCAACTGAAGTGATCACTCTGCGCATCGTATGTGACCTGAATGAAACTTCCCACATGGTCGGACATCGCTCCTGCCAGGAAAAGGCTGGCGGCCTGCGGAAATTCAAAATTCCAGTTCTCCGTTCCCGGTTGGGGACGATTGGTGCCTGCTTCTGAAAACTGAATAAAGGCGGCGAGTGGCAGGTAGCGGTTCAAACTCAGGCCGGCTTCCTGGTGGGCAGGCTTGGCCTGAATTTGGGGCATTCCAGTCAAAGTATATCCGTTCAGCTTGAATTCCCGGCCAAAGGGCGTCAGCTCTGGTGGTATCGTGTGGCAGGCGCTGCAAGGCAAGCCCGTTTGCCTGGCGAAACTGGTGATAGCCTGAGCGTTCGTCGACACCATGAGGAGGAGTAGAGCGGCTGTCCCCAGCCCCATCAGAAAATTGAGCAGTTTGAACCCGTACTTTGAAATCATGCCTTGTTGAACCTCCTCCGTCTGCGTCCTCAACCAGTCGTCCGAGCTTCACCGAACGTCCGTCGATTCAGCGGCCCGTCCTCGAGTTTCTATCCTTGTTCCAAAAGGGTTTTAAGCGTTGACTTCAGCTTGACCAGGTTCTGAACCGAACCTGCCGGTAACTGGCGAAGTTCGTCATATAGAGGAATCATCGCTTCAAAAAACATTAAAGCCGTGTGCAGGCGCTCCGTGGTGTAACTATCAGCCAGCGTGCCTTCGGCTGCTTCCTTGTAACATTCCTGTAATACGGCCACCATGGGATCAATCTCCCGCCGTTTGCGCTCGTCCAGGATGCGACGGAACATTTCCCATGGTTCCTTGATCGCCTCGTAGTACTGCCTCCGGTCTCCACGAAGATGAACTGGCCGAACCAACCCCCAGCCCTCCAGTTCCCGAAGGCACGTGCTGATGTTGGATTTGGCGAAGGCGAGAGTTCCAGCTATATCATCTGCGCTGAGAGGATTGGGCGACAAATAGAATATTGCGTGGGCCTGCGCAACCGTCCGGTTCACCCCCCACTTTATTCCCATTTCGCCCCAGCACTCCACGAATTTTTCCATTACGGGCGTCAGTTTCATCTTGTCCGAATGAAAAGTTCCGTCCGATTCATTTATTCCGGAAGAATCGATTGTTTCGAACCATTTGAATTATTAATCTGAAGGTGGGGGCACACGCTGTGATGTTCATCACGAGGTATTGTGACCGGAGTCACAATTTGTTCAGGAATGACCTCGTTTTTCACAAACCGCGCGTCGCGCCCGGGCTAACTTCCTATGAGTTGAGGGTGATTTCAAATCGCAGAAAACACTTGACTTGTAACAGCCTCGGCGAGTTTCCGACTGATGCTCGTCATCGGACCATTGTGTCAGCAACCTACGTTGGCTAACTGTCAGGCCTTCCTCGGTTTCTTCAAGTTTTCTGCAGGAGTGCAGATGGCGCCGCGGCCTCTTTTGAAAGCCCGGCAGAATGCCTTGCACGGTTCCAGCGCCTGTGAGATGAGATCAAATTAAGGGAGCACAGGCACCAGTTGGCCTTCCAGATGGCAGTGCGGGTGAAGAGCCGATGAACGCTGCACACTGCGAGTCATTGAAATGTCTGGTAGCGGGGGGGAGGATCGAACTCCCGACCTAGGGATTATGAGACCCTCGCTCTACCACTGAGCTACCCCGCCACGGACTTGAAACCTTCAAACACCTTGTTTACACGTCGCTCAGCCAAGTTTAGGGGATAATCGCGCTGGCGGTCAAGAAACTGATACGCGCCGCTTACACCTCAAGGATTCGCCTCTTCGACACCTTCCGCCGCTGATGGAGCGAGCTTGTAGAACGTCAGTTGCGTGTCGCCATGGCGGATGCTCCGCGTCCTTTCCAACCGGCTGTACTTCTCTTCCAAAAAAAAGTGGCGCGAGTGCTCGGCGACGACGAGGGTGGCGGGCGAAAGTAAACGGGAGCGGCCAAGCTGCCGAAGCACGTGATGATATTCGCGCGCATCGCCGTAAGGCGGGTCGAGAAAAATAAAATCGAACGAACTGCCTTCTTCATCGAGCCTTTCGATGGCGGTCAGCACCTTCGTGTTCATCAGGTAAAAACCATCTTCAACCTTCAGGGCAGCCAGATTCCTGCGGATCAGATCACTCGCCGCTCGATGGGATTCCACAAAAACCACTTCCTTTGCGCCACGGCTCAGGGCCTCCAAACCCACCGCGCCGGAACCGGCGTAGGCATCCAGAAACGTTGAACCGAGCACGCCCGGTCCCAGGACATCGAAAAGCGTTTCGCGCATCTGGTCTGAAGTGGGGCGCAGCTGCGCGCCCTTCAGCGTCTGAATCCGGTGTCCTCGATTCTGGCCTGAAATAATTCGCATGGGGCCCTGCATCGATACAAATCAGGTGTGCAACCCTACATTAGACCACATCTTTTTTACTTTCGGCATGACCATCAGGCAACTCCGGCCAGGCCGTATCGCCGCGACCACTCATTCCGCAGGAAGCGGACGTAAGCCTCAAATTCCTCACTCGATTCCGGGTGCTCAACAAAAGCCTTTGCCTCGCGCCTGGCCCACTCCAGGATTTCCTTGTCTCGCAGCAGGTTGGCAATGCGGAAGGCGGGAATGCCCCACTGGCGCGTTCCAAAGAACTCGCCGGGCCCGCGAAGCTTGAGGTCGATTTCGGCAATTTTGAACCCATCCGTGGTTTCGGTCATGGTTCGCAGCCGCTCGTCGGCCTCCGGGGTTCGCGGATCTGTGGCCAGCAGCAGGCAGTATGACTTTTTCCTTCCGCGCCCGATGCGCCCACGCAATTGATGGAGCTGCGAAAGGCCAAACCGCTCGGCGTGTTCTATCAGCATGACGGTTGCATTGGGCACATCCACACCCACCTCAACCACTGTGGTCGAGACGAGTATACGGATGTCGCCTCTCTTGAACCGCTCCATCACATCTTCCTTTTCGGCGCTGGAAAGCCTCCCATGCAACAGCCCCACCTGTAATTCCGGAAAAACGTTGGTTGAAAGATGGCTAAACATTTTCAGGGCGGGCCGCAAATCCAGCTTGGCCGATTCCTCGATCACGGGGTAGACCACGTAGGCCTGGTCGCCGGCGCGCACTCTGTTGCGCACAAAGTCAAACGCCTGCTCCCGGCTATTTTCCTCCACCAGCCGCGTCACGATCGGCGAACGGTGGGGAGGTAGTTCATCGATGACCGAAAAATCGAGATCGCCGTAGAGAGTCAGCGCTAGGGTCCTCGGAATCGGCGTTGCGGTCATCACCAGCACGTCCGGCACGCGCCCTTTGCGGATCAACCGGTAGCGTTGCAGGACGCCGAAGCGGTGCTGCTCATCAACGATCACCAACCCCAATTTGGCAAATTCCACGTCATGCTCAATCAGGGCATGGGTTCCCACAACAATGTGGGTCTCACCCGAGGCAAGTCCGGCCTTCAGTTCCGATTTTTCGCGCGTGTTGCGGCCGCTGGTCAGCAGATCAACTTTGTACGGCAACGGCCCCAGCAGCTTGCGGATGGAAAGATAATGCTGGGTGGCCAGAATCTCCGTGGGCGCCATCAGTGCCACCTGGTAGCCATTTGACAGAGCTAGCAGGGCCGCCTGAACGGCCACTATGGTCTTGCCGGAACCCACATCGCCCTGCAAAAGGCGGTTCATTGGCCGAGGTGAACACATGTCATCAGCGATTTCCTTCAGCACTCGTTTTTGAGCAACGGTGGGATGGAACGGAAGAATGATTTTAATGTCCCGGCGAAGGCCCTCCGCCACGCGGAACTGGATGCCCGGGGCCGATTTGGCCTTGCGATGCTTCAAGGCAAGGCCGGCGCTGACGTTGAACAACTCTTCGAAGATCAGCCGAATCTGGGGCGGTGTCCGAAAACGCGCCAACTCATCGAAAGGACGTGTGCCGTCCGGGAAATGCGTGAGGCGAAAGGCTGAGTCCCGGCTCACTAGTTTGTTCTTTTTCCGCACCGATGGGGGCAGCAGTTCCGGAAATTGATCGCCGACGGATTCCAAAGCCGAACGGATCAGCCGGCGCAGGACGCGGGGCCCAAGCTGGCCCACCGATTCATAAATAGGCACCATGCGCCCCACTTCCAGCGATCCACTTTCGGCGGCCTCACTTTCAGGGATAATCTCAAATTGTGGTTGGACGATCTGCAGGTTACTTGTGCCGTAGAAGTCGGGGTCAGCTTTGCCGTAGAAAAAAACTTTCTGGCCGCTACGAAAGACCTTGTTGCGATCCAGATACCGGGCATTAAACCAGATGCACCTGATCATGCGCGGGTGAGGCGCGCCGCTGGCATCGATGGCGGCCAGGTCGTAAATGTAGGTTCCTTTCCGCGTCCGCGTCAGGCCGCAGGTCATCACGTTGACCAAAATCGTGGCCGTGTGCCCGGGAACCAGGTCAGCGACGGGAGTTAACTGCGTCCGGTCCTCATACCGGAACGGCGTGTAGTAGAGAAGGTCCTCGATGGTGTGAATGCCGCGCGCGGCCAGCAATTCTGCGCGGGCAGGCCCCACACCCTTCAGGAACTTGGCCTCGGACGTCAACTTGAGCTGAGGGTTTGCCATCGCAATCCGCCGTTTATCTTACAACGAGCGAAGCCCTGCTTGCGCGGCCGGAAAACGGCGGGAGACCCGCAAAGGCGTTTCGCGCCTGGTCATAGGCGTACAGTCCCGGGCTATCGTTCGGCCATGCACAGGAAAGCACACGCGGATGACTATACTGCCAGTACTCAGACAGCCATTTCCACATGTGGCCGGGGATGTTACACTGGCGCTCTTTGCAGTTCGTGACCGGAATCGGCAGTCTTCCTGTGGTGACGGCGGAGGTTGACAGGATTTATGAGCGCTCTGACACCAAGAGCAAAACGCTTGATCAAATACTTGGTTGCAATTGTGTTGGGCAACCTTATCTATTTTGCTCTTTCACCCCACCTTCCGGCCGCAGCCCGGCACCAGCCCTACCGTGCAGACATCGGCTTGTTTGTAGACCTTTGGTTTTGTGTGGCGGTCTATGGCTTAATAGAGCTTCTGGTTTTTTTGAAGCGGCGCAGCAACCGCTGATCGCAGCAGAATCCCTCCGGCCAACGTGGCTTTCACCTCGTCTTTCGTTTGCAGAAAGATTTTCTCAACGCCATGGATAACCGCACGTCTGCTATCCATCTGTTTGGATATCAGGTTGGTCCCATCATGGTGGGCTATCAAACCGGGCACGATAGAACCGGCCGAACGTAGAAAAGGTGTTAATCGAGCCGTGATACCTGTTGCCTTCAGCCTTCCAAAGGAGCGGGGGAGATGTCACGAGCGCGGACCCGAATGAAAGCGGGAAGGCTGAACCACAATCGCCTCAACGGTGTCTGCAGAAGCGACATAGTTCCCATGTAAGAGTAACCCACAAGGAAAAGCATCAGGAAAGGGGTGGTGAGAAAATTCTGCGCGGAGAAAGAATAAGCCGTGGCATAAAGAAAGTAGCCCCCGAGCAACAGTTCGGCAATGGGAATCCAGCCAATCCGCCGCCGCACGTAAATTTTGCGCTCCCATCCTTCTTCATTGCGTTCAACCCGGTATTTGGGAGTGCGGACAAAACTTGACTCCGTCCCAGCCAGCGCTTCTATCACAGCCTTACAGTTGGTCACCGCCAGCCCGATGCCTATGGCCATCAGGAAAGGCAGATAGAGAAGGCGGCGTATCCACTCCCTGGGATATAGCGCCTTTTGGGAAACAACGTAAAAGCCGGACACCGTACAGGTCGAGAGAATAAACAACGGCAGGTCAAGGTACAGCATCTGGAACCAACCCTGATAAAAGCGGACGATCATGGCTGGGAGGAGCACGAGAGAAAACAGGATCATCAGAGGGTAGGCCACATTGGCCGTCAGATGAAAAGTCGCCTCCATTTTGATATAGAGAGGCTGGTCGCTGCGCCAAACCACCGGCAGGATCTTCTTTCCAACCTGGATCAGCCCTTTGGCCCATCGAGCCTGCTGGGTTTTGAAGCTGTTCATTTCCACGGGCAGTTCCGAAGGGCAAACGATGTCCGAATCATAAATAAACTTCCACCCTTTCAGTTGTGCCCGATAGCTCAGGTCGGTGTCTTCGGTCAGCGTATCATGTTCCCAGCCGCCGGCGTCTTCAATCGCTGACCGGCGCCACATCCCTGCCGTGCCGTTGAAGTTGAAAAATCTTCCCGATGAACTTCTGCCGCCATGCTCCACGACGAAGTGCCCGTCCAACATGATGGCTTCCACTTCCGTCAGCGCAGAGTACTCACGGTTGATCCAGGTCCAGCGCCCCTGCACCATCCCCACTTTCGGATCGGTAAAATAGTGGACCATCTGTTTCAGGATGGAAGGCGGAGGAACAAAATCGGCGTCAAAAACAGCAATCATCTCGCCGGTGCATTTCTCCATCCCCTCCGCCAGCGCCCCCGCCTTGAAGCCCAGACGGTTTTCGCGGTGGATGTACCGGATGGGATAACCCACGCTGGCATATCGTTCAACCAGCCGCGCGCAGAGAAAGCGGGTTTCATCAGTGGAATCATCGAGAAGCTGAATTTCCAGCAGTTCGTGGGGATAATCCAGGCTGATTGCGGCATCGATGAGGCGTTCCACAACGTATTGTTCATTGTAGACAGGCAGTTGCACCGTAACACGAGGCAGCTTTTCAAACTGGCTCAATGGCCGGGGTTTCTTGCTGCGGTTTTTCAGGTAGTAATAAGTGAGACAATAGCGGTGGACGCCGTAGACCGAAAGAATGCTCAGGACAAGAAAATATGGAATCTCGATCGAAAGATCAAAAGCATTAGGCTGGTAGATGCCCTGGAAGGGATCGCGATGGAAAAGCAGATAAACATAGTACGCGACCGGGTTCGCCGGAGCTACCAGAATTCCCAGGAGTATATGGATCATGGAACCTCGGAGTCAGTCCTCAACCGGCGCAGACAGCGTTCGCTCCCTGTGTTCTGATGCGGGGAGCACAAAATCGCCAACTCGGGAAGCAAAATCAATGCTGTCCGGGCCGGGCTATGCGGCCACCTTCAGCCTTCTAACCGTCGCCTTGGCCCTGGGGAGCATCTTTTACTATGCGGTCCGTTGCCAACCCCTCAAAAATCACGTGCCTGAGTTCATTTCGCTCATGCTTGGAGCCGGCGTCTTGTATCTCGTGGGCGTTTTTATCGTCCTCCGGTACAAAAGCGGGCCTTTAGCTCTCTTCGTGATTCTAGGGGCGACGGTTGCCTTTCGCCTTTTCTTCCTGCCGTTGAGCCCGACGCTCTCGAAAGATGTTTACCGCTATCAATGGGAAGGACGCATCGTGCGCGCCCACTTGAATCCTTACACAGTGTATCCTGCCATGCCCGCGCTCAGATGGGCTCAGGATCCCCGCCACCCTATCGAAACAGGTGAAACCACTCCGACCCTCTATCCTCCCGTGGCCGAAGCGGTATTCTCATGGGTCAGGACGATTGCAGGCTACAAACGTTTATTCACCGCCTTCGATCTGGCAACCGTCGCCCTGCTGCTGTTTATTCTTTCCGCAGCAGACCGCCCGCTCCAGCACGTTCTCATCTACGCATGGAACCCAGCAGTTCTGATTGCCTTCGCCCTCTCGGGGCATAATGACTCGCTGGCAATCCTGGCACTACTGGCGGCGATCTATTTTTTAATTATAGGCAGTCGTGGTCTCATGTCAATCGGGTTTCTAGCCATTTCAGCCCTCTCGAAGCTCTTCCCGGTCTTCCTGCTGCCCGTTTTCCTCAGGCGGTTCCGGTGGGCCTATGCCGCTATTTTCGGGGGCTTCATATTGCTGGGTTATCTGCCTTTCGTGGGTGCAGGGGGCCATCTGTTCCGAGGCCTCTCGGATTTCACTGCCAAATGGGAGGGCAATGACAGCCTGTTCAGACTGCTTCTAGCTACAGGAAACTCCGTCCGTCAGGCGCAGTTTGTGGCCGGCATACTCCTTCTGCTCCTGATCGCGTACGTCCTGAAGGCCAGGATGGATATTTTCCAAGTTGCTCTTGTCACGCTAGTCGGGTTGCTCTTTCTGTCATCGAACGCGTTCCCCTGGTATTTCACCTGGATCGTTCCCTTTCTGTGCTTCTGTCCCAGCCCCGCGCTGCTCCTGCTAACGGTCACCTGCGCTTTGGGCTATTCACCTGTCATCGCTTACGCAGCAGGCGGGCCATTCGCCAATTGGCCGTTAATGCAGGTTTTGGAATATCTTCCCGTTTTTGTTCTGCTGAGCTATGAGGTGGCACGGCACTTCCGCCACCGGCAGGCAGAATAGCGACGGTTTCCTGGCCAGAAGCATGCCCGTCTAAACCTGCACGGTGACGCTGGTTTCCGTGCGTACGACCGGGCGATAGAGGGTATCGCGTTCAAAGGGTTCAAACCCGGCCTCTTTGATCAAGCGGATAATCTGCTGGCGGGTCATCACCTGGGGGGTCCTGGCGCCGGCGTCATGATAGATCTTTTCCTCCGCCACTGTTCCGTCGAGATCGTCGGCGCCAAAGCGCAGGGCAATCTGGGCGACGCGGGGTGACATCATGATCCAGTAGGCCTTGATGTGGGGAAAGTTGTCGAGGATCAGGCGTGAAACGGCGATGTTCTTCAAATCCATAAACCCGGAGGTCTCGTCCCACTCCACCATCTTGCCGAGTTCCGTGTTGGCAGGGTGGAAAGCCAGCGGGATAAACGTCTGGAAGCCTTTGGTCTGGTCCTGCAGTTTTCGGAGCTGGATCAGATGGTCCACGCGATCTTCGGAACTCTCGATGTGGCCGTAAAGCATGGTCGCCGTGGAGTGCAAGCCCGATTCGTGCGCCGTCCGGTGCACCTTCAGCCACATGTGGGCGCCGATCTTGTGGTCGCAGATGACTCGACGTACGGCAGGAGCAAATATTTCCGCTCCGCCGCCCGGAAGCGATCCCAAGCCGGCATCCTTAAACCGCTCCAGGATTTCCCGCACTGTCATGCGCGTAATGTGAGCGTAATAGGCGATTTCAACCGCGGTAAACGCCTTCAGGTGGACTGATGGAAATCGCTCCTTCAGCCCGCGAATAAGATCGACGTAATACTGTAACGGCAAATCGGGATGCAGCCCGCCGACAATATGAAATTCTGTAACTGCTTCCGTCCACTTCTCGCCTGCCGTCTGGAAAGCTTCTTCAAGAGCCATCGTGTAGGAGCCCGGAGCGTCCGGCTTGCGGCCAAAAGCGCATAGTTTGCAGCTTGCGACACACACGTTGGTGGGATTGATGTGGCGATTCACATTGAAGTGCGTGCGCTTGCCGTGCAGTTTTTCACGGACGTAATGCGCGAGCGCGCCAATGGCAAGCAAGTCGCTTGAATTGTAGAGGGTGACGCCGTCGTCAAAGCCCAGGCGCTCACCGGCAAAAACTCTGTCGGCAACGGGTTGCAAGTTTGCGTCTTCCAGGCGTAGGTTCAACACATTAAATCCGGTGGTTGAGAATTGCCGGCTCGCTGCCGAAATTACTATTCTACGTCCCCTTGCCTTGCGATGCAAACAGGCAAATCCAGACGTTTTTGCCTATGGGAAACAATACTTTGGACGCCGTAATATTCCGGAAGTCTATGCTAGTCTGTTGTTAGGCAATCGGGTGGGGGCCCGGGGGCGGACTTAATTCATCCCGGCGACGGAAAGTCGGCCCGAAATTCCGGCTCTGACCTTGACAATGGGGTTAAGATAAGATTTCGCGATTTGATATGGTCGATTGAGTTTTTGGATGTGCCATGAGGAATTTTGAATTGGAATTCCGAGAGGCGCTTGAACGATATGCAACTGGACGACGCCAGATTCGCAGAGCCCCGGCAGGAAGCCGCCTTCTTCTATGGGCTGTTCCTGCGCGGGCAGCCGCTCCAGAAATTGAGAGAGGACATCGACGTCCCGCCCCATGTCCTCGAGCGATGGAAGCGCCAGGCGCACCGCGACCCCACCGCCAAACCCATGGTGGAGCGCGTCCTCAACTACCGCAAGCACGTTTTGGCCATTTTCGATTCGCTTGTCTTCCGTGAAATGGCCACACCCTACCGCACGCAATAACTTCCTCATCCCTTTATATTGAGTCGTGATAGCCTGCCGCCGCGCTGGCGGTGTCTAGCCAACCAGGATGGCCGCCGCCCAGGTGAGGAAGAAAAGAACGCTGATATAGCCGTTGATGGTAAAAAACGCGGCATTCACTCGGGAAAGGTCGGAAGGTTTCACCAGCAAATGCTCGTAAGCCACCAGGGCCGCCACCGCCGCCAGCCCGGCCAGCGCAATCCATCCCAGGCCGGACATCTGCGCCACCATGACGAGCAATGCCAGCATCAGCACGTGGAGCGCTGCGGAGGCGCAGAGCGCACCCGCGATGCCGAACTTTTTCGGAATCGAGTGAAGGTCCATCGCGTGATCGAAGTCTACGTCCTGGCAGGCGTAGATGATGTCAAATCCCGCCACCCAAAGTGTGACCGCCACGCCCAGAATGATGACGGCCCGACTTACATCTCCGCGTAGCGCAATCCAGGCTGCCACCGGCGAAAGCCCCAGGCAAGCCCCCAGTACAATGTGCGACAGCAGCGTAAACCGCTTGGTGTAGGAATAGAGCATCAGCAGCGCCAGCGCCACGGGCGAGAGTTTGAACGCCAGAGGATTCAGTTCCCAGGCAGCCAGCACCAGCAGCGCCGCTGAAACCGCCGTAAACGCCACCGCAAAACGCAGCGTGAGGTGTCCAGCCGGAAGGGCCCGCTTCTCTGTGCGGGGATTTCTAGCGTCAATTTCGCGGTCGGCGATGCGGTTGAAGGTCATCGCGGCGCTGCGCGCGCCAACCATGGCAACCACAATCCAGAAGACCTGCCGCCAGGATGGCCACCCTTTCGCGGCTAGCATGGCGCCGGTCAGGGCAAATGGCAGCGCAAACACCGAGTGCTCCACCTTGATCATTTCAAGCGTGATTTTGAGCTTTTGCCATACCTGCCCGGCGGATGAGCCTGGCGTCTGCCCTTCAGTTGGAAACACTTGGATTTCTCTGGCCATAAGCGACATTCAATTTTAACTCAGGTGGCGCCGGCACGGGGCGAGAGTTTGGCGTAAAAAGGGATCCAGCGTGGCTGTTGGCGGCTGCAAGGACTCGCGCGTCCCTTCCCCGGCAGCGGCGGGCAGAAGAAAGCGCAGAGCCCTCATTGCGGCCGTCACATCGCAGCAACTTTTCGTCCGGATGGACAGTCGGCACCCGGAAGGACTCGGTATCGGATAAACTTGCTTGGTGCCGCGCGGGAGTGCAAGGTAGGCCACAGATCCTCCGGGTGGGAGCTGAAGACCAGGTTGCCATCCGCCTGGATTCTGTACCAGCTTCCACGCTGGATTTCATTCTGGAGTTGGCCCGGCGCCCACTGCGCGCGACCAAGGAACATGCGGGCTCTGGAACCACTCTGCGGACCCTGAAAGGCCTTGGTAATCAGATCAGAATCGAACGTCAGGTAAACGTTTCCATAAATCCTGATTGCATTCTTCGGCGCTGAGGAGGACTGGTAGACTATGCTGGGCGTGCGGATATCTACCGGACCTCCAAAGTATGCAGACTCCGTCCGGCCGCGAAGTTCCGGCGTGTCAGGGAACAACTTTCCCACGGTTAGGCGGGTTGGTTTATTGATGATCAGCCCTACCACAAGCTGCGTTTGCGTTTCAGGCAGCATGAGAACCACGGAATGGCGAAAATAAGGGTCCTGGATCTCGTTCCGCGCGATCAGGAGATCAATCTGTTCTTTGTTTTTCTGCGCCGCTGGCGCGGGCAGCACTGAAAATAGGGCCAGCAAGCTCACCAACACCGCCCAAGCGATTCTTCTGGCACAGGCCGCAAGAGCATTGTTCGCCTGGGTAGCCATGCGGATCCTCTTAGGGGATTGGTCTGCGCCCGGCATGACCCTCTGGCATTTCATTGTTCGCTTTTTCCGGCCACCCCAACGGTAGCCCAAAGGCTGACTGCCGCTATGTTATCGCAGAACATCTGCAGGTGCCAGCAGATAGCCGCCTGTTGCTACCGCATATCCGCCGAATCAGAAGAGATGCACTCGCACAGTTAGATACCTTCGAGGATTGGTCCGGAATTCGGTGAGGAACTGCCTGAGCGACTGGGAAGCGGCCAGAAGATTGTTATACATGGAAGGGTCGGTCGAGAGCCTGCCCAAGGTTCCCTGGCCGCGGTCAATCCGTTCCGTTATCACATTAACGTGCTGGACGGTTTCATTGAGGTTGTTATAGAGGCTCGGGTCCTTGATCAGTTTCCCGAGCGTGCCCTTGCTCTCGTTTATGCTGGCCATCAGCGAGTTTGCCCGTTTGGTGGCCTGATCCAGGTTGTTATAAACTGACGGATCGTTGATGAACTTTGCAGCACTTCCGTTACCGTGTTGGACCTCGTCGAGCAATTCGTTGATTTTGTTGACCGCTGCTACCGTGCGGTCGTAGAACGTCTCATCGGTCATTAGCTTTCCCAGCGTTCCGTGGCCCGTCTCAATCTGCGCCATGAGCTTTTGGGCATCGATGGCGGTCTCGTTCAGATTGTTATAAAACTTCTCATCATAAATAAGTCTCCCAATGGAGCCCTGGCCGTGCTGGATCTGCTTGGTGATGTCGTTCAAGGTACTGCTCAGCACTCGAAGATTAGAGACCACATCGTTGGCATTCTGCACAATCTGCTTCATATCAGCTTCTTCGTGGCTCTGGACTGTTCCGCCGTCAGGGAGGGGTTTGGCGCCGGGGCCACCCCGGCTGATGTCGACATAAGCTTCTCCCAGCAATCCCACAGTTTCAATCGTAGCCACCGAGTCGGTGCGGATCTGATCCTGGTAGTTTTTCGCAACCTTCATGTCAATCTGGACCGCTTTGCTGGGCTCGTTATAGGGAGAAAGCTTGATACCGCTTACGTTCCCTACTACGATTCCTGCAAGCCTAACCTGCGCACCATCACGCAGGCTTTCAGCCCCAGAGAAGTAGGTGTTCAGGTCATATTTGCTGGTCCACAGCCCCACCTTGCCGCTGATGAAAAACACTCCAACGGCAAACACGATGAGAGCGGAAATGATGAGCGCCCCAACCCGGAGCTGGGTCCAGGTGAGTTGTTTACGCTGAGGCATAAGTCCTCCCTTCCAGAATCACTCCGAGACCTCTTATTCTAGTCCACCTCCGGGGATCGGGCGTCCTTACCGCAGAAACCGCTGAAGGTAGGGATCCCGCGTGGAAACCACCTCACTCGGCGTCCCAAGAAAATATATCGACCCCTCTCGAAGCACCAGGAATCGTGTGGAGCTCTTGGGCCCGCTCGCGCCGTTGCTGCTGATCGGTACAAGCCCCGCCGTATCTTTGGAGTATTCAAATTTTGCCAGCCAGAACGCGTCCTGAAGCCTGTGCGTCACCACAATGGAACTCACTCCCTGGACATCGCGCAGCTTGAGAATCAGGATGTTGATGGTTTGCGCTGTGACCGGGTCAAGCCCGCCGGTGGGGGAATCATAGAGCATAATGTGCGGGTCATTTACGATTGCCCGCGCGATTGATACACGGCGCTTCATGCCTCCCGACAATTCTGCAGGCATTTTTTCGATGGCAGCTTCAAGCTCAACAAAGCTTAGAACTTCCCGCGCCCGGCGCTCCATCTCCGTTTCATCCTTCATGCCCTGTTCGCGCAGGCGATAGGCAACGTTTTCATAAACGGAAAGAGAGTCAAACAGAGCGCCTTCCTGAAACACGATCCCCATGCGCTGGCGAATGTCGCGCATTTCCCTTTCAGGAAGCGGCCCCAGATCGCAGCCCTCCACAAACACCTTTCCTTCATCGGCCTTCAACAATCCCAGGGCGAGCTTCAAAATCACAGACTTGCCGGAGCCGGTGGCCCCTAGCAAAATCAGCGTTTCTCCGCGCTCGACGCGGAAGGAGACATCGGACAGCGCTGGCTTCTCATCAAAGTAAAGCCAAACATTCTGGAATTCGATTGCGGCCGGCGAATTCATATTTTGAGCAAGCGGACCCTTGCTGAGTGAAATGGCCACCCTCGCCATCGAGTATTCCCTTCGACCGGGGGCATCCAGCGAATTCCCCTGCCTGGCGGTTCTCGGCGGGCGTCAGAAGAAATGAATTGCGATAAGGAATTTCGTCACAAAAAAATCCACCACCAGAATCAGCACCGAGGCCACCACGACGGCCTGGGTCGTCGAGCGGCCCACTCCTTCGGTGCCCCCGCGCGTAGTGAGCCCGTAGTAGCACCCTACCAGCGCTACAATAACCGCAAAAAGGAAGGGTTTCAGCAGGCCCTGTGCCACATCCTCAAAGGTGAGCGTCTGGTAAGCGTAAGTCCAGTATTCGACGGAAGTCAGGTGCACCGTGTAAAGGCTTACGAAATATCCTCCCAACATCCCGAAGAAGTCCGCGAGAATAGTCAGCAGCGGAAGCGTGATCACGGTCGCGAAGAGACGTGGAGTCACCAGCTTGCGCACCGGGTCCGTCCCTAGTGCCCTCATGGCGTCAACCTGTTCACTGACCAGCATGGAACCGAGTTCCGAGGCGATTCCTGAGCTGTTCCGGCCTGCTGCTACCAGGGCTGTCAGCACAGGCCCCATTTCCCGCACAACCGAAAGAGATACCACCTCTCCCAGCAATGTGACGCTGCCGAACGTGCTCAAAGTTCGATAGGTTTGCAGTGCAATAACTCCGCCTGAGAAGAAACCTACCAACAGAACAATAGGAAGCGATCCCACGCCGATTACGTCCATCTGGATGACCGTATCGACTACATATCGAGGCGAGCTGAAAAGGTCTGCGACGGAGTTGGCAAACAGAAAAGTGAAGTCCTGGACGGCCTGGACTTTCTGCTTGATGTATCCGTCAATTGAGATTTCGGCCATGGGCTTAAGAAATTACCATCCTAATCGAAGGATACTTATTCGGCAATGCGTTGCGAAGAATTTAAAAATCGAACTAAATTAGCGCCAGGATTTGCGTTCAGAGAACGTAAGGCCATGAAGACCTGAAAGGGAAGGTTTTTCGTTCAGAACAGCCGCAAGAGCAGGGGTCAGAAAGGCAAAAAAAAGGGGGAAACTTTGTTTCCCCCTAAGCGTCGGGTCTTGGGTCTAATCTCCGAGCTTGCTCCTGAAATTCCTCAAAAGAGGTAAACCAAGGCGAGCTCTGCCAAGGTTACGGCAAGAGAATGGCCAAAAGGCGCAAAAGGAGCCTGATTACCGAAAATTCAGATAAGTTCTTTATTATAAGATAATAAAGATGGTACCACTAAGTAACTGATAACCGATATCACAAGCCTTTTGGAACATTGAAGATATTGTATTTGGAATATTGAATATGAAAATTCCAAATTACGGATAAAATTCGGGCTGCAAATATGATCCGCAGTGAACCTTCCAGGGGTTTTCCACCATCAACCGCCCCACCCGTAATTCTCACCCGATCCGGGCGATAGACTTGACCTTTCGGCGGGAGGATGCGGTAAAGTGAAGCAGCCCACAATAATCGGAGCCAGGAGAGCTTCAGTTGCGCGGCAGTCCCTGAAGGGGCGGACCTTCAATATAAGAGACTGGGAAGCAACTATATGGTTGATATCCACTGCCATCCGCTGCCGGGAACAGATGACGGAGCGAAGTCATTTGACATCGCAGTCGCCATGTGCCAGATGGCGGCAAAAGACGGCGTCACAGACCTCGTTGCCACGCCACATTGTAATTACAAATACGCTTTCGACCCTCAGGCCAATCACGCCAAGCTTCAGGAGCTTCAGTCGGCTGTGGGAAAGACTCCCAAGCTGCTTCTGGGCTGTGACTTCCACCTCTCGTACGATAATCTGCGTAAACTCGCCCAGAACGGGTCCGACTTCTCCATCAATAAGACGCAGTACCTGCTTGTAGAATTTCCTGACCACTTTATTCCTGAGCAGATGGACAACGTCTTTTATGAAATCGAGGTGGCGGGTTTCGTTCCCATTCTCACTCACCCGGAACGCAACCCGGTGATCCAGCGCAAGCCTGAATTGCTTTACCACTGGGCGCAGCGAGGGTGTCTGGCCCAGATTACTGCAATGTCTTTTGTGGGAGGGTTTGGATCAAGATCCCGTGATCTCTCGGAAGAATGGCTGGAGCGGAATCTCATTCATTTCTTTGCCTCAGACGCTCATGATCTCACTCATCGTCCTCCTAGCCTCTCCGCCTGCTACAAGAAAGTTGCCTCCGCCCGCGGCACGGATGTTGCCGAGCTTCTACTTGAGGCAAACCCCTCAGCAGTGATCCATGGGAAAGCTTTGCCCGCAGCGCCTCAACCCCTCGGCCCCAGGCAGTCGGCCCAAAAGAAGCGCTGGTTTTCCATCTTTCGGCGTTAAAGCAGTCCAGGCTGGAACCTTTTCTGGCCGTCCGGTCGAATGTGGAACGAAATCCCATCGCAGGCACTTCCAGAAAGGTTTCATCGTTCGGACCAAATTCAGCGCTACGGGAAAGTAATTGTGTAAAGATGGGAGAGTCAGCATGTTTGCCAGAAAGATCCAGGTCGAGGTTCTGAAGCCGGGCGAGGCAAGGCCATGCCCCATTGGCTGGCTGGACAGCTTCTGCATGAGAAATTTTACGGGCCGCAGCGCCTTTGACGATGTCCTGCCCGTCTCGGACGGATGGATGGAGGCAGGATTCAGAGTCAACTTGCAGTCTCTCAGAGACGACCTTGAAAGCTGGATCACGCGGAAGTTTGGTGGCGGTTCGCAGGTCAAGCTCCGGTTAAGTGAAAAAGGGAGAGAACCTGGAAGCGAATGTGCCGGGTAGAATTTTTGAGCATAGTGCCGGGCTAAAACAGATGGATGGTGATGGCCGCGAAATTCAGTCAGACAGGAATTTTTTCTGTTGTGGTTCAACAAAAGGAAGGAGGAAGTGGCCCCTTGGACCAGCCAAGTGAAGCCACTTCCCCAGGTAGTCACAGAGTTGAATTACTTTCTTCGATGTCCGGGTTGCTGGAATGGTTGCAAACTTGAACAAAAAATTTTAATTTTTTGCACAATTTTTTTGAGATGAGATGAAAAAACCGCGGCGCGGCGCGAACCCGGCTTCTTGCAGCAGCTATATTTATCGCGCTCATCATCACGGATCGGGTTGCCGGGCAGCACTGCTGACACCCCGATAATTTTGAAATGAGGTTTACTATGTGCGGAATTGTCGCTTATGTTGGCCATCAGCCGGTCAGCGAGGTCCTGGTCGAGGGACTGAAGAGGCTTGAATATCGCGGCTATGATTCCAGTGGCATCGCTATACTCGGCCCGCATCCTTACGTGGCGAAGTCGGTAGGCAAGGTCGAAGTCCTCGAGCAGAAGGTGTGGGAAGAAAAGCCTGCGGGAGAAGTAGGGATCGCCCATACTCGCTGGGCCACCCACGGCAAACCGACGGAAGCCAACGCGCATCCGCACAGTGACTGTTCCGGCAAGTTGTTCCTGGTCCATAACGGCATCATTGAGAATTACCTTCAGTTGAAAAAGATGCTGCAGGCAGACGGGCACAAATTCAGCTCCGAGACGGACACGGAAGTTCTGACGCACCTGATCGAGAGCGATTATCAGGGCGATCTTGAGGAGGCGGTGCGGAAAGCGCTTCTCCGGGTCGAAGGGACCTACGGCCTTGCGGTCATCCATGCCTCGCACCCGAATCAGATCATTATGGCCCGGCGTGGCAGCCCCATTGTTCTGGGTGTCGGCAAGGGAGAGACGCTGGCGGCATCAGACACTTCCGCGCTCGCCCAGCACACGGACCAGGTCGTTTATCTCGAAGACAATGAGGTCGCTCGGCTCGAGCCCGGGGAGTTTTACATCAGCACGCTCCAAAACCGCCCCGTTGACCGAAGTGCAACAGTGATTGATGTCGGGTTGGAGGCGCTGGACCGTGGCGAGTTCCCGCACTACATGCTCAAGGAAATTTCCGAACAGCCTGAGGCCGTGGAAAATGCGCTGCGCGGCCGCCTGAACCATTCCGAAGGTGTGGCCAAGCTCGGCGGCCTGGAATCGGTTCTCGACCGCCTCGAACAGGCGCGCCACCTGATTATTGTGAGCTGCGGGACCAGCTACTATGCAGGCCTTCTGGGCCGGTACGCTTTTGAAGCGCTCACCGACCTCACCGTTGAAACCGAGCTGGCGTCCGAGTTCCGATACCGGAAGCTGAACATCCGCCAGAACACCGTGGTTCTGGCCATCAGCCAGTCGGGAGAGACGGCGGACACGCTGGCGGCGCTGCGCGAAGCGAGGCGCAAGGGGGCCCTCGTGCTGGGCCTTGTGAATGTTGTTGGCAGTTCCATCGCCCGTGACACGCACGCCGGAGTTTATTGCCATGCGGGAGCGGAGATCGGCGTGGCGTCCACCAAATCATTCATTTCACAGGTCACCATTCTGATGCTTATGGCGCTGCTGGTAGGCCGCAGCCGCGACCTTTCTTACGAGGAAGGTTCCGGGATCATCCGCGCCCTCGAAAAGGTCCCGGAACAGGTCCGGAAGATCGTCGCCCAGTCAGGCTACATCCGCGAGCTCGCGCAGAAATATTGCCAGTCGCGGCATTTCCTCTACATTGGCAGGAAGTACCAGTATCCCGTGGCGCTCGAGGGAGCGCTGAAGCTGAAGGAGATCGCCTACATTCATGCCGAAGGCTACGCGGCGGGAGAAATGAAGCACGGACCCATCGCCCTCATCGACCCAACGTTCCCCACCATGGCTCTTGTGCCTGAAGACAATTCGTATGATAAGACCATCTCAAACGTGCAGGAAATCCGCGCGCGCGAAGGCCACATCATTGCCGTCACAACCGAGGGCAACAACAAGCTGGGCCACCTTGTGGATGACATTATTTACGTTCCGCCCAGCATCGATCTGGTCGCGCCGCTGCTCACCGTGATCCCGCTCCAGCTTTTTGCCTATCACTGCGCGGTGCTTCGCGGCTGCGACGTGGACAAACCCCGCAACCTGGCCAAAAGCGTCACGGTGGAATAGGAACACATTCCAGCAGCTTGAAATCTGCTTTACGCGTCTGCCGCAATCATTCCTTCGGCCGGACGTCAAGGCCAAACTCCCGTTCTACGCGCTTATACCACGCGTCGTCATCGAGCGCCCCTCTTTCCACCCACTCCTCGTCGTTCAGGGTTTTTCGGAGTTCGATGGCCGCCACCGAACCCGGGCCCACGGGATGGCGCAGCTTCCACGTCCCGCTCTCGATAATTTCCCGAATCGCTTCCGCCACAATGCCAGGCGGCCGCGGAGCTTCACTTTTGAAAGACGCGCGGAACAACGCGCCGTAACGGCGAACCTGCCGGTATCTTGTGCTTTCCAGCGGAAGTTCGGCGCGCCTGGCCATCGGCGTATCGATAATGCCGGGCTCGACAATGGCAACCCGGATGTTGAAAGGTTTGGCTTCCTGGGCCAGCGCCTCGCTCATGGCCTCGAGCGCATGCTTGGAGGCCGTGTAGGCAGCAAGAGGTGAATTCGCAGCGCGGCCTGAAACCGAACTGACGTTGATGATGCACCCACTCGCTCTCTCACGCATCTCCGGCAGAACAGCCTGGATGCAGCGCAGCGCCCCGAAGTAATTCGTCTCCATGACGGCGCGGAAGGTTTCCAGGGGAAGTTCCTCGACCGCCCCAAACACTCCCGCTCCAGCGTTATTCACCAGTACATCGATCTGCCCGCCCTGCGCATGAATTTCCTTTACAGCGTCGGCAACCGACGAATCCGAATCCACGTCCATCACCATAACCTTGACCGGCAGTTTCTCTCTGGCCACTGCTTCTGCCAGTTGCGGCGCGCGGGCAGGGTTTCGCATGGTGGCATAAACGATATGGCCGGCCCTGCCCAACCCCAGGGCCGTCGCGAAACCGATACCCGAACTGGTTCCCGTTACCAGGATGTTTGGCATGGCCATCTTCCCCCTGTTGTGAGATGGATTGGCGCCCCGCATCGCACGTTAGCACACGGCATCAGCCGCGGCAATTCGGAACCGTGCTTTTCGAAATCTGCAGCCGCCCCAACTTGTCACGACAAAGAACACGCTATGCGGGTTTTGAGGCCCGGGACGAGTGCCATTTCCAGGCGCTCTGGATGATGGTGTCCAGGTCTGAGCACCGCGGGCGCCAGTCGAGCACCTGCCGGGCTCTCGTGGGGTCGGCCACCAGCACGGGCGGGTCACCCGCGCGGCGCGGCGCATCTTTGGCGGGGACCTGTCCGCCGCAAAGCTTTCCCACGCCCGCCACCACCTCGCGGACAGAATGCCCCACTCCGGTTCCCAGGTTGAGTTCCGTGGTGGCGCCCCCGCCAGCCAGATATTCCAGCGCCCGCACGTGCGCGTCGGCCAGGTCCGTCACATGGATATAGTCGCGGACCGCCGTACCGTCAGCCGTAGGATAGTCCGTGCCGAAAATTCCCACTTCCGGCCGCTGGCCCAGCGCAGCCTTGATCACCAGGGGAATCAGGTGCGACTCAGGATCGTGCTCCTCGCCCAATTCGCCGTCAAGGTCGGCCCCTGCGGCATTAAAGTATCGCAGCGCCACGCCGGAAAGCCCGTAAGCAACTCCATACCACCGGATAGCCCGTTCCATGCAAAGCTTGGAATCTCCGTAGGGGCTCACTGGCCGCATGGGATGATCTTCCGGGATGGGGACTTTTTCAGGGCTGCCATAAACAGCGGCGGAGGAGGAAAAAACAATGTGCTTCACCCTGGCGGCTTTCATCCCGTCCAGGAGCACCAGCGTGTTGACCACGTTGTTCCAGAAGTATTTTTGCGGGTCGGTCACCGACTCGCCCACCAGCAGGCTGGCGGCAAAGTGCAGGACGGCCTCAACCTGCTGCTCTTTGAAAATCTTTGCGAGAAGCTCCTTGTCACCCAGGTTGCCTTCAAT
>DATEKC010000053.1:0-26693 GCA_035277665.1 Terriglobia bacterium
CGGCGCCAGCTCGCCCTGCTGCTTAGTGACATAAATAAAGCTGGGACCTTGAATTCGCGGATCAACGCGCGGAAATCGCGACACCAGCTTCGCGGTCACGCGCCGCTGATTGGGTAATTCGAGAGAAACTTCATCCGGGGCCGCGGCTACGCTGCCCTCCGGCAGAGTGGCCTGGATGAGCACGTCCTCGCGATTCAAAATGCGATTGAGGGCTGGAGAATTGCCGGCGGCCCATTTTGCGATGGTGTTCCCCCAGGCCTGCCGCAACTCCGCCACATCGTACGCCACACCCTGCCGCGCTGAGGCCACGCTGGCCTGGTCGTTCTGGAATGCGCCCTCGGCCGCCTGAAAGGCCCTGACGGAGATGTTCTGGCTTGCCTGCAGCGCCTTCAGCCGATTGTATTCAGCCTGCGAAACCCTCAGGTTGTTTTGAGCTTTCCGCAAATTGGTTTGCGCCGTGGCACATCCCGAGGCCAGCGTCACCAGGCCCTGCACGTCGAGCACCGTGGCGGGAACTTCGAGCTGTTCCCGCTCTCGCACCGCTTTCAAGGTCGTGGTTTCAATTCCGGCCTGCGATTGCTCCTCGGCATTGAGGCGGACCATCGTTTTTCCCTTCACGACGGCCACGCGCGGCGCTGTGGATTGTTCCTGAGCCCCTTCACCGGGCTTCTGCCCGCGCTCTTCCTTGTGCTCCTGCGCGAATGTCCGCGCCAGAGCGAGTGCGGCAACAAGCGCGATGGCAGCCGCGATGACTCTCCAAAACTTTGGGCTCTTCATGGGGTCTCCTTTCCCTGTTTTTCAGGCTTGTAATCCGGCACCGAAGCCTCGCCCGGCTCCAGCGGGCGCTGGACCGCATCCTCGAGCTGTCCCATCGCAGCCTGCAGATGCTCCATTGCTGCAAGCTGAGCGGCGACCGCCGCCGCACCCTGCAGCCGGATGCTGGTCAGGAAAATCTGGCCCGACTCTCCGAACTTCACCTGCTGCAGTGCCATCGGCTCCTGCACATTGCGCACCTCGGCGAGAGACCTTCTGGCCTCCTGCAGTTCCGCAACCGCCGCGTGATACTGTGCCAGGGCCTGCTCGCTCTCTGCGATGGCGTTCGACTGCGTGGCCAGAAACCGGGCGGCCGCTTCCTTCCGCCGTGCCTCGGCTTCCGCAATAGGGCCCTGGTTGCGATTGAAGACCGGTACGATGCTTGAAAAAGTCAGGGTGAAATAACTGTGGGTCTCCTCGAACTGGTATCCGGGCCCCAGCGTAAAGTTCGGGTGCTGGCGCGCGATTTCAAGTTGCAGGGCTGCCTGCGCCGCCTGATACTGCGCCAGGGCCTGCCGCACGTCCAGCCGGTTCAGCACCGCCTCGCGCTGGATCTGCTGAGGTGAAACCGCCGCCGGCCCGGGCTGGTGGTCAAACGCGTTCCACGAGAACTTCACGCCCTGCAGCGTGGCCACCGGAATCCCGATCGCGCCTGCCAGCGCGGCGCGTGTTTCCGAAATGCGTCCTTCGGCCCGGCGCAGTTCGACACGGCTGCTCAGCAGGCTCTGCTGCGCTCCCAGAACGTCCGTGCGTGCCACATATCCAACCTTGAACCTCGCACTCAGCAACCGGACCTGCATCGAGTGAAGCTGCACTTCGTGCGCCAGAAGTTCCTGTTGCCTGAGCGCCATGAAGTAATTGAGATAAGCCGTCCGCAGGCCGCTGCGGACCTTCCACGCCGTCGCAGCCACCGCGTAGCGTGCCGCCGTATTCAGGTCTTGGGCCTGTTCCACCATCAATTTGCGCCTGCCCGCCCTGCGCCACGTGAACAGCAGGTCCAGCCCCAGCAGGTATGGGCTGGGAATTCCGGGCGCGACGCTCACCACAGGATTCGGCCGCGCCGCCGCCGTCGTGATGGCCGCCCGGGCCTCTTCCGCCTGTGCCCGCGCAATCTGCATCTGGGGATTAAAGTAGTAGGCGGCCAGGGTGAGGCTGCGCAATCCCCACGCCTGTTGAGGCCAGGCGCTCACCGCGTGCCCGAGATTTTTCTCTATGAATTGCCGCAGGCCGGGATCGTCCAGCGTGCGTCTCTCCAGGCGCTCCGCCGATACCGCCGGCGCGATGGGCGTGGGGTGGTAGCGCACGGCAGGCGCGCATGCCGTCAGCCCGGCCGCAGCGGCAAGAGCAAGCATCAGCTTCTTCATAAACCATGCTCCTTTGCTTGTATTCCATCAGGCAGCGCGCTCGAAGGCGCGGAAAAAGAAGGCTGCCCCGCAAGCGAGGTCCGTCGAATGTCAATTGATTTGCGCATCTCGAAGAGACACTTCGCCGCGCAAGGTCATCGGGGGGTTATCGAGGAGGGTCTAAATTCGAAGTGACACCGGAGGGGAATGGATGGGCTGGACGGGAATCAGGGCCAAAGCAACGCCGTACACCGGCTCGAGCGGGACCGCCACCGCCGTCCGCACGACCCGCAGAGAGCGGTGAAAACGCTCGCGCAATTTCCGGGCCTGCAGGGACGCAAAAACAAAAACCCCGGCTATCAGCACCACCGTGCCATTGGCCGAGCGTTCCATGTCGGACATGGTCTGGCGCGGCGTGTCCCAGTAGTCAAACACCGGGTCCAAAGGCCCCCAAACGTACCAGGCAAGCCAAAGCAGAACAAAAATGCGCAGTATTTGCCCCTTCATCAGCATTCATCTTATTCCTCTTTCATCCCTGGAGCAACTTTGGCTCTGAATGTATTCCTGCAGATAATTGCTGCAAGGTGTCCATGCGGATGCCGTTCTGCTCCCGGGCCTGAATGAATGGCCGGCCAGCTCCCCGCTCTGCCGCCCCGCAGACCAGATTCACCCTCGACCCGTAATGGCAGTCTGCGCGCCCCGCCGCTTTATTCTGAGTCCGGTCACAGGCGGATGATTCCAGGCGCAGCGGTGGAGGCGCTGATGCGTTTCAGGCATTATTCTGGGGCCGCAGGACGTCCCGCTCCACAAACCAGTCCGGCCCGATGTAATGGAACGCTTCTGCGTAGCGGAGTCCGTACTTTTCGCCCATTGCACTAGCCCGGCGCTCGACAGCCAGCTTGGTGTATTCCTCGATGGCGGCCGCCACGTCGCCATTAAATTCCGGGAGATGCAGGTCGCGTTCCGCGTGTTCCGCCATGATGTCCCTGACCGTGTGGTCCACCATGGTCCGGCACGCTCTCAGGCAGGCGATTTTCGTTTCCAGTGTCGGGCCGATATCGACTACGCGATTCACCAGTTGCGGGCCGCGCGCAAAATAGTATCTTTCCCTGACGACGTGCGGCTGGAGGCCGGCGGCGAAATGTTCCGGCAGGTCGAGATGGCCGCCCGACATCCAGCAAGCCGATTCTACGGCGTGCCCCGTGATGTAGTGGTCGGGATTCTCTTCGTAGTGCCCCCAGGGATCAAACGTAATCACCGTGTCAACCTTCAGCAGCCGAAAGAGAAAAACCAGCCGGACGCGCATTTCGGTGCGCGCAATGTCATCGATCCGGTGGTTCCGGTAGCCCAGGCTAAACCACTGCTTCAGGCCGCAGACTTTTATGAACTGTTCGGCGTCGCGCTCATTGGCCGCAATGGTTTCGCCCACGCTGAGGTCGAAGGAATCCTTCTCGTCGTTGCTCGCGCGAATGTAATAGCCGGTGTACCCTTCCTTCAGCAGCTTGGCAACTGTGCCGCAGGCCGCGCCCGGCCCGTCATCCAGATGCGGCGTAATCAGCGCCAGCACCTTTCCCCTGTGAGGCTCTCCCTCAGCCGCCCGCTCAATGTAAACTTCACCGGCCGCCGCCGGAGTCTTCGCAGCCATCTGCTGCGCACCTACAAAACCCAGCATCCCGGCAAAAAAATCACGCCGCTCCATAAAGTGATTCTCCTTTCTAGTCTGATCAGAGACGTTGTAAACCCAGTGCTGTGGATTCGCCATCTCCGAGGAAAGTCATGCTGAACTGCCAGATCTTGGCATGAACCCCCAACCGGTCATTCTGAGCGCAGCGAAGAATCCCCGTATTTGCTTTCGCGCCAAAAGAGCGATTCCTGAGACCCCTCTAATTCGCTCAGGGCAGTTCGCAAATAGAGGGCGAACGGGTCCGATTCTCCCGCCCTTTTCCGTCTTCGGTCCAAAACCGAAAAACCGCGACTGAACAAGCAGCCGGAGACAATCATTTGACGACGATATTGATGAGTTTTTGGGGCACCATGATGACCTTGACCACCTGGCGCCCGTTGATATATTGAGCGATTTTTTCGTCGGCCAGCGCCAGGCGGCGAATTTCCTCATCATTCGCGCCGATGGCCACGTGGATCCGGTTGCGAAGCTTGCCGTTCACCTGCACTGGAAGTTCAAGTTCTTCTTCAACTGCCAGCCCGGCGTTATAAACCGGCCACGCGACCCGCAGGGTGGCTCCGGAATGCCCGAGGCCTTCCCAAAGCTCATCGGCGATGTGGGGTGTGAACAGCGCTAGGGTCAAAACCAATATCTCAAGTGTTTCTTTAACTACTTCCGGACGCAGCTTCCCGTCTGCAATGCCCGGTTCCAGTTCCGCAAATTCGTTCACCAGTTCCATAGTGAGCGCGATGTCGGTGTTGAAGTGCCAGCGCTCTTCCATGTCTTCCGTGACGTGCCGGAGCACCTGGTGGGCCTTGCGCAGGAGTTTCCGCTCTTCTGGCGTATATCCGGGCAGTGCCGCCGGCCGCGGCTTCTTCTCCAGCACGGATTCCACCGCGCACACATTCTCCGCATGTTTGGAAATCACCCGGTACACGCGATTGAGGAAGCGGGAGGCGCCCTCGATGCCCGTGTCGCTCCAGTCGAGGTCTTTCTCGGGCGGCGCGGCAAAGAGCATGTAGAGCCGCACGGTGTCGGCCCCATACTTTTCAAACATGGCTGTGGGATCCACCACATTGCCCTTTGACTTCGACATTTTGGAGCCGTCTTTGATCACCATCCCCTGCGTAAACAATCGCGCTACGGGCTCGGAGAAGCTGACCAGCCCAATGTCTTTCATCACCTTGGTAAAAAAGCGCATGTAGATCAGGTGAAGAATAGCGTGCTCGATGCCGCCGATATACTGGTCTACCGGAAACCAGTAATCAACCGCCTCTTTGCTGATGGGCACTGTCTCGATTTTCGGGTCGGTGTAGCGGTAGAAATACCAGGATGAATCAACAAAGGTGTCCATCGTGTCTGTCTCCCTCCGCGCCGGGCCGCCGCATTGGGGACAGGTAGTGGCCACAAATTCCGGAACGCTTGCCAGCGGAGACTGTCCCGTTCCTGTCAGCCTGATATCGGCGGGCAAGAGTACGGGCAAGTCGGATTCCTGTACCGGCACAACGCCGCAGGCGTCGCAGTAAACCATGGGAATTGGCGTTCCCCAGTAACGCTGGCGCGAGATGCCCCAGTCCTTGATGCGATATTGAATGGTTCCCTTGCCGTACCCATCAGACTCGGCGTCGTGGGTCATGCGCTCGATGGCCCTCTCGGAGGTAAGGCCGGTGTATGGGCCGGAATTTACAAGCTTCCCGTATTCCGTGAAAGCAGCTTCAAGTTTTTCTTGACGTTTTCCATCCTTCGGCAAAATAACAGTGCGGATAGGAAGGTTGAACGTGGTGCAGAATTCGAAGTCGCGCTGGTCATGCGCCGGGACGGCCATCACGGCGCCAGTGCCGTATTCAGTCAGAACGAAGTTGGCCACCCAGATGGGAACTTGTTCGCCGTTGTAAGGATTTCGAGCCGTGAAGCCGGTCGCCACACCGTCTTTTTCAAGGTTCACTTCGGCTCGGGCGCGGATGGCCGACTGCTTGATCCGCTCCACTTCGTCGCGCAGTTTTTCCGGGGCCTTCGAGGCGGCAATCATTTTTTCAAGCAGAGGATGTTCTGCGGCCGCAAAAACGACGGTGCATCCGAAAATAGTATCCACGCGAGTGGTAAAGACGCGAAGGGGAATATCAAGTTCCTCGACCTTGAAGTCAACTTCCGTCCCTTTTGACCTGCCGATCCAGTTCTGCTGCATGGTCAGCACGCGTTCGGGCCAGCGAACCAGTTCATTCATGTCTTCCAGCAGCCGCTCGGCATAGTCGGTGATCTTCAGGAACCACTGCTCGAGATCTTTTTCAACCACCGGCGTATCTTCATGCCGCCAGCAGCAACCGTCCACCACCTGCTCGTTGGCGAGAACGGTTTCGCATTGCGGGCACCAGTTGACGCGGCTCTTCTTGCGATAAGCCAGGCCGCGCTCATACATCTTGAGAAAGAACCATTGGTTCCAGCGGTAATACTCGGGGACACAGGTAGTCACTTCACGGCGCCAGTCGTAGCTGACGCCCAGGCGTTTCAACTGCCGGCGCATGCGGTCAATATAGGCGAAGGTGAATTCCGCCGGCGGCCGCTGGTGCTTGATTGCAGCGTTTTCTGCCGGCAATCCAAATGAGTCCCAGCCGATGGGATGGAGAACATTGAGGCCCTTCATCGACATGTAGCGCGCCAGCGCGTCGCCAATTGAATAATTGCGGACGTGTCCCATATGGATGTCGCCGGAGGGATAAGGCAACATCTCGAGCACGTAATATTTTTTGCGGCCGGGGGCAATGTCGGCGTCGAAAAGATGCTGTTCAGCCCAGAGCTTCTGCCACTTCTCTTCTATTTTCTGCGGTTCGTATTGGGTATCCATCGATTAACCTGTCTCAAACATTTGGTGATCATTTATGAAGCCGGCTTGCGGTGCGCAAGCCCTTTTCTGTAACGTAGAACCATAGCATAGCAGCTTCATGCTGGCGGAAACTTACGGCGCGGAATTGCTTTGAGCCGGCATCGTAAACACACGCCTGAGCAAAACCCTCCGCTGTGAGTTCCTGTAATGCCTTGATCACCTCAGCGCGAGAAACGGGAACAGCCTCGAGCGCTTTCCAACCCTTCATGTCCGGGTCATCAGGATAGCAGCTATTGATCGTCTTCAGAATGGTTTCGAGATCCTCATAATCATCAGCAATCGCGTCGAGCACGAGCTCAAGGATGGCAGCCGAACGGTGGCGCGTCAGGTCGTCCCACCATTGATCAGCGCCTGCCACGGCTTTTCACTCCGGCCAGTTTGCGCATCATTGCGAGGTTCCGCCTGTCGTCGTCGAGTTCGTCCACAGGGGTTTCACAGATGAACGGAATGGCGCGAAGTTTTGGGTGGCGGACAATCCTGGCGAAAGCCTCTGCGCCAATCTGCCCCTTGCCAATATGCTCATGCCGGTCGACATGTGAACCAAAAGCCGACTTCGAATCGTTGGCGTGGATCACCCGAACACGGCTGATGCCCACGGTACGGTCCAGATCCTTGACAGTCTCGAGCAGGCCTTCCTGAGTATGGAGTGAATAACCGGAGGCAAACGAGTGGGCAGTATCAATGCAAGCCCCAACGGGTAATTCTCCTCCCGCGCCTGAGACCATTTCGGCAACTTCATCAAAGCTTCTGCCAATGGCTGAACCCTGCCCGGCGGTGTTTTCAATCAGGACTGTCAACCCGTTAAGAGCCATTCCATCGGCGGCTTTTTTGAGGGATTCGATACACGTCTTGATGGCCTGGGAGGGGCTCGAACCTTTGGAACTGCCAGGGTGCGCCACCAGAAAGTCGGCTCTGAGCGAAACGGCCCGTTGCAGCTCGCGCCGGAAAGCCGCAATCGAATTCAGGCGGATTTCAGGATCAGCCGAAGCCAGATTGATCAGGTAATTGTCGTGGATGACCAGGGGCGAAAGCTTGCGCAATTCCCGCTCCGCGCAGAACCGGTCGCATTCGTCCGGAGAGGGATCCAAGGTGCGCCAACCACGCGGGTTGGCCGAAAACATCTGGAAGGTATCGCAGCCAATTTCCCCTGCGCGCCTGGCGGCATTTGCCAACGCTCCGGCAATTGAAGTGTGTACGCCAACTCGCAATCGATTGTCCGCCGCTTTTTGCATGAGGCATCTTAACAGAGCATGTTCTGGAGCGTCAATTTGGTCGAGTGCGAGCCCCTGAAATAATGCGGATTTATTTATCCGCCATGGTTCAATGGCGATGCAGATTCCCCTGGCCGGCACAGGATCTCGCCCCCTGTGAATGACCATTGTGGTGTTTTTCAGCACTTTTTTAAAATTGCTTCGACGGAGGCCCTTCTGATGTCGGCGCGTCGACAAGTTCAAGGAATACATGAAGAGCGCCCTCGGGAAGCCCTGCCGCAGGATTCGCAGCCTGCCTTCGAAGCAACGGCAGGCAAGCTTCATTTTGCGGGAACCAGGCTGTGGCAAATATATGTTCCGTAAACATCAAGCCGCAAATCTCGCAATAGTTAAAGTAATTTCTTAAGCAAGACGCCCCGCCAGCGTGGCAGCCCGGGCTGTGCTTGAGAGCGCATTGAAAGCAGCAAGCTTTCATCGCAATTCAAAATGAGAGCATGGTAGTTGTATAAAAACACCGCATGGGTTAAACTCCATCGCTTCGGTTGCGGGCGCCGGGAGTGGAAAACAGAATCATCAGATCACCCCGTGAACGAGCCGCCGGCTTGCCGCGCAGACGATGCATCGCTTCAAGGATCGCCATCGAATACCAGTCCATGATCGGTTGCCCCAGCGTCGCCTTGCCTGATCCAAGTACTAAGGACCTCGGATGAGATTTCCCCGCCCTCGCAGCCTATGTTTTCCTGTTCCAGGGCCGCGCTCCGCTATTCGCGGCCGCGCTTCTCGTTCGTGGCCCCGGCCAGCCATTTTGCTGGCCATGGGCTTGATGGTGCTTGCCAGCGTGGAATGCCACAAGCAGGAATTGCCGCCGCGCCCTTACGTAGCGTTCGTGGTCAACAACCAGAGCCAGTCGGTCGTCGCCGTCAATTTGGCCGGCCCGAAGATTGCCGCTACAATCCGGGTGGAGTCCCTGCCGGAAGAAGCCATCCAAAGGCCCGGACGTCAGGAAATATATGTGGTGTCGGAGCCCGGCGAGATCAGTGTTATTAAGTTTCCGGAACTGGCTGTACTCAAAACTATCAATGTCGGGGAGTCAGCTGGAGATCTGGTGTTCTCACCGCACGGGAACCGCGCCTACGTGCTCGAGCCACAAGCCGGCAGGATTGTATTCCTCGACTGCAGCACCCTCAATGTGACCGGGCAAGTGAGCCTGGTTCCAAAACTTGCGCACCTCGCTATCACGCCTGACGGCAAGACTCTGGTGGCCAGCGATCCAGAGGGCGACCGCCTGTTTTTCGTGAGCACGGAAACAAAAAAAGTTCTCGGCTCAGTCAAAGTTGGAAAGGCTCCCGGGCCGATGGCAATCCTGCACGACAGTTCAGTGGCCTTTGTGGCCGACACTGGCGACGAGAAGATATCGGCTGCGGAAATCCCCTCCCGTACAATCCTCGCCCACATCGAGATGGGATCGCGGCCGTCTGGACTGGCCCTTAAGGCCGATGGCGGCGAGCTTTTTGTTTTCAGCAACGCGAGCTCCACTATGACCATCCTCGACGCTTTTCATGACAACGTTGAGCAGGTGCTGCCCACGGGGAGAGATCCGACCGCTGCCGTTTTCAATCGTGACTCCAGCATGATGTATCTGGCTACTTCCGGAGACGGGTTCGTTACGGCCTTTGATATTGCGAACCGTATCGTCCAAGGCACAGTACACGTGGGTGTTTCGCCGGTTGCTCTGGCCCTGACGCCGGACCAGCAGTTTCTGGCAGTGGCCGACAGCGCCACTGGCAACCTGGCCCTTGTCCGGACTTCACCCCTTTCATTGATCACCGTCTTGCCCGTCGGGTCAGATCCGATTGACGTTATTGTCCCAGGATGGGAGTTGAGCCAGCCGAAGCGATGAGGTCTCTTATCATCGAATACGTATCGAAGGGCGTGTGCCTCGCTCCTCACACAATTAATCCTTCACTTTAATAACCAGCAATTCCAGCCTGATTCGCATTAGGATAATTCAGTCAATGCTTCAGTAAATAGACCTGGGCAAGGGCTACCAGCTTTGAAACTGTTCAGAGAGGTCCAGAACCAGCCAGCCTTCCTGGGGCATTACTTGCAGCGGCAGATCGTCTATCCAGAGGGATAACTGAAGCTGAATCTTGCTGTCTGCGCCGATTCCGAGGATGCCGAAAGCCAGCCGCGCCTCAAAAATTTGTGAATACCCCGCCTCCAGGCTGCCGCCTGTTGCACGTGGAACATCAAGTTTTTGCCCCGCCCGCCAGAAATCGAGGCCGACTACTTTGCGATCGAGGATGGAAGCATGCATCCTGGTATTGCTGCCGCCGCCAATGCTGATTCGGATTTCGCAGGAAGGATGTTCCTTCCTGAAGTGCGGCGGGAAATCGAGGCGGAGAAAGATGGCGTCGTGACCGCAGCCGTAGTAGAGGGCCTCGAGAAGGTTGTGTACGCCGTGCATTGATCCCGAGGCTGCGTCAGGAAGGTAAATCCCCGCCCCGAGCCATTCAAAGTAATTGCTCTCCAGGCCGTCGATGACAGGTTCAATGGCGCCCGTAGGCTGGTAATTCAAAGCGCGGGACTCAAGCCCCTTGATCGGGTTCGCGAGATTGTCAGGCGGCGATTCGCCCAGCAGTCGATAAACATTGCTCAGATGGGTGCGGTAAAGGCGGTCAAACTCCTCGTCGTGTCCGCTGGAATGCTCCGGGCCATACCACCAGCACCAATCGCTGCCTTCGCTGATCCAGACCTCGCGCTGCGCACGTTCACGGTTTGTCTCGCTGACAGTGGCACGCCCTTGATTTTCCTGAAAGAAATCGCGGGCTTCGGCCAGCAGGTCCCAGGCGCGGTTGTCCTCCTCAGCCCCGATCCACACGTCAAAGTTTGCGTTGATCCAGGACCCCGGGACAACATGGGAAAGACTTCCCTGCTCACAAAGTTCCATCGCTTCGCTGGAAGTAACAGCCTTCAGGTCAGGGTCTTCCACAACTTTTTTATAAAAGCACTTTAAGAATTCCCGGCCGTTGTTGGGGAAATATTCCCAGGCGTTTTCGCCATCCAGAATGATAGAGACGACCTTGGGTCCGTCGCCCGCTGAACGTGCTGCTGTGTGGATACGCTGGTGAAGGTGATGCGCCGCGGCTTGCGCAGGCATGTTTGCGTATACAAATCCGATCAGGTCCGAAAGGTAGTGGTCACGGAAGAATATCGAGATCTGCCGGCCGTCGCTGTTGAAACGATAAGGCCTGTAAAGCTCCCGCGCGCCTTCGAGCGCGCCGTCTGCCTGGCGGTTGAAGGTAGCCGGAAGCGAGCGCCCGAGCACGCCTTCATCGGTTGCTGTCCAGGCAAAGCCTGCTTGAGCGGCCAGCCGTAAGACTTCATCGGAAACGCTCCCTTCGCTTGGCCACAAACCCGCCGGCCGGCGGCCAAAGACCTCTTCGTGCAACCTGACAGCGGCATTCAATTGCTCCAGGGCATCCTCCGGGTGGCGGTAGGCGCGGCGCGGAAGGCAAACCCCCGGGTGCGACTCTGCGGCAATGTTAGAATCACACAGCAGAGGCAGAATGGGATGATAGAAGGGCGAGGTGGAGAGCTCAATCTGGCCGCGCTCCGAGGCGCTTCTATATTCTTCAAGCGTTACATTAAATATTTCAATCTCCTTCTTGCGTACAAGGCGCTTATCTTCTTCTGTATATCCACGTTGCTTCTCTACGAGGCTGCGGACTGACTCGTCCGAGGCGAGATAAATTTCGTCGAACCAGGCGAGTTGCGACAAGACCTGGACATCAAGGAAATCCCTGACGGCCCAGAATCGCGCCACGTCTACGGGACTACCGGAATGGAACTTGTCATATAGCTCGCGCATTCGCGGGAACCGGTCCACCTGGTGCTTGAGATTCATCTGAAACGAAAACGCCACAAGGGCTTCACGTTCTGCGGGAGACAACTGGTCCGCCGGCTTGAAAGCAAGGTCGAAAGCTTGCTCGCGCACCTCATCTCGGGCATACTCTTGAAGTTGGGAAACCAGCGACGGGACAAGGTTAAAGGTCACGTGGAACTCGGGAAACTCTTTCAGCATGGTGACCATGCCGTAATAGTCCTTCAGGGCATGAAGCCGCACCCACGGCATGGCATAGACGCCTTCTGCCAGGTCCTTGTAGAAGGGCTGATGCATGTGCCAGAGCAACATCAGGTAGGTTTGACGGCTTGACATGGTAAGCTGATAGTCCTCCCGGGAAGCAGGCATGGCAGATCGTCACGCCAACGCGGCCTCAATCCGACGGTCCTGCATCTCCTAAGATACCGGGGAACAGCAATTTTCGGAAGAGCGCGGCCATGAAAATCCTCACTCGCTACATCTTCAAGGAAATGTTCGCGCACTGCCTGCTGGGGCTCCTGGTTTTTACGTTTGTCCTTTATGTCAGACCGCTTAGCCACGTTCTGGAACTGGTTGCGCGAAGGAGCCTTTCGCCCTCACAGATCGCTTTTCTATTCGTGCTTCCCCTGCCCAGCATTCTGGTGATGGCCATCCCCATGGCGATTCTGCTGGGCACGCTGATCGGCCTCAGCCGGATGGCGGGCGACAGTGAAATCATTGCCATCCGCGCCACCGGGATTGGCAAGGGCCAGTTTGTGCGCCCGGTACTGCTGTTCGCGCTCTGTGGCTGGGCACTGACATCATGGATGAGCCTGTTTCTATCTCCCGCGGCCGTGCGCAGCCTGGAGGCATCTGAAGCCAGCCTCGCCGCTACGCAAGCCAGCTATGAGATCCAGCCCAGGGTCTTCATCGAGCAATTCCCGCACCTCCTCCTTTATTTGAAGGATGTCGTCAGTTCCAGCACGCGCTGGCAGGGCGTGTTTATCGTCGACCGCAGCCAGAAAGACGAAGTGAAAGTGACGCTGGCGGAATCCGGCCGGCTGGTGAACGTGGATACCCCCGGTCAGGTCGCCCTCTATCTTGAAAACGGCTCGACGCATGAATTCAACCCGCAGCACCAGCAGCAATACACTGTAACCTCATTCGACAATCTGGAGGTCCCCATCGTTGAAAACCAGGGATCAGCCTCCCAACGCCTCTCACCTTCCATGGTTTCGCCACTGACCTTATTGACGGACCTGCGCTCTCCAGAGGGTCGCCGCGCGGCGATGCTGGAACTCAACTATCGGCTTGCCCTCCCTATTGCGTGCCTGGTGCTGGCGCTGGTGGCCGTCCCCATCGGACTCATCTCGCGGAAAGGTGGCAAAGCTTTTGGCCTGATGCTCAGCATTCTGCTCGTGTTTATCTATTACGTCGTGATGGCTTCCGGGCTGAACCTGGCAAAGGAAGGCCGCCTGGACCCTGTGGTGGGTTTATGGATGGCCAACGTTATTTTTGGGGTGGCGGGGCTCGTCATGCTGCGCCAGACCAACCGCGTGAAAACAGGCGTCGACTTCCTGCACAGCGGGCTTGAGAAAATCGGAGGCATGTTTGAGCGGCTCCATATGGGAGGGCAGAAACCAGCCGCTGGGGAGAACAAGCTAAAGCGGCGGAAATTCGGATGGCGGGCCTTCCAGATTCTTGATCTCTACGTGCTGAAGAGCTGGCTGTTTTACCTCTCCATCCTGCTGGTTACCTTCACCGGCATTTACATGATTTTCGATTTTTTCCAACTGCTGGGCGACATCGTTCGAAACCACATCTCCGCCCCTCTTTTGGTGGAATATTACTGGTATCTGACGCCCCAGATTGTGTACCTGATGCTGCCGCTCAGCATTTTGGTCGCGACCCTGGTCAGCTTTGGGCTCCTCAGCAAGTCCAATGAGATTACGGCCGTCAAATCTGCAGGAATCAGCCTCTATCGCATCTCTGTGCCGGTCCTGGTGGGCGCAGGCCTCCTGAGTGGAAGCATGTTTCTGCTGGGCAACAACTATCTGCCTGAAACCAACCAGCAGCAGGATGCCATCAGGAACGAGATCAAAGGCAAACCTGCCCAGACCATGTACAGGCCTGACCGGCAGTGGATTTTTGGGAAGTCCAACAAGATTTACAATTACCGCTTTTTCGACGCCGACTTGAACGTTTTTGCGAACCTTGCGGTGTTTGAAATTGAGCCCAACGCTTTTCGCCTGAAACGGCGGATTTATGCCGCCCGCGCCTTCTGGGAGCCGCACATTCAACGCTGGGTGCTCGAGGACGGATGGGTCCGGGATTTTTCAAACGGGAGCGTTGCCGATTATCATCCCTTCGCCGTGCGCACATTCAGCGAGCTGGATGAAGCCCCGTCCTACTTCAAGAAAGAAGTAAAGCCCTCGGAACAGATGAGCGTGCTGGAATTGCGCCAGTATATCCGGACCCTTAAGCAGAGCGGGTTTGATGTGGTCCGGCTCTCCGTGGCGCTTTACAGGAAGTTCTCTTATCCGCTGATCGCTTTCGTCGTCACCCTGATTGCGATTCCCTTTTCCTTTTCAACCGGCAGCCGGGGCGCGCTGGCGGGAATCGCTCTCAGCATCGGCATCGCCATCGTCTACTGGTCTGTATCGAGCCTTTTTGAGGCGATGGGGAACCTGAGCCAACTCCCTCCGGCGGTCGCGGCGTGGTCTCCGGATATTCTCTTCGCTCTGGGAGGCATCTACCTGCTGGGGCGGATTAAGACCTGAAGGAAGAGTTTTGGAACTGGGGGCGCTCGCTCCCTGGGATCGGGTGGAATGAGACCGAGAAGTTGTCGACGCGCCGACATTGTGAAGCTTTACATGAGACCAAAAGCGATCCCCAACCTTCCGCGTTAAGGCCCCAAGCTAAACCAACACTTGATGTCATATTCAGAGATAGCTGTTTCCATTTAACTTAAACAGTTGTATATGTTTCGTTGGAAGATCTCGCATTTTCTTATACCTCACACAGAAGCGCCTGTCCTGACGCAAGCCACGCCACCGGCACACCACAGGGCCGACAGCTCACGTAATTCAATCCTGGCTCAGCCCAAACCTGGATGGATGCTTGATCGCCTCCGTGCTTACCGCAGATTTCCGTTTAAAGAATCGAGTGCGTTTTGCGACCTTCAGATGTTCCAATTTTCAGCGCCGCCCGGCGCGCCTGGGATCCAGCGCGGCGAGAGGGCCGGAAGGCCAGACCCTCTGCATTACACATGCAGCAATGATTTTTCCGCAGCCGTTACGCCGACATTCGGGAAAAGAGACATTCCCAGCGCAAGCCTCCAAGCTAAATTATTAAAGCACTACTTTATATTTTACCTTCTTCGTCCAGGCCGGCACATGGTTCCGGTTAGCGCCCACCAGAAACAATCTTGAGAAAGCCTTTCAATTTCCGGCGAGCAGGCGAGCAAGAAGCCGCGAGCGCTCGGGCAAGGCCGGGCAGGATGGAACACGCCGCCTGGCGCTCTGCGAAATGGCTTCACAAATCATCAACCACGCGCACGGTTATGCGGTGGTATAAACCTCGGCGGCAGGCTTCTCCTCCTCTGCCCTGCGCAGGGCCGCCTGCGCTGCCGCGAGGCGCGCGATAGGCACACGATAGGGCGAGCAGCTCACGTAATTCAACCCCGCTTCAGCGCAGACCTGGATGGACGCCGGATCGCCTCCGTGCTCGCCGCAGATGCCGACCTTGAGGTTTTCGCGCGTCTTGCGCCCCTCAGATGTGCCGATCTTCAGCAATCGCCCGACGCGCTTCGGGTCCAGCACGGCGAAGGGATCGGCCGGCCAGATTTTTTGCTGGACATAGGCGGCGATGATTTTTCCGCAGTCGTCCCGCGAAAGGCCAAAGGTGGTCTGGGTCAGGTCGTTGGTGCCGAAGCTGAAGAACTCCGCCTCTTCCGCAATCTCCGCAGCGGAGAGCGCGGCGGCGGGCAACTCGATCATGGTCCCCACCAGATACTTTACGCGGTCGCCTTTTTTGCTAAAGACCTCTTTGGCCACGCGGTTCACAATCTCTTTTTGAAGCGCCAGTTCCCGGACATCGCCTACCAGAGGGATCATGATTTCCGGCCTGGCATCAATGCCTTTCTTCTTGCATTCGACGGCCGCTTCAAAAATGGCCCGCGCCTGCATTTCGGTAATTTCCGGGTACATGATGCCAAGGCGGCATCCCCGAAGTCCCAGCATAGGATTGAATTCATGCAATCCTTCAACTACCGAAAGCATCTTCTTCAGTTTGCCAAGCTTGGGACTCTTCTTCCGCTTCGCCTCGAGCGTGGCGATTTCCACCATCAGCTCTTCACGCTTGGGAAGGAATTCGTGCAACGGCGGATCAAGGGTCCGGATGGTGACCGGCAAACCGTCCATGGCTTTGAAAAGTCCAAAAAAGTCTTTCCGCTGCATGGGAAGCAGCTTGGCGAGGGCCGCACGACGTTCTTTCTGGTAGCCGGCTGCTTCTTTTTCGTCGGTGGTGTCCTTGCAGGCCATAATCATCCGCTGGACATGCGGGAGCCGGTCGCTGGCGAAAAACATATGTTCAGTCCGGCACAGCCCGATTCCTTCTGCGCCAAACCGGCGGGCCGCTTCAGCATCGCGGGGAACATCGGCGTTTGCACGAACACCCAGGTGCCGGACATCGTCAGCCCAACCCATAAACGTGGCGAAGTCTCCGCTTGATGGGTCGGGAAGGAGCGTCTTTGTCTGGCCGAGAATCACTCTTCCGGTCGAACCATCGAGTGAAAGCCAGTCCCCTTCCTTCAGCGTCAATTTTCCAATGCGTAGTTGCTTCTTCTTCTCGTCCACTTCCGCGGCTCCGCAGCCGGCCACACAGCACTTGCCCATGCCGCGGGTGACGACTGCTGCGTGCGACGTCATGCCCCCTCGCGAGGTGAGAATTCCGGCGGCCACTTCCATGCCGTGGATATCGTCTGGGACCGTTTCAGCGCGAACAAGGATCACCGGGTGATGCTTTCCCTTCTCGACAGCGTCTTCCGCCGTAAAAACGATTCGTCCGACCGCCGCTCCTGGCGAAGCCGGCAAGCCGGTTGCGATCACTTTCAAAGGCTTCGATTCATCAAGTATTGGATGAAGTAATTGATTCAACTGGTCGGGCTCAACCCGCATCAGGGCCTCGTCGCGGGTGATGATTTTCTCCTCCACCAGATCGACCGCAATTTTGACCGCAGCCTTGCCCGTACGCTTCCCGGTCCGGGTCTGAAGCATGTAGAGCTTCCCTTCCTGGATAGTGAACTCGAAGTCCTGCACGTCCTTGTAGTGGTGCTCCAGGCGTGAAGTGATCGCCCGCAATTGGTTGAAAACCTCGGGCATGACTTTCTGCAGTTCTACAATCGGAACGGGCGTTCGGATGCCGGCGACGACGTCCTCGCCCTGAGCGTTCATGAGAAATTCGCCATAGAATTTGTTTTCGCCGGTAGCCGGGTTGCGGGTAAAACCCACTCCTGTGCCGGAAGTGTCACCCATGTTTCCGAACACCATGGCCTGGACGTTCACTCCGGTCCCCAGCTCGCCAGGGATTTTGTTCATGCTGCGGTACTTGATGGCTCGCGGATTGTTCCATGAGCGGAAGACCGCCTCAATGGCCATCTTGAGTTGGGTGCGAGGGTCCTGGGGGAAGCTTTTTCCGGTGGCTTTGCGGATGACTTCCTTGTATCCCTCGATCACCTCTTTGAAGTCCTCTGCCGTCAGTTCGGTATCCAGCGTGAACTTGCGCTTCTTTTTCTGGGTGGTGAGAATGTGCTCAAATTTGTCTTTGGAAATCTCCAGAACGACGTTGCCGAACATCTGGATAAAGCGGCGGTAACTGTCGTAGGCAAAGCGCGGATTTGAGGTTTTGCGGGCAACCGCCTCGACAGCTTTATCGTTCATGCCGAGGTTGAGGATGGTGTCCATCATGCCGGGCATAGAAAACTTGGCGCCGGATCGCACGGAAACAAGCAGCGGGTTTTCAGCATCGCCCAGGTTCTGCTTTAAGAGGCCCTGGAGCCGCTCAAGCGCCTCGTCGGACTGCGACAGCACTTGATCGGGAAGCCTGTTGCCACTTTCGAAATAGGCTCGGCAGGCGGAAGTCGCAATCGTGAAGCCGGGAGGAACGGGTAGCCCGGCGTTGGTCATCTCCGCAAGCCCGGCGCCCTTGCCGCCCAGAACATCCTTCATGGTGCCGTGGCCGTCGGCCTTGCCGTTGCCAAAAAAATAGACGAATTTTTCCATAATTTCTGCTCTCCTTGTCATGAAAACCTGCGCACGGCCCTGGGCCGCGGAATTTTGAAATGCTTGCGACAAGTTCGATCGAACGACAACCGATGGCGGCGATAAGGAAGCCGGCATCGGCCGTTCAAGTCGGCGCGTCGACAATAGTTAAAGTAGTACCTCAGATGCGCTCGCCTGCAACCCTGGAGGCGCACCCAACCTAGCGATCTCGAACTGAAGAGACCTGAGTTTCAACGGCAATTTCTGAAAGCTCCGCCAGCCGGGCAAAGATATCGCGGTTCAGATGGACCAGCAACCGCAGCCGGTTTTCTCTCATCGCCGGTTCCTCGGCCATCACCAGGACTTTGTCAAAAAACCGGTCCACCTGGGGCCGGATTCCGCTCATGGTTCGGAACGACGCCTCGAAGTCACCCTGGGCCACAAGCGCGGCAAGTTCCTTTGTGATGCGTTCGCATGCGGCGAATAATTCCTTCTCCGGGCCCTCCTGCAGCAGCTCCGAATTGACGGATGCGTTGCTGTTCAGAAGATCCACTCCGGCGGATTTGGTCAGAATGTTTCGGGTCCGTTTGGCGGCCGCGGCCAGAGCCAGAAAATCTTCTGTATCGCGGGCCATTTCCAGCGCCTGCGCACGTCTCAGCGCAACAGCCGGCACGCTGACCCCTGCGGGGACGGAGGGACTGAGGACTGCCCGGACAGTGTCATAGCGAAGCCCTGCAACCTCGCGGAAATAGAAGTCCATGCGCTCCCGCAGAAAACTTTCCACCCGCCGGGCGAGGTCTACCGAGTTCGCACTCGCCAGGCTCCCCTGGGCGCAATCAATGGCCGTTGCCGTTACTCGTGCCAGATCCAACTCAACCAGGGACTCAACCGCAATTTTGATGATCGCATTCCCTGCACGCCGCAGCCCGAACGGGTCGCTGGATCCAGTGGGTTCGAGCCCCACGGCGAAGCCGGCCACCACGCTGTCAATCCTGTCGGCCAGCGCCACAATGGCGCCCACCTTGTTCCGCGGACAGGTGTCATCGGCGTTGGCTGGTTTGTAATGGTCGTAGATGGCTTCGGCAACCATCGGCGGCTCATTCTGCTCGCGGGCGTAAAGTCCGCCAACGATGCCCTGTAGTTCGGTGAACTCGCGCACCATCTGAGTGGTCAGGTCACACTTGCTCAGGCGGACGGCGCGCAACACCTGGTCCCTGCCCGTGGCGTCCAGCGAGCCCTGCCGCTCCATTTCTTCGCAGATTCCGCCCGCGATCACCGACATGCGTTCAACCTTCGCGGCATAACTCCCCATTTGCGCCTGGTAGGTCACCTTTTCGAGCAAAGCCTGCCTTGCTTCCAGCGGGACGCGAAGATCTGTCTCCCAGAAGAACTCAGCATCGGCGAAACGGGCCGTCAGAACGCGTTCGTGGCCCTCGCGAATCAAGCCTGCGGAATCCCCCGCCAGATTGATGATGGTGACGAAATTGGGTTGAAGCGCCCCGGAATTGCTCTCCACGGCAAAGTATTTCTGGTGGTCCCGCATCACGGTTATCAAAATCTCTCGAGGAAGGTGCAGGAAGCGCCGATCAAAGCCGCCAATGAGGGCATGAGGCCATTCCGTGGAACTGATGACCCACTGATGCAATTCCTCGTCCGGAACGGCGTTGAATCCACGATCTTCAAGTATCGCTTTAATTTCTGAACGAATGACTTCTGACCGGCGCTGAGGATCAATTTCAACCTGGCGCTCGCGAAGCTTGGCCGCGTACTCGTCAAAACTTTTCACCGAAATGGCCTTTGCACGCGCTACACGATGGCCATAGGTTGACTTCCCTGACCGTACGCCGCCGATTTCAAAAGGAATGATGCGGGCCTTATCGCCTTCCGCCAGGATCGCCACCAGCCAACGGATGGGGCGTATAAACCTCGGGCCCGTCTTCGAAGTCCAGTACATACTTTTGGGAAAGCCGATTCCCAGGATAACTTCAGGCAGGGTTTCGCCCAATATCTCGCGAGCAAAACGTCCCCGGACCTGCTTGCGCAGACCAAGATAGAGTCCTTTGGGCGTTTCAATTTTGAGCAGCCGATTGACAGAAATTGCGTTCCTCTCCGCAAAGCTCTCTGCAGCTCGCGTAGGCTTTCCGTCCGGGCCAAAAGCCACCTTGACGGGCGGGCCGATGATCTCTTCAACCTGATGCGGTTGCCGAAGCAAAACCGCCGGCACCCGCGCAACCAGGCGGCGCGGGGTTGAGAAAGTACCGGCCGGAGGCGCATCGGGCAGCAGCAACCGCAGACGCATCAAGGCCTCAGTGAGGCGTTCGCCAAGATTTCGCTCGGCGCCGGCAAGAAAGCGCGCAGGAATTTCTTCAACGCCCACCTCCAGCAGCAGCGGTTCTGTGCGTTGTTTCTGCTTGGCGGTCATGCGGATTCGACCTCTGCCGCGGGGCCCGATTGTTCGAGATAAATCTGTGCCACCTCGGTCGCGATTTTTCGGATCCGTCCAATCAACCCGACCCGCTCAGTGACGCTGATGGCCGCACGGGCGTCCAGGATATTAAAAAGGTGCGAGCACTTGAGGCAGAACTCATACACTTTGCGAAGCGGAAACCGGGCAGGCCGATGGGAAGGGTCGAAATTAAAGTAATACTTCAATAAGCGGGCAGCTTCGCCCTCATATATTTCAAAAAGCTGGCGGGTCGATTCCGCCGAGGCCGACTCAAAATCGTAGAGGGAGAGCTCGAATTCCTCACGGTGTCTCAGCTCATAATATTTCACGGATTTATTCCACATAACTTCATACACATTGTTAACGTTCTGGAGGAATGCGGCTATCCTCTCCAGACCGTAGGTGAGTTCAACTGAGATTGGATCCAGGTCAACTCCACCCGACTGCTGGAAGTAGGTGAATTGGGTAATTTCCAGGCCATCTAGCATTACCTGCCAGCCGATTCCCCATGCCCCCAGCGTGGGCGCTTCCCAGTTGTCTTCCTCAAAGCGGATATCGTGATTGCGAAAGTCGATTCCGATATCGCCCAGGCTGCGCAGGTAGATATCCTGAACGTTCGCAGGTGGTGGTTTAAGGATCACCTGAAGCTGCGTGTGCTTGATGAGGCGGTTCGGATTTTCCCCATATCGGCCGTCGGCAGGACGTCTGGAAGGCTGAACGTATACTACGTTCCAGGGCTGCGGCCCGAGGACCCGGAAAAAGGTTTCCGGGCACATGGTCCCTGCCCCAACCTCCAGATCGTACGGAAGCGCTACCACCGCTCCCTGCCTGGCCCAGAAGCTGGTGAGTCTCCAGATCATGTCCTGGAAAGTCAGGCCCTTCGTTGCTGCCCTTTTATCAAGCGATCTTTGAACCATATTGTCCCGCAGATTTAAAACTCTCTGCGCGTGGATCCCACATTCCTAGATTTCTTCCGCCAGCATGGCGCGGGTTGTAAGCTTTCCTTCCAGGTGCGCCTCGATGATCTGTTCCAGCAACCTGCGCAGTTCATGCGTGCCCGGGGCGGCTGGCGCCGCTTCAATCCATTGCTCAATCCGGGCCGTGCTGAACGCCGGAATCAGTTTCAGAGCGCTTGCTGTAACGCGTTCGGTCGAAGTTCCGCCGCGGCAATCGGAGCAAACCAGCGCTACAGCCACCGGGTCATAAAACCCGTCTTCCGCCGAAAACTGCCGCTGGCAGGCCATGCACCTGCTCAGATCAGGCAGAAACCCTCCAAGCCGCAGCAGCCAATAGTTGAAAAACACAAGCGGCCGGTTGATCTCCCCAAACCGCTTGAAAGCCCGTAAGACAGCCAGGAGAAGCCGGAAAACCCGTTCGTTCACCTCGCGGTCCGGCAAGAACCGGTCAGTAACTTCCGCCAGGTACTGAGCGCCCAACTGGATCCGGAAATCGCGCTGCATCTCAAAGAACGACTCGACAATCTCAGCCGAACCCATTCGCTGCAGGTCGCGATTCTCCCGGTCGTAAACCCAAACCCGAATATAGCAGAGCGGTTCAAGCGCGGCGCCATACCGCCCCCTGCGGCTGAACGCGCCCTTGGCTACGGCCCGGACACGACCGAGCTGCCGGGTGAGCAACGAAACAATCTTGTCTGCCTCCCCCAGCCGGTGAGTCCGAAGAACGATCGCCTCTGTTTCTATTAGGGGCATTGCAGACAATTGTGTCGCCGTACCGGCAAACAAACTAAGTTAGCACAAGCTAACATCGTTCCGAAAGAAGATTTCAGCCATGCCTCAGGCATAAAACAGCCACAACACCCAAAACCTTCTGATGGTTCGCGTCACCCACTCATCAGCGCCGCGTCACTTTATCGTCCCAGATTCGCCCGATTTGCAAAGCCCTCCAATGAAAACGGCCGTCTCTTCGCCATAAAGTATTACTTTAATATCCGCGAAGCATCAGGGCACCGGGAAGGACCCGGCGTTCATTGGAAACCAGCCCGGCCAGGTCCAGAAATCATGAAGCCCGGCCCACGCACAGCCCCATTGGAAGGCTGTACTAACTAGTAAATACCCAACATCTCGCCGTACAACGCCGCCCCAGCCTACCCGCCCTGTGGATAAAGGCGATGAAGCTGTGCAAAAGAAGTTATGTTAACCAACGCTGCCCGTCCTTCACATTATCAGACGTGCCTGTGGAAGCCTGGAAGTTCTTCGATTGGCGGCCATTCCCCAAGGTTGAAAGCCATGGGGTGTAATGTCGGCCAGAGTGGCTTGCCTACCACTTCCCTTCCCAGCTCGAGGTTTTTGGTTTAATCGGGGATACAAAAGAGAACGGCCAACGATCAATTCTGATGAAGAGCTGGCGCCTTACCGATAGAATCTATAGTGCCGATTAGTCTTTGTGCGGTCTCAGGTTAGCAGCCGGGCCCAGCGTTTTCGCCTTTGCCACACGGAAATCCGGCCTGAGGCGCGGAGAATGCTTTAGGGATTTCGGTAGGTCGTTCTTAGGTTTATTCCCGAGTTGACATCCGGCAGGTCAGCCCTTAGCATATGACTGATGACCAATCCGGTCAGCGATGGAGCGATTGGCTTATGTTGATAGGTTCATTGTTCGCCTTTTTTCACTTTCCCGCCCTGCTGGCAGTTAACCTTGGAGTAATCGTTCCCCTTTCGCTTTCCTGCCTGGTCGTCGTGGCGGTCATTCCTTCCGCTGCCTGGCGTGGGAAATTGAATGTCCCCGTATACGCACTGATGCTTTTTGTGTCGGCATTTGTCGCTTATGGCATAGGGACGGTCGCCGGTGCACAATCCGTACACGGCACGACGCTGGGAGTTGTAATCTCATTCATCTTTTTTCTGCTGGTTGCGACTGCGGTTGGCTCCTTCATGGGAATATTTTTTTACCGCCAACCGACGGACGATTCGGAAACCAGCGCCCCTGAGGCGCACGTATCAGGCCCTGTGCCGGCCATGGACAAAGACCATCGATAGCGATGCACCTTCCCTGCCATGAATCGATCATGGCCGCTCCCCCTCACAGCAGTTCTCGCCTCTTAGTCGGGTCCGTTCTTCCCAAATCATTGCGTCTCTTGCTTCATCCAGTTGAAACGGCCGCCGGTCCTGCGACAGCTGACGCAGGCCGCAAAAGCTCTTGACCCTGCTCCGGAAGTCGTGCAGACTTTCCGAATCCGCAGAGTTGCATTCGCTCAAATTAAATCGAGGGGAGACCACGACGCTAAAGGAATTCAAAGAATTCGCAACACGTGGAAACGTGTTCGATATGGCCATTGGAATCATTATGGGGGTAGCCTTCGGGAAGGTGGTCACCTCCATGGTCAATGACATTCTCATGCCGCCCATCGGAAGGCTCCTGGGGCATGTTGACTTTTCCAACTTTTTCATTAATCTTTCAGGAGTCCATTATGCAACGCTGGCCGACGCGAGGAAGGCAGGCGCTGCCGTCATCGGCTATGGGGCCTTCTGCAACACTGTGCTTGAATTCGTGATTGTGGCCTTTGCGGTGTTCCTGCTGGTCAAGCAGGCGAACCGCCTGCAGAGGCCTGCGCCTGCTCCGGCGGCTCCTGCAACCCGTGAGTGCCCGTTCTGTATTTCGGCGATTTCGCTCAAGGCCAGCCGCTGCCCGCATTGCACGTCGGAGCTGAAAGCAGCATAGAAACTCATTGCGACCGCTTTTGAAGGGATCAAAGCTATTTAATGCAGGCTCTGCCGTAGCGCCATTGCCGGTAATAGAGCTCAATTAATACCTTACGAATAAGGCTATTAGCATTCATAATATAAAGTGATACTTGTCATCTCTTTCAGAATCATAAGGCAACATCTTACTGGCTGGTTCCAGGACTCCATAACTTCAACTTCTAAATGAGGAGAAACAATGAATTCCGAGACCATCGCAAAGCTACGACAAAACTTTCGAGGCGAAGTCATCCAGCCTTCTGACCCTGCATACGACAATGCCCGCAAGGTTTATAACGGGATGATTGATAAGCATCCGGCCGTGATCGTCCGTTGCGTGGACGTTGCCGATATTACGGCCGCGGTTAGGTTCGGTCGTGAAAACAATCTGCTGACGTCTATTCGCGGCGGGGGTCACAGCGCCGGCGGCCTGGGTGTCTGCGACGATGGCCTGGTGATCGACCTTTCGCGGATGAAAAACGCCCACGTGGACGCCAAGGCAAAGACTGTCCGGGTGGCCCCAGGGTGCGTGTGGGGTGACGTCGACCACGCGGCACATGCTTTTGGCATGGCAACCCCCAGCGGATTTATCTCCACCACGGGCGTCCCGGGGTTGACCCTGGGAGGAGGAATCGGATACCTCAGCCGAAGGTACGGACTGACCATCGATAATCTGCTATCCGCGGATCTGGTGCTGGCAGACGGCAAATTTGTCACCGCCAGCGCTGAAGAGAATTCCGACCTTTTCTGGGCGATTCGCGGTGGTGGCGGCAACTTCGGCGTTGTGACCTCTTTCTTGTTCCGGTTGCATCCAGTCGACACGGTGTATGCCGGGCCGACCTTCTGGCCGTTGGAGCAGACTGAAGAAGTCCTGAAGACCTATCGCGAGTTCATTTTGAAAGCTCCGGAATACGTGTATGGATTCTTCGCCTTCCTCACCGTTCCGCCTGCGCCGCCGTTTCCGGAAAAACTGTATAACCAGAAAGTATGCGGAATCATGTGGTGCTGCACGGGCGCGCCGGATGAGGCGGAGAAGGCTACGCAGCCCATGAGGTCGGTTGGCAAGCCCGTCCTTGACCACGTGGGCCCGGTACCCTTCCCGGCAGTCCAGAGTCTGTTTGATGGTTTATACCCGGCCGGACTTCAGTGGTACTGGCGGGCTGATTTCTTCAAGGAAATCAGCGATGCTGCAGTTGCAAAGCATGCGGAACACGGGGCAATGCTTCCCACGATGCACTCGACCATGCACCTTTATCCCATCGATGGCGCGCCCCACCGGGTGGGAAGCAAAGACACGGCCTTCAGCTATCGGGATGCAAACTGGGCAGGAGTTATTGTCGGAGTTGACCCGAACCCTGCAAACCGCGACAAGATTACCAGGTGGTGCAGAAACTACTTCGACGCCATCCACCCCTATTCGTCTGGCGGGGCTTACGTGAACTTTATGATGGAGGAAGGCCAGGAGCGCGTTCAGGCATCGTTCCGCGACAACTACAAACGCCTGGCTGAGATCAAGAAAAAGTACGACCCTGCAAACTTCTTCCGGGTGAACCAGAACATCGCCCCGGCGTCTTAAAGGCGTAGTCTGCCCTGGCATAAGCTTCCGTCAAGGACCCAGCAGCGGAGAAGCAGCTGCCCGGAGTGAATCAACAATGGCTGCTTCACGCTTTAACCCGGCGGGGCGTCTAGCGCATGGCAAACGCCCCGAGGGCCTGCGCGACTAACTGAATTTCGCAAGGCGGGTCGAGACATCCTCGGCAAAGCTGTCGATGAAGCCCTTAATGTATGTGGCCGGATCAAGCTTGTCGTCTTTGATAAGCGGCGTTAAGTCAACGCCGAATATCACTGAATTTGCGACGTCCGTGGCGTGCGAGGCGAAGTAGGTTGCATTGGCCCTGCGGCGCCCGGCAGTCGCAAGGTCATACCTCTTGCCGCCGCAAATCTGCGAATCAAAAATGCCCACTAGAGACATGGCCAGGTTTTCATGCGCGCTCACATCAAAAATGACCTTGTCATTGTCATTCAGCCAATCGAGGCTCCGCCAGACTTCACAGCCATAGAGGCTTTCTGGGCGCGAGCGGGCCTCCAGGCTTCGGATCGCCTGGATTACCCGCAGAGTGACACTAACGTGGGTGTCGTGCTTGTCAGCGAGATTGTGCGTATAAACCACCCTGGCTTTGCTGCCTGCCAGCAGTTGCTTAACGTCAGACACGACATCGGCGTTGGTCTTATCCTTGACCGCCCCGCTGGTGTAATCAAGAAACACCTGGACGGAATATTCTCCCACGTAGGCGGCCTTGCGTTGTTCAACCCGCCGCACCTTCTGCATGTCCTCGTCGGAGTATGCGGCGTAAAGATCATCTCGCGGGCTGCCGGCGCCGTTGGTCACCGTGACACCGGCAAAGTGCTTGTCCGGTTTGCCAAAGCACTCCAGAATCCCATGGTAGGCCATGATTTCAAGATCGTCCTGGTGGGCGCCAATCGCAATATGAGTTGAGCGTGCCAGCGCCTGGCCCTCC
>DATEKC010000054.1:0-3835 GCA_035277665.1 Terriglobia bacterium
CGCTAGACGAAGTTCCTGGAACACCGCCAAAAGAAACAAACGCTGGCAACCGCCGCAGCTTCAGGTGCGCTGCTGCAGCTTATTGCCGGCAAGCCGCCAACGTTGCTGCACGCAAGACGCAGTTCTGATTTATAATGGTTAATTTGCTGTAAGAAGTTCTTGCGGGTGCGGAAAGGCCAACGGCAGGGTGCCTTTGCTGCCCCGAAATTCTCTGAAAGGAGCAAACCCATGCCAAGAGTAAAGCGCGGAACTGTGCGCCGCGCCCAGCGGCAAAAACTCGCCAAGCAGACCAAAGGCTACTTCCTCAAGAAGAGCAAGCTCTACAAATTCATGAAAGAGGCCGCGGACCGCGCGGGGCGCTTTGCCTATCGCGACCGCCGGCGGAAGAAACGCGACTTTCGCCGTCTCTGGATTGTACGGATTGGCGCGGCTGCGCGGCAGAACGAACTGACCTACAGCCAGTTTATTCATGGCGTAAAAAAACTGGGCGTGGAGCTTGATCGCAAGGCGCTGGCCGATATGGCGGCCCTTGACCAGCAAGCGTTTGCCGAACTTGCCACAAAGGTGAAAACGGCCCTGAAGGCAGGCTAAATCATGTCCGGACCCGAAACTGATCGCCGGATGGTCCCAAAACGCGCCCCAACGCCGCCCCAGGCGTCGATTGATGAAAAAGCCGGCAAAACCCTGAAGGAGTTGGGCGCGATGTCCCCTGAGGCCGTCACCGAGCTGTTTGCCGAGGTCAGCTCGGCGCTTGAAAGCGAGAGGAAGTCGCTGATGGCCGCCGAGGCCGGCAACGAGCAAGGGCGCAACCAGCAAGTTAAAAATTTGCGCGATCGCTGGTTGGCGCGCAAGGGCGGGCTGGTTTCACTGATTGACGAGAACTGGCTGAAGAAAGCGCCAAAAGAATTGAAGCCGGTGGTGGGGCGGTCTTTCAACCAGTTGCGCCAGCAGGCGAAATGCGTCGATACGGAAAGCCTTCAGCGGGAACTGCCCTTACAGGGAGAGGTTTCAGGGATCGCCGCGGTCGAAGCAAAGGCAGAAACTCAGGCTACCGCAGGGCGGCAGTGGCCAGTTGACCTCACGCTGCCTGGTTATCGCCGTCCGCTGGGTTCCGTTCATCCTGTCACGCAGGTGATGCGGGAAATCGAGGATATTTTCCTGGGTCTTGGATTTTCCATCGAGTCGGGGCCGGAAATTGAGTCGGTCTATTACAACTTTGATGCACTCAACATTCCGGAGAGCCACCCGGCGCGCGACGACTGGGACACGCTTTATGTCAATTCTGGAACCGTGTTGCGCACGCACACTTCGCCGGTGCAGATTCGCGCCATGGAGAAGCACGGCGCGCCGCTCTACATCCTCTGCCCTGGAAAAGCGTACCGGCACGACAACCCGGATTCCACCCACGCCACCATGTTCCATCAGGTCGAGGGCCTGGCGGTGGATACGGACATCAGCTTTGCCGACCTGAAGGGAACGCTCGATTATTTCGCCAAAAGATTTTTCGGCGACAGGATCAAAACCAACTTTACTCCCAGCTTCTTTCCCTTCACGGAACCGAGCGGCGAGCTTTCGATCAGCTGCGTGTTCTGCGGGGGCGAAGGCTGCCGCGTCTGCAAGGAGAGCGGCTGGGTCGAGGTGATGGGCTGCGGCATAGTGCATCCGGAAGTGCTGCGCCACGGCGGCATCAATCCGGAGCGCTACTCCGGCTGGGCTTTCGGGCTGGGCGTTGAGCGTTTTGCGATGATGAAGTATGACATCAACGATATCCAGCTCTTCCACCAGGGCGATGTAAGGTTTCTGGAACAATTTTGATCCTGATATTATCTGAGGCTGCGCGGTTGGCGCGGCAGCTTCTCTTTGCCTGAAGACTGAGAACATGAAAGTTTCCCTGAACTGGCTGAAAGAATTTGTGGACGTTCCGGCAGACGCCCGCCGCCTGAAAGAGAACCTCACTTCCATCGGGCTGAACGTGGAATCCTTTCAGCCTGTGGGCGATGACATTGTTTTCGAAGTGGAGGTCACCACCAATCGGCCTGATTGTTTAAGCCACTACGGCCTGGCGCGGGAGGTGGCCGCACTTTATCGCAAGCGCCTGGCCCCGCTGGATTTTTTGTGCAAGGAAAGCAATGATTCGGCCTCCGCCGAGGCTACCATTGAAATTCTCAACCCGGGACTTTGTGCGCGCTACTGCGGCCGGGTGATCCGGGGCGTTGAAGTGAAGCCCTCGCCGGACTGGCTGGTGAAGCGCCTGGAGGCCATTGGGCAGCGCCCCATCAACAATGTGGCCGACATCACCAACTATGTGCTGATGGAGCTGGGCCATCCGCTCCATGCCTTCGACCTGGTTTGCCTGAGGGGGCGCGCGATTATTGTCCGCTCCGCCCGGCCCGGAGAACAGTTACGCACCCTGGACGGCGTAAACCGGACCCTTGCCGCAAGCGACCTGGTGATTGCGGATTCCAGCCGGCCAGTTGCGCTGGCGGGCGTGATGGGCGGCGAAGAATCTGAGATATCTGACGACACCCGCAGCGTCCTGCTGGAAAGCGCCTGGTTTGATCCGGCTTCCATCCGGCGGACCTCGAAGTCCCACGGGCTGCACACAGAAGCTTCACACCGCTTTGAGCGCGGTGCCAATATTGAAATGGCCCCCGTGGCGCTGAACCGTGCGGCAATCCTGATCGCCCAGCTCGCGGGCGGCGAAGTGCTGCGCGGGATCCTGGATGCCTATCCCGCCCCCAAGCAGCGCACCCACATTGAGCTGCGGCGCAGTGAAATTCAGCGCATCCTGGGGACGGAAGTCCCGTGGGAAGTAGTGGAAAGGGTGCTTCGCACGATCGGCTTTGGAGTCGAGCGGCGGGGGACCGAAGCATGGAAGGTGACGCCGCCCATGTCCCGCCTGGACGTGGATCGCGAAGTCGACCTGATTGAAGAAGTGGCCCGGCACTATGGATATAACCGGTTGCCTTCGCGGGTCCGCCCCGCTCCGGTCCGGCTTGCCACAGACGACGCTCGCAGCAAAGAGCTGAGAATCAGCAACACCCTGGTGTCGCTGGGCTATAGGGAGATCATTCCCTCAGCCATGGTCGATCCGGCGGAGAACGCGAGGTTCACAGACCGCCCGCCGGTGGCGCTCGAGAACCCGCTCAGCCAGGACGCCTCGGCCATGCGCTCTTCGGCCCTGCCCAGCATGCTCCATACGCTGAAGTGGAACCTTGACCGCTACCGCAGCGACCTGCGACTCTATGAAATGGGCAGGATTTACAGCGAACGGGGAAAAGAATTGCCAGACGAGCGCCGGGTCCTGGTGCTGGGCGCAACCGGAAACCGCGAACTCGAAACCTTGCACAGCAGAAAAACCAGGCTCAGCTTTTTTGATTTAAAAGGTGACGTCGAAGAACTTCTGGGCTGCTTTGACCTGTCCGAATTGAAGTTTGAGCTTGCCGATGCCGGCTACCTGGATGGCGGCGTTGCCGGCCGGTTCGTAACGAAGGGTTCGACCGTTGCCACGCTGGGGCGCTTGCGCGAAGACCTCGCGCGCGGTTACAAACTCCGGCAGGAGGTTTGGCTGGCGGAAATTGAGCTGGAGATCCTTCTCAGCGCGGCATTGCGGCAAAAAAGTTTTAAACCGATTTCAAAGTTTCCGCCTGTGGAGCGTGACTTCTCCCTGGTTGTTCCGGGAAGCACTGCGTACAGGCGGGTGGAAGAAACGATTCGCGGGCTGGGGATTGAAGAAATTCAATCCCTGACGTCGGTGGAACGCCGGGCCAGCGGGGAACTTCCCGCCGGCACGATACCGGCGGGGCACGCGAGTCTGCTGTTGCGCATCACATTT
>DATEKC010000055.1:0-3751 GCA_035277665.1 Terriglobia bacterium
CGAAAGCCTTCTTCGTATCGACCTCCGTTTGTGTTACCCGCAATGATGAGGAAGCTTCTTGTTGCCCCACCTTCATTCTGGCAATTAGTGATGATACCGATATCCACGTACGAACGCAAGCGGTATTTTTCGCTGCTATAACTTTTTCTTCTGCGAAAGCTCTCCCTTCCCCCCGCCACGTTCTCTACCTCGATTATACCACCACCTGCGCTTTGCAACACCTCTCTTCCTGCCGTTGGACGCCGGCGGTTAACCCTGCGGTCAATTCCGCATCGGGCCTTTGGGAATCAATCGATTGCGGGCAGCGCCCGCCTGCCTGCCCAGGTGGACAGTTTCCATCAGCGTGTTCTTTGGTGCAAAATTTAGAGGAAGGCGCGATGCTGATGGCGGCCGGAGTTTCGGCGACGATTCCATTAAGGAGTAGATCATGCCACAGGAAATCGAGCACGTTATCGTTCTCATGATGGAAAACCGCTCTTTCGACCATATGCTCGGCTGGCTGCAGGCGCCGGGCTACGACATTGACGGCTTGACGGGAGGCGAGTGGAATCCCGTGGATCCCAGCGAGCCGCCGGGCCCCAATAACAAGATTGTAGTCACCCGCAACGCCGAGGACGTTACGCCGCGCGATCCCGGCCACGAGTTCCATGACGTCAACCTCCAGCTTTTCAGCAATCCTGGAGGGCCTCCGCCGCCCGGTGGCATTGAAGCGAACAAGGGCTTTATCTTTAGCTATGCGCAGCAGGATGATGTCACAAAGGCCACGGCCCCCACTATCATGGACTGCTTTGATCCCGCCAATCTGCCGGTGCTCACCACGCTTGCCAAAGAATTTGCCGTTTGCAAACGCTGGTTTTCCTCGGTTCCCGGGCCCACCTGGCCCAATCGCTTTTTTGCCCATGCCGCCACTTCCAAAGGCTATCTGGACAACAGCCAGCTTCACAACTACGACATGAAATCCATCTTTGAAAATCTTTCGGCGGCGGGCCGCGCGTGGTTCAACTATTACCACGAAATCTCGCAGACCTGGGCGCTCCAGCGTCTGGATACTGACACGCTGCGGAACAATTTCAAAGGCTATGGCGAGTTTCGGAAGGATGCGGCAGCCGGAAAGCTGCCGAACTATTCGTTTATTGAACCGAAATATTACTGGTGGTTTGGCGGTGCGAGTGACCAGCATCCGCCGCACAGCGTCAAGCGCGGCGAGGCGCTCATCGCAGACGTTTACCACTGCGTGCGGACTTCGCCGCTCTGGGAAAAATCACTGCTGCTGGTTGTTTACGACGAGCACGGCGGATTTTACGATCACGTCACGCCCGCGGCCGCCACGCCGCCGGACGCCTACCAGTCTCAACTCAAGTTCGATCGATATGGCGTGCGTGTTCCCGCCATCCTGATCTCACCTTACATTCAGAAAGGAACGATTGTCGGTGAGACCTTCGATCACACGTCCATTCCTGCCACGCTGAAGGAGCTCTTCAAGCTCGACTCATTCCTCACCAAAAGAGATGCAGCCGCCCGGACGTTTTCCGGCGTTCCTGATCTCGCCAGCGCGAGAAAGGACCCTCCGGAGGATGTCTCAACTGCGGTGCACAGCAGAATTATCCAAGAGAGTCTCCATGAACCCGCTGCTGATGAGATTTCCGCGGCGGCAAAGGCAGGCGGTGCATCCTCCGCGCCGCTTACCGGACTGCAGCGGCACCTGATTGGCCTGGCCAATAGACTGCCCACGGGTGAGGACCCTGAACTCCGCGTGCACAGAAACGCACGTTTATTGCAGACTGAGTTTGACGGGGCCCTCCATGTGCGGGAAACTGTGGCAAGGCACCTCCGCCACGTTCGCGGCGCAAAATAGGATTCCAGCGGGCCCTGCCGGCTTTTCGCGCCGCGATGGAAGCAAACGCCCTGGCCCTTCAGGCGCTAGCCACCTGCTGGCCTGCCGAAGCTGAGGCAGCCTTCTTCCGCCGGAAGATTGCTGCGTAGATCCCTCCGAACAACGCGCCGATCGTCATCGTAAAAACAATCCACATGATCAGTTGCGGAGCGATCCCAAGATAGAGATATTTTGTCAAAAACGGAAGCTGGTCGAAAGGCGGCGGCACGGCGTCATAGTGCGTCCCCCAATGGCCCAGCATGGCAAAAAACATCACGATGGCGACAGGGATGCGCGCCAGGTAGGCATAAGCAATCAGAGTTTGCGCAAACTCACGCCAGGGGATGTACTGTAAGCCTCCGGCAATCACCATCAGCAGCAGCCCCACGGCGATGTGCCCCGGAAAGGTAAAGTTGGGAGCAAAGGCCATGCCTCCGCCGAAACCGAGGAGGACGATGCCGATGATTGCGAACAGAATCGTCTTGCCCAGACTCGAAGGCTTCAGGTTCTTGTCAAAAAGTTTGACGGCAAAGTACGGTCCGAAAATGATGGGCAGCCAGGTGATGCCGATAATCGCACCACCGCCGCCTTCGGCCCGGCTAAACAGAACTGCCGGCCCGTGCAGAAGCTCGCCGACGAGTCTCAGCAGGGTGATCAAAAGCGTGATGATCGCCGGATACATGATGAGCCGGTTGATGGCTTTTTTTGTTGAGGAAGTCGCGTTGTCCATGTAGAACCTCCTATCGCCTTGACTCGAACGGAAGCGGGAAATGTGTGAGAACCCTTATCTGAATTGACCCAGCCCAGCAGTCAATAGCGGGATTCTACCCGTGTTTACGGCGTTCCGCCAGCGGAATTTTACCGTCCCTCGCGATGGCAATCTCCCCAGCCAACTGCCGCAAATTGAGATATTGTGGTGGCACTGGAGGATTACCCTATGCGCAAGATTCTGCTTGCTGCGTTTGCATTGATTCTGCTCCTGGCGCCCGGGGGCGCGATGGCCCAGGCCAAACCAGGCGTCGTGCGGCTTGCCATTGTCGGTCTTGACCACGACCACGTCTGGGGGATTTTGAAGGACATCGCCGAGGCGCCACAGGCAAAGCTGGTGGCCATTGCAGAGCCCGAGCCAGACCTGGTGTTGAAGGCGAAGTCGCGCGTGCCGGAGAGCGTAAAATTTTATCGCGATTACACCACCATGCTCGATGAGGTCAGGCCCCAGGCCGTCATTATCACCACGGAGACTGACCATCATCTTGCCATCGTGCGCGCCTGCGCCAAACGGCACATCAACGTGGAAATGGAAAAGCCTTTGGCCACTACGGCCCCCGACGCCCGCGAAATAGAGAAGCTGGTCGCGGCCGCACACGTCAAGCTGATGGTGAACTATTTCAACAACTGGCTGGCTTCCTACCAGCAGCTTTACCAGCAGGTGAAGGAAGGGAAAGTTGGACCGGTTCATCAACTGGTCGTGCAATACGGACACCAGGGGCCGCGCGAAATCGGCGTTTCAAGAGAGTTCGCAGCCTGGCTTTATGATCCCGTGAAGAACGGCGGAGGCGCCCTGATGGATTTCGGCTGCTACGGCGCGGCACTGGCCCTGTGGCTGAAGGGCAGGCCGGACAGCGTGTTTGCCCGTTCGCTGAAGCTGAAGGCCGGGCAACATAACAACGTGGAGGACGATGCCGTGATCGTGCTGGAATATGCCGACGGTACGGCCGTGCTGGAACCTTCCTGGGACTGGCCGTTCACCATGGAGCGAATCCAGGTCTTCGGGCCGCACGGCAGCCTGCTGGCCCTGCCAGGCGCGCTGCTCTTTCGCGACTACAACAAGTCGGCTCCCGCGCAGTTTCCTGATGGCCAGCCGGAAACTCTTGTCCG
>DATEKC010000056.1:0-8752 GCA_035277665.1 Terriglobia bacterium
CTTCACCCTCCCCAGCACTTCCACTCGCCCCAACTCTCTTTCACTCATCTCCATTCGCCCCAATCTGACCTCCTTCCGGAAGTCCTATTAGGAGACATTTCTATCGAGGACAAAAGGGGACATTATCATCGAGGTACAACAGAGGATTGGCTCTGCACATGCTAGAATAACCGTGTGAATTCCGGCGATTCGTCCAACAGGCCCGCAAGATCCAAGATTCTGCTTCTGGACGACGCATACGCGGTGATCGATGCACACAAAGCACGGAGCGACCGCGTGGTCTTCACCAACGGATGCTTTGACCTGCTGCATCCCGGCCACACGCGCTATCTGACTGATGCCAGAAAGCTCGGCGACGTTCTGATCGTGGCCATCAATAGTGACCGAAGTGTCCGCGAGCTGAAAGGCGATGGGCGGCCTATTTTCCCGCAGGAAGAGCGAGCCGAAATTCTGGCGGCGCTGAAAGCGGTGGATTATGTCACTGTCTTTGATGATCCCACTCCGCGCGAAGTCATCGCCCGCATGCTGCCCCATGTGCTGGTGAAGGGCGCCGGGTGGGGCCCCAATGAAATTGTCGGGCGCAAGGAAGTAGAAGCGGCCGGAGGCCGCGTGGTTTCAATGCCGGCCGTCCCGGGTTTTTCCACGACGTGCATTGTCAATGCCGTGCAGAAGATTTTTGCCTGAAGGCCCCCAGCTTTAATGTCCTCCATTCAAGCGATTATCCAGTCGATTCTCGAACATCCCGCGTTCCGGGCCGTGCAGGAACAGGTGCAGGAATCATCCGCCAGGGCCGAAGCAGGGGTCTCCATATCCGGGCTCACCCCCGCAGCCAAAGGAATTGCCGCCATAGCCCTCGCGCATCGATTGGCGAGGCCCGTCATCATCATCACGGCCGGCAACGATGCCGCAGAGAGGTTGATCACGACAGCATCCACCGTGATCGAGTGGCTGGAACCCGGCGCGGGTGAATCGGCCATTTCCCTTCCCGCGTTCGACGCCTCGCCTTATGAAGCGCGCTCGCCTCATCCCGACATCCTCGAGCGCCGCGCGGCGGGGCTTTGGAGGGTTGCCTGCGGCCAAGTCCGTGTGCTGGCGGCCGCGTTGCCGGCGGCGATGATGCGCTATCGTGCGGCGCCGTTCTATCGCTCGCTTGCCCTGAAGTTAAAACCTTCCGATGAACTTGCGCCTGAAGATCTCGCCGAACACCTGCTGAAGGTGGGCTACGAACCGGCCGAGCCCGTATCGGCCATTGGGCAGTTCTCCGTTCGCGGCGGCATTGTGGACGTCTTCCCGCCGGAAACCGAGTGGCCCGTTCGCATGGAATTTTTCGGCGACACGATTGAGTCAATGCGCGAGTTCGACCCCGCAAGCCAGCGCTCCCGGCAGAGCATTACAAGCATCATGATGCTTCCGCTCTCGGCAGCGGCCCCTCCCGGAGATTTTTTCGACCGGCTTGTCAACGTGCTTGCAAGCCGCAATCCGCAGGGCCGTGAGGCCCGCCTGGCCCCCGGATGGTCAGATTCCTACTCCGGCCCTTTTCCCGGCTGGGAATATTACGTGCCGCTCGTGGAGCCGCACCGCGACACGTTGTTTTCTCTTCTGGACCGCCCCATTATGGTTTGGGACGAGCCCGCTGACCTTCATAAGCAGATGGAAGAATTTCTCGAAAGCCAGCTAAACGCCTTTGACGCGGTCCGCGACGTTTCTCCCCAGCCGCCTCAGCCCCACGAATTCTTTCTGACAGGCCCGGAATTTCAGGCGGCGATTGCGGACCTGCAGGTTGTTTCTCTCAGCGAGCTTGCTATCGAGGAAACACCCGCAGAAAGAGCTCCTAAGGAGGCGCCGGGAAAATCCCATCGCTTTTTCCTCAATGCGCAACCGGTGCCGAAGTACCAGACGTCTCTGAAAGTGATGGCCTCGCAGCTTCGCGCCCAGGTGGACCAGGGTGAGACGATCGTCCTTGCTGTCCCGGCCTCCGCAAAGGCCGACCGCATCCGCGAAATCCTGTCCGATTATGAAATCCCTTATGAAAATGTCGGCTGGCCTGCCGCGCGCGGCAAAGCCGGGAGCGAACAGCACGGCACGGAGGAAGCTACCTCCACGACGCGCGCCCTGCTTATCGCCAGGGGCGAAATTGACGCCGGCGTCGTTTTCCCTGACCTGCATCTTCTGCTGCTTTGCGAGAGCGACATTCTGGGCGATTATGCCTGGGCCGCGGCAGGCCGCCGGAAAGGCGCCGCATCCAGTTTCCTTTCAGACCTCAGCGATCTCAAGGTGGGCGACTACGTTGTTCATGTCGATCACGGCATCGGTCTCTACCAGGGACTCAAGCAACTTCCCGTGGGGGGCTCGACCCGCGACTTTATGCTTCTTACCTATCACGACGATGCCAGGCTCTACGTCCCCCTCGAGCGCCTTGATCTGGTGGAGAAATACCGCTCGAGCGGCGAAGGGGTCAAGCCCAGCCTCGACCGCCTGGGGGGAACGTCCTGGCAGCGGACGCGGAAGCGCGTTCAGCGCGCCCTGCGCGATATGGCTGAAGAGCTTCTCCGCCTTTACGCTGAAAGAAAGATGAGCGGCGGAACGGCCTGCGCTCCGGACAACAACTGGCAGAAGGAATTTGAAGACTCTTTCCCGTTTGAAGAAACGCCCGACCAGTTGACTGCCATCGCCGATATCAAGCGCGACCTGGAATCTCCGGAACCGATGGACCGCCTGCTGTGTGGCGACGTGGGCTACGGAAAGACGGAGCTCGCCATGCGTGCTGCCTTCAAGGTGGTCCAGGAAAGCCGGCAGGTCGCCGTGCTGGCGCCCACCACCGTCCTGGCCTTCCAGCACTACACCACTTTCCGGCAGCGCATGTCGCACTTCCCCGTGCGAGTTGAAATGCTCAGCCGCTTCCGCTCCGCGGCGGAGATGAAGAAAACGCTCGCCGACCTTGAAGCCGGCAAAATCGACATCGTTATCGGCACCCACCGCCTTCTTTCAAAGGACGTGCAGTTCCAGGACCTCGGGCTGATGATCGTGGATGAAGAGCAGCGGTTTGGCGTGGCGGCCAAAGAGCGATTGAAAAAAATGAGGGCAAACGTCGACGTGCTCACCATGTCGGCCACGCCCATTCCGCGCACCTTGCACATGGCGCTCGGCGGGCTGCGCGATCTTTCAGTGATTGAGAGTCCGCCGCGCGGCCGGCTGGCCATTCAAACCATCGTAAGCACTTTCAACGACGGCCTTGTCCAGTCCGCCATCGTGCATGAGATGGAACGCGGCGGCCAGGTCTATTTTGTTCACAATCGCGTGGAGTCTATCTTCACTATTGCCGCCCTGCTGCAAAAGCTCGTTCCGTCGGCGCGCATCGGAGTCGCGCACGGCCAGATGCACGAACGCGAACTGGAGCGCGTGATGCTGAAGTTCATGGAAGGCGGGTACGACATGCTGGTGGCCACCTCGCTGGTGGAGAATGGGCTGGACATTCCGCGGGCCAACACCATGGTTGTGAACCATGCCGAGCGCTTCGGCCTGTCGGACCTTTACCAGCTTCGCGGCCGCGTCGGGCGCTCCGACCGCCGCGCTTATGCTTATTTCCTGATTCCGGCTGTCGACACGCTCACCCCAGTCGCCAAACGCCGGCTGGCAGCGCTGAAGGAATTTTCAGACCTCGGCGCCGGCTTCCGCCTGGCGGCGCTGGACCTCGAACTGCGGGGCGCCGGAAACGTTCTGGGGCAGCAACAGCACGGCCACCTCAACGCCATCGGCATCGATCTCTACCTGCGCATGCTCGATGAAACGGTCCACGAACTGAGAGGAGAACCCACCAGGCCCGAAGTCCGCACAACCCTCAACCTGGGCATCAACATCAAAATTCCCGAAAGCTACATCACCGATGAGCGGCAGCGGCTGCGGATGTATAAGCGCATCTCCGCCCTCAAAAACGAAGAAGCGCTGCGCGAAATGGAAGCCGAACTGACGGATCGCTACGGCCCCATTCCGCACCCCGTCAAACAGTTGCTGAATTATGCCGTCGTCAAGTCGCGTGCTGAGCAGTTAATGATCCAATCCGTCGAGCGCAAAGGCGCTGAAATCCGGATGCACTTCCATGAGCAAACGCCCGTCAGTCCGGAAAGGCTCATGGAAATCATCAAAGGGCGGCGCGGCGTGGCATTCCAGCCCGACGGCGTCCTCAAGATGCAGATAAAGGATGGAAGCGAAGACGTTTTGAAAGATATGGAAAACCTCTTGCTGGAACTGCAGCCAGGGAGCTAACATAACTTACCGTGGCCGGTTACCGCATTAACACGCAACGCACAGGCGGAAAAAGGAATCCGGACGGGAAAGAAATCTCCGTGCAGGATGAAGGTTATGCCAAGAAAGACCATTAATTTTTTGATTTGTCTGGGGTTGGCGGCCTTGGCCATATGGGTAGCCATTCCCCGCGCGGGCGCCAGTACCTTGCTGGTTGAGCGCATCATCGCGCGGATCAACAACAAGATCATTACCCAGCGCCAGTACGACAAAGAGCGCGATAAACTGCATGCGCAACTCGCCCAGCAGTTCTCCGGGACGAAGCTGGAGCAGGAATTCAATGACCGGAGCAAAAACCTGCTGCGCGACATGATCGACTCGGACCTGATGGTCCAGAAAGCCAACGATGACGACATCAATGTGGATACCGACGTCATCAAGCGCCTGGACGAGATCCGGCAGCAGTATAACCTGAAGTCGCTTCAGGACCTTCAGGACGCCGTCGAGAAAGACGGCATGAACTGGGAAGACTTCAAGGACCAGATCAAGCGGCAACTCCTGATGCAGCAGGTAATTTCGCGAGAGGTCGGTTCGCGGATTATCCTCACGCGGGCGGACGCGAGCAAATACTTTGATGCCCACAAAAACGAGTTCGATTCCCCGCCCGGCGTCCATCTGGCGGAAATCATGATCTCCACCGAAAAGCATACGCCGGCAGAGGCCGAGAAACTCGCGAAGAAGGCCCAGACCGAACTCCAGAACGGCGCGCGGTTTTCCGACGTGGCTAAAGAGCTTTCAGATTCCCCCAGTGCAAAAGAAGGCGGCGACGTCGGATTCTTCAAGCAAGGCACCATTTCCGAAGCGATTGCCGCCGACATCACCAAGGTCGATGTCGGCGACGTCACGCCCATCATCAAAACCCAGTACGGCTACATGATTTTCAAAGTCCTCGAAAAGCGTACAGGACAGCATCCAACTTTCGATCAGGTTTCAAACCAGGTGATGAACTACCTGTACGATCAAAGGGTGCAAGGCGCAATGCGGGGTTTCCTGACCCAGTTGCGGAATGAAAGTTCCATCCGCCTTGCCCCCGGCTTTACGGACACGGGCGCGCCCCCGGGAGGCGATCAAAGCGACTGACCTGTTGAGGCGCACCTGGATGAAAGAAGCCTACATTGCCGATCTGAAGCCCGGGACTTCCGTCAGCACAACTTTCCTGGTCCGCACCAGGGACCGCAAGACGGCCCGCAACGGAAACGCCTATCTTGATCTCGAGTTTCAGGATTCATCAGGGACCATCAAAGCAAAGCTCTGGGACTGCGACAGCGTTGAGCTGGACTTTGAAGCTGATGACGTGGTTAAAGTAACCGCGGGGGTGGAACTCTACCAGGGCAGCCCGCAGCTTTCCTTGCGCAAGATTGTGAAGTGCCGCGAGGCCGAGATCGACCTTGCCGACTATCTTCCCCACAGCGCTCAGAACTCGGAAGAGCTCTTCAAAGGGTTGCTCACACGGATACAGAAGATGCCCCAGGGGCCGCTCCAGGCCCTGCTTCTCCGCATCTTTAACGACCCGGAAATTGCCCGAAAATTCAGGCAGGCGCCCGCCGCCATGAGCTATCACCATGCCTTCATTGGCGGGCTCATCGAACACGTGAGTTCCCTGGTCGGGCTGGGCGACCGCGTTTGCGACCACTACCCTTTTCTTGACCGTGAATTGATTCTCGCCGCCCTCCTGTTGCACGACATCGGGAAAATCGAGGAACTCAGTTTTGCCCGCGGGTTCAGCTATTCCAGGCGCGGCCAGCTCATCGGGCACATCAGCATGGGAGTGGAAATGGTCCGCGATAAAGTGCGGGAGGTTCCAGACTTTCCGCCCGAACTGTGGGACCGCCTGCAGCACGTCATCCTCTCGCACCACGGCAAGCTGGAGTTCGGCTCTCCCAAAGAGCCGATGTTCATGGAAGCCCTCGCGGTAAGCTACCTGGACGACCTCGACTCGAAACTCGAAGCTATGCTTGAACAGTATGCAACGGACAAGGACCGCCCCGGCGACTTTACGGCCCGCAGCCGTCCGCTGGGCCGCGAATTGCTGAAGCCGCCCACCAATCATGAACCAGCGCCGGCCCCGGCTGCCGCAACTGGGCGCGCACCTGCTCCTGCAAAAAGCGGATCACTGAAGTTTTAAGTCGGGAGCTGGAATTGGCCGCCCGGCTCGGACCAAATGACGAACTCAACTTCGCAGGAAACAAACCCATCTTTCGAATCCATCATTCAGCGCGTGCTGCCGCACCGCTACCCATTTCTGCTGGTCGATCGCGTTACCCATTTCACGCCTGGAATGGAAATTCAGGGCATCAAGAACTTCACTGCCAATGAAGCGATGCTGCCGGGCCACTTGCCTTCGTCTCCTGTCGTTCCGCCCGGCATTCTGCTGGAAGCCGTCACCCAGCTTGGCGCTATCCTGGTGCTCGAGCAACCGCAGATGGCCGGCAAAATCGCTATGATTCTCCAAATCCCTTCCGCCCGCATCAACAGAGTGGTTGTAGCCGGCGACACCGTGAGGTTCAAAGCCACCGTGCTCAAGCTGCGTGAAACGCTCGGCGAGCTGCGCGGCGAAGCCTGGATTGACGACGAGCTGGTGGCCGAAGGACAGATGCGTTTTGCAATCGCCGATCGTCCCGCTATACTCAATGAATAGCTGCCCTATGCTGTTTGACGAACTCCAGATCCGCAACGTCCCCATCCGCCCGGCACACATTCTGGCGCCGATGGCCGGCATCACCGACACCGTCTTTCGCCGGTTCATCAAGCGCCTGGGAGGCTGCGGCCTCATCATGACCGAGTTTGTTTCCAGCGAGGCGATGGTGCGCCAGAATCTGCGCTCGCGCCGCTACCTCTACTACGCGGAAGAGGAGCGGCCCATCACCGCGCAGATTTTCGGAGCGGACCCCGATCACCTTGCCGACGCCGCGCGCATGATTGAAGACCTGGGCTTCGACATTGTTGATCTCAACCTGGGCTGCCCCGCCAAGAAAGTCGTGAAGTGCGGCGGTTCCGGCCTGCTGCGCGACCTGCCGCTGCTCAGGACGATTTTCCAGAAGATTCGAGCGGCAGTCAGCATTCCCTTCACTGCCAAGATTCGTTCGGGTTGGAGCGATGACGAAATCGTTGCGCTGGATGTTGCCCGCATTGCGGAAGATTGCGGCGTGGAAGCGCTCGCCATCCATCCTCGCACCCGCCTGCAGGGATACAGCGGCCGGGCGCGATGGGACATCATTGCAGATGTCAAAGCCAACGTTCGAATCCCCGTTATCGGCAATGGCGACGTCATGGCGCCGGAAGACGCCCATGCCCTCAGGTCCGCCACGAATTGCGACGCCGTCATGATCGGCCGCGCCGCCCCCACCAATCCGTGGATCTTCCGCCAGATGGAATCGTTCGCCCGCGCCGGCACGTATGAGCAGCCTTCTGACGCCGACCGCTATCAACTCATCCGTGATTATTACGCCATGCTGGTGGAGGAAGAAACGCCCGGGGCCATTGGCAAGATGAAGCAGTTCGCAAGCTGGTTTACCCACGGCGTGCGGAACGGCGCCGAACTGCGCCGCAGCGTCCAGAGCGCCCAAAGTCCCCGCGAGGTAATTGACCGCGTCGACGGTTTTTTTGGAACTATTTTGTTTTCCGACCAGGCTTCACTTCAGCCTGCCATTTCACAGAAGTAACAAAGAAGAGACCGCGGACCACAACGGCCTGCTCTATTCGTAGCGCAGCGCCACCATCGGGTCCACCTTCGCAGCGCGCCGCGCCGGGATGTAGCAGGCCAGCGTGGCCACGGCAATCAAGATGAGCGATACGGCGATAAACGTGAGCGGGTCCGTGGGTGTAATACCGTAGAGCAGGCTTGACAGAAATCGTGTCAGTGGCAGCGCGCAGGCAACGCCGATGGCAACCCCGATCAGCGCCAGCTTGAGCCCCTGCCCAACGACCATTCGCAGCACATCGCGTCTCTCCGCTCCAAGCGCCATACGGATGCCGATTTCACGCGTGCGTTGCGATGCCGAGTAAGAAATCACTCCGAAAATTCCCACAGCGGCAAGGAGCAGCGCAATAGCGCTGAACGAGGTCATCAGCAAAGTGCGAAACCGGTCCTGCGCGACCGACGCATGGATGACTTCAGGGAAAGAATCGACGTCCGTCACGGGCAGGTTCTTGTCAATGGAGTTCACCGCCCGGCGAATGCCGGCGGCCACGCTTGCTGTGCTCATCGAACTTCTTGCAACAACTTCGCCTCCCCAAAGGGGCGCTTGAGCGAAGGGCACATACATCATGGGGCCGGGCTTCTGAGTCAGCGCCACGTCGCGCACGTCGCCGACAATGCCCACGATTTTGCGCGGCACGTTTGTGTTCGGTGGAAAACCAAACCTCATTACTTTGCCGATGGGGTCCTGGTTCGGGAAATAGCGCCGCGCCAGCGTCTCGCTGATGATGGCAACCTTCGGATAGGACGGAG
>DATEKC010000057.1:0-3750 GCA_035277665.1 Terriglobia bacterium
CTGGTGGCTCTTACACTGCAGTTGAGACGATCGGGAACGTAAGCAACATACCCTATAATGCTCAAAATTCAGTGTCAGACGCAATTAAATCAGGCATTAATCAGATTGGAGCTGCGAGAGACGCAGCAGTTGATCAAGTCAAGCGGCAAAGCGGCGGTTGAAGGAAAAGCCATGAGGAACATTTTGAGATTGGTCGCATTAATTTTGTTGATCATGGTTGCTGGGGCTTTCATTTCATACAGCTCCACAGAAAATAAAATTCTTTCCTCCGCCTACCGATTCCCCAACAGTGATGCCGATCGGACGATCGAATATCCTATAAAAGGCATCAACGTTTACGTGAGCTCAGCGTGTTGATTTCCATTTAGAACTGACCCACTTGGCCTCGTAATTTTCGCTGAGAATTGACCCATGTGAAACTCCCCTCGTTGTCAGACAGCGAGGGCCTTGGAGTGATAGACATGGCACTATTGAGCGTCATCAGACGCTGGGCTTTCCGCGATCGGATTTCGATCCGGGAGATATCTCGACGGACAGGATTGTCCCGCAACACTATTCGCAGATATTTGCGATCGGACGCCGTTGAGCCGGTGTACCAGGTGCCGGACCGGCCCAGTAAACTGGACCCGTACGCTGAGAAGCTGGCGCATTGGCTGAAGATTGAAACTGGCAAGTCCCGTAAGCAAAAGCGCACGATCAAGCAGATTCATAGCGACCTGACTGCTCTCGGCTATGAGGGATCATATGGTCGTGTGGCGGCTTTTGCGCGGGATTGGAAAGCCAGTCGTTTGCGTGACCAGCAAACGACTGGCCGTGGCACCTTTGTGCCGCTGGCGTTCGAAGCCGGTGAAGCCTTCCAGTTCGACTGGAGCGAAGACTGGGCCGTTCTGGGTGGCGAGCGCACCAAGCTTCAGGTGGCGCACTTCAAGCTGGCCTATAGCCGGGCCTTCTTCCTCAGAGCCTACCTGCTGCAAACGCATGAGATGCTGTTCGATGCGCATATCGAGGCCTTCCGCGTTCTGGGTGGGGTCCCGCGGCGGGGCATTTACGACAATATGAGGACTGCGGTCGATAAGATCGGGGCCGGCAAGGCGCGGCAGGTGAACCTGCGCTTCCAGGCGATGGCCAGCCACTATCTCTTCGATGCCGAGTTCTGTAACCCGGCCTCCGGATGGGAGAAGGGACAAGTCGAGAAGAACGTTCAGGATGCCCGTCACCGGTTATGGATACCGATACCCAGCTTCCCGAACCTGGCTGCGCTGAACGTCTGGCTGGAAGAACGCTGCGTCGCTTACTGGCGTGAGATTCCTCACGGCCAGCTACCTGGAACAATCGCTGATGTCTGGGCGGAAGAGCAGGACTACTTAATGGCGCCCACGCGACCGTTCGACGGCTTCGTCGAGCATAACAAACGGGTGACGCCGACATGCCTGGTCCATATGGAACGCAATCGCTACAGCGTGCCGGCATCGTTCGCCAACCGCCCCGTTAGCGTACGTCTGTATCCGGAACGGGTTGTCGTAGCGGCGGAAGGGCAGATTCTGTGCGAGCATCCACGGATCATTGATCGCTCACATAGCAATCCAGGTCGCACCGTCTACGACTGGCGTCATTATCTGTCGGTCATCCAGCGCAAGCCCGGTGCCCTGCGTAATGGCGCGCCATTCATCGAGCTGCCAGAAGCCTTCCGGCGGCTCCAGGGTCATCTGCTCAAGCGGCTTGGCGGCGATCGGGAAATGGTCGAAATCCTGGCCCTTGTTCTCCAACATGACGAACAGGTTGTCTTACAGGCCGTCGAACTGGCATTGGCCGGTGGCGTGCCGACCAAGACACATATCCTGAATCTGCTGCACCGCCTGATCGATGGGACAACGCCGCCGGATACGGTCGATGCGCCACAGGCGCTGCGGCTGACGCAAGAACCCCTGGCCAATGTTGAGCGCTACGATGCCTTGCGTGCGGAGGGCCGTCATGCGTCATGATCCTGCCAGCGCGGCGATCGTAATCATGCTGCGATCCCTCAAAATGTACGGCATGGCCCAGGCCGTCGGCGAACTCACCGAACAGGGCTCCCCCGCGTTTGAAAGCGCAATGCCGATCCTGTCTCAGCTTCTGAAGGCCGAAACGGCCGAGCGCGAGGTCAGATCCATTGCGTATCAGATCAAGTCGGCGCGCTTCCCGGCTTACAAGGACCTGTCCGGCTACGACTTTGCTTCCGGTGAGGTCAATGAGGCTCTGGTCCGCCAACTACACCGCTGTGAGTTTATGGATGGCGCGCACAACGTCGTACTGATCGGTGGCCCTGGCACCGGCAAGACCCATGTCGTTACGGCTCTGGGCGTGCAGGCTGTTGAGCATCATCGAAAAAAGGTCCGGTTCTTCTCAACCATCGAACTGGTCAACCTGCTCGAACAGGAAAAGGCACAGGGCAAGGTCGGACAGATGGCGGATCGGCTGCTGAAGCTCGATATGGTCATCCTGGACGAGCTGGGTTACCTGCCGTTCAGTGCCTCCGGCGGCGCCTTGCTGTTCCACATGCTTAGCCGGCTCTACGAGCAGACCAGCGTCGTGATAACGACCAATCTGAGCTTCAGCGAATGGGCCGGTGTGTTCGGCGATGCCAAGATGACCACGGCGCTGCTCGATCGGCTCACCCATCACTGCCATATCCTTGAAACCGGCAACGACAGCTTCCGCTTCAAGGCCAGCACCGAATCCGCAAAATCAAGGAAGGAGAGAACTGTGACTTGACCAGGCACTGACCCATAGGATTATACCTTTTAGGCGGGTCAGTTCTCAGTGAAAAAACTGGGTCAGTTCTCGGTGAAAATTAACAGTCGAGGCCCTAAGGACTTCGCTGAGCGATCCCAACGAGCGTGACAATGCTGCCGAGGCCTTAAGGGCTCTCATAGACCATATTGTCGTCACTCCATGCGATGGCCCTGACGGTCTTACTGCGGCCATTCACGGTGACCTCGCCGACATCCTGCTATGGGTGGCAGAACGCGGCCGGCAAACAAAAACCCCCTCGGCACCTGCCTCGGGGGGCTGTGTGGCTTCTGGTGAACTTGGCAAAATCACCTCACTCGAAAGTGCGATGGCTTTGGTTGCGGGGGCCAGATTTGAACTGACGACCTTCAGGTTATGAGCCTGACGAGCTACCGGGCTGCTCCACCCCGCGTCACCAAGTGTCGGGCTTTTGAGCTCAGCCCGGTATTTTACGTTTGTCTGTCTGGCTTATGGCCATCCAGACGGGGCTGCTCCACCGACGTTTTCGCATGAAGGTTTGTATTTCTCATGCGGCAAAAAAGCAAAAAAGACCGGCAAGCGCGTTTGCCTGACGGTCTTTTTGATATGATTGTAATGAAGGGCTTTATTTGAACCGCCTGTATTCTGTAGACCTGGCGACGACCTACTCTCCCGTGACTTAAGACAAAGTACCATCGGCCCAGGAAGGCTTAACGACCGAGTTCGGAATGGGATCGGGTGGGGACCTTCCGGCATAGCCACCAGGTCAACAGAATACAGGGGTTTCGAGAAGACATTGTATGAAGTTCGTATGTTGCTTGTTGTTCCATAAATTTTATTGAGGAACGATCAAGCCGATCGGATTATTAGTACCAGTTAGCTTCACACGTCACCGTGCTTCCACACCTGGCCTATCAACGTGGTAGTCTTCCACGATCCTCAGCGAGACCTTGTTTTGAGGTTAGTTTCCCGCTTAGATGCTTTCAGCGGTTATCTATTCCA
>DATEKC010000058.1:0-24899 GCA_035277665.1 Terriglobia bacterium
CTCGCAGGGCTCCGCTCCGGCCCAGGCCCGCAAGAAAACCCAAAACCAGAAAAACCCAAAAAACAGAAAAAACAAGAACCACCAAAAGGGGACACTTCTAATGAGCTAACCAAGGGGACATTTCTAAAGAGCTTTGACAGATGTCTCGATTAAATCTTGCCTGCTCGTAAGATTTCAGACAAAATCTCTGTTCGGCCCTTCAGGCTTCCATTCATTTAACCCAGGATAAGGGAGAGCTTGCCCAATGAAGTTAAAGCGCCGCTTTATCAGAAGTCTTCTTTTAATTCTCATCGTCCCGCTGGCTGTTTACGCTGCCCCAGGTCCAAAGTCTTCATTATTCTGTGCGGACTCGCAATGTGTGCAAAGCCGCAAGATGCTGGAGAACCTTTGCGATTTCATTGTCAGCGAGAAGAGTACTTTCCCCACCATTTACGTGGGCGGTTATTACATGCGGGACCTCGTAGCCGGGTACGAGATTTTTGGAAACCGCCGGTATCTTGATACGGCCGTTGCCTACGGGAATTATCTGTTGAAGAAGCAGATGCCCAGCGGGTTCTGGGCGTCGGGTTATGGGACCGTTTATCTGGCTGACACCGGCAGCGCGCTTGGACTTTTCATTGCTCTCTACAATCATGTGGATAAGCGCCGACAGAAAGAATATTTTGAAGCCGTTCAGCGTTATACGGATTCCCTCGAAAAAGATGGAATGATCCACAAGAACAGCGCGATCGGCACGGGATGGCGTCACGTAAAGGATGGTGCGATGAGCGGCCCGATTTATGACCAGTACACACTCTCATCGGCGCTGACGGGTGGCGAAATCTTTACCTGGATGTATCACGTAACAAGGAAGGACAAGTATCGCGAAGTTGCCTATCACGCCCTGAAATGGATCCTGAGTACGATGCGGAGTGATGGCAACATCCCTTACATCCTGAAAATGGAAGGAGCCGACTGGAGCAAGCAGGGCGACGCGAAGAACGATTACAATCTCTGGAACGATTCCACCTACGGGACCTCGGCTTATGTTGGTGAGGGCATCGAGGCGTTCGGCCTCCATTGTGGGAACGCTGCGTGGCGGGCCTCGATCCACAAAGCGGTCAAGCCGAACATCGAGTTTCTGCTGCGGACGCAACTGGCTGACGGCACATGGTCAAAGCACGGGCAGAAAAGCTGGGACCGGACGCGGAGCCCGGGAATCGTCAACTACCTCATCTGGTATTACGAACACGTCGACCGTGACCCTCGCGTGGCGCGGGCCGTGCAACGTTTTAGCGCGTTTATCCTTAAGCCGGAAAACGGCAAGGCCTATGGTCTGCTGAATATGGGCGCTTATCCGGGCCCAACGGACAAGGCCAACGCTTTTAATACGGCTACAAGCCTAACAGCGCGCGCGCTTGCTGAAATCATTTCTCCCGGCGTGAATTCCCGCTGGTAAGGTTCTGGTAACGATATGAACTTGGCGCAAATCTACGACCAATATCGCACCCTCTTGCTGGAGGGATTCGTACCTTTCTGGCTGAAATATGGAATCGACTGGGAGCACGGCGGCGTGCTTTCCTGCATGAACGAAGATGGCTCACCTGTGGGTGGTGACAAGTTCATGTGGTCGCAGGCGAGGTCGGTATGGACATTCGCAGCTCTTTATAACCGGGTGGAGAAGCGGCCGGAGTTTTTGAAGGTGGCTGAAAACTCCGTCCGGTTTCTGCTGGCGCACGGCCGGGACGATCAGGGCCGTTGGGTTTATCACACGGACCGCGTTGGAAACGTGATTGAAGGCGCCACCAGCATCTACACCGACTGCTTTGCGGTTTACGGCCTGAGCGAATATTACCGCGCTGTCAAAGATGCCGAAATCCTTTCCATCGTGAAAACGACGTTTGACCGAGTGCGGCGACGAATTGAAGATCCGGATTTTACCGAGACGGCGCCATATCCTTTGCCCCCGGGCTGGAAGAACCATGGTGTGCCCATGATCATGACGGAAACCGCGGGTGAGCTGGCGCAAACGACCGCCGACAGAGAGCTTGACTCGCAGGCTGACGCTTATGCCGCACGCGTGATGGACCACTTTGTGCGGCCGAATCGTAAAGTCCTGCTGGAATTTCTAACCGACACCTATGAAGAACTTCCGCCCAATGCTGGAACGTTCGTTATGCCCGGGCATGCCATCGAGTCGATGTGGTTTGTCCTGCACCGGGCGCAGCGGAGAAGTGACCAGTCGCTGGCCCGCCAGGCCGCAGAAGTCATCCGCTGGCATCTGGAGAAGGGTTGGGACCAGAAATATGGAGGTATCTTCCTCGGAATTGATGCCGATGGCCATGAACCTTTTCTGCCGCACGCGGACAAGAAACTCTGGTGGCCGCACACAGAGGCTCTCTACGCTCTGCTGCTGGCGCACCATCTGACGGGCGAGAAATGGTGCATTGAATGGTATGAGAAGGTCCATGAATGGGCTTTCTCACACTTCCCCATGCCGGAGGTCGGAGAGTGGCGACAGCGCCTGACGAGAGAAGGCAATCCGACCTCTGAGGTGATTGCACTGCCCGTGAAAGATCCCTTTCATCTTCCCCGTGTCGCAATCCTGATCATGCACCTAATGAAAAAATCTATTGAAGCGCTGCGCTGATTGCGGCTGAAGTCTCGCCTGGGTGACGGAATCTCTAGCCGTGAGAATCAAAATTCCCAAACTGCGCTGGTTTATTGCCGGCCTGCTTTTGGCCGCGACGGTGATCAACTATACCGATCGCCTGACCCTTTCGGTGGTGATTCCCGATGTGCGCCATCATCTTTCTCTTTCCGATGAGGATTACGCGCAGATTGTCAGTATTTTCCTTTTTGCTTACGCCATCATGTATGCGGTTTCCGGCTACGTTGTAGACCGCCTTGGGACGCGGAAAGGTTTTGCCATCTTTATTTCCGGATGGTCGGTGGCTGAGATTTTGCACGGCTTTGCAAAGGGCAAGTGGTCGCTGGCCTTCTACCGCTTTCTTCTGGGGCTGGCCGAGCCTGGCAATTTCCCCGCGGCCACCAAAGCGGTTGCTGAATGGTTTCCGGCGGACCAGCGAGGGATTGGAGTCGGCATCTTCAACGCCGGTTCGTCGCTGGGCGCGGCAATCGCGCCGCCGGTTGCGGCCTTCCTGACGCTGCATTACGGGTGGCGGTCGGCTTTCATTTTCACGGGCTGCCTGGGCTTGATCTGGCTGTGGCTGTGGCTGGTTCTTTACGAACCTCCGCACCGGAACCGCTGGCTTCGGGAAAAGGAATATCTGGAAATCAAGGACCTGGTGCGGCCGCCGGAAGAAACGCAGCCTGCCAGGGGTAGCCGGCTGAATTGGCGGCGGGTTCTAAAGTCCCGCCAGTGTTATTCACTGATGATCGCCCGCTTTTTTACTGACCCCGTCATCTACTTCATCATCTTTTGGCTGCCCTCGTACCTTCATCAGGCGCGAGGGTTCAACCTGGTCCAGATCGGAGAATTTGCGTGGGTCCCATTCCTTTTTGGCGATGTGGGATACATCTTTGGCGGATGGCTATCAGGCCGGCTGATGCGCGCCGGGTGGGAACTTCCGCGTGCGCGCAAGTTCGCCATGACGATCGGAGCGTGCCTGCTGCCTTCAGCGATCCTGGCGCCGCTGATGCCTTCGGCCGGGCTGGCCATTGCCGCAACTTCGCTCATCATCTTTGGCCACGGGATATGGATTGCCAACCTGCTGACGCTGCCCACGGACTTATTCCACGGCTCGGAAGTGGGGACCGCAACTGGCTTCTCCGGAATGGCGGGCGCAGTGGGAGGAATTATTGCCACTTTGTGCACAGGCTATGTCGTGACAAAGTTCTCCTACACGCCGATTTTTATCATGGCCGGTTTAATGCATCCGTTTGCCCTCTTCCTGATTTATCGTCTGCTTCCCGGCCGTTTTTTTGAGGTTTAAGTGTTAGTTGGTGAAGCGGTTATGGCGGGCCGGCCGGGGGCCTGGACTTCTGAACCGGGTCCTACAGCAGCGGCCTGGGTGAAGTAGCCATCCTTTCAAACATAGGGTATGATTTCCTCGCTTGTGCCTCATACAAATTTGTGGGTTGGTACCCCATTAAATACAGGAGCGTGTGAACATGAAGAAACTGGTTGCGATGTTATTCACTATCCCGCTTGCGTTAACTTTGTCATTGCCGGCTTTTGCCCAGTCAGCGGCAAAACAGACCCGCCATTACAAGGAGCATGCCTACTACGGCGATATTAGCGATTCCAATTGCGGAGCCCATCACCAAACGCCCGCCAACGCTCATGCTTGCACGTTGGGATGCATTCAGCACGGGGCCAAGTATGTTTTTGTCAGTCGAGGAAAGGTCCTTATGATCGAAAACCAGAAATTGCCGGACCTGGAGAAATTCGCGGGTGAGCACGTGCGAATCACAGGAACCCGAAGTGCCGACGGCAAGGGTATTTCGATTACGGCCATCCGGGCCGCAAGCAGGCGTACGGCAAAGAAAAAGGCCTAGCGCCTGAGAAGTTTTTCCCTTTTCGAATCCAAGGTTTCGGGGACTTTCGGCCGCTCGCTGAAAGTCCCTCCCCCCTGCCTTCAAAATCCCTGCCAAACTTAAAGTACTTTTTCTGCATGGATGTCCCTGGCTGCGTCCCCGGAGAGGGAAGCTGATATTGATCGTCCGTAGATTGCCCCAATGGAGTTCTTGAAGACTGGTGATGCTGCGGCTAGACTATTATCTAGGACGGTCTATTGGACCCTATTGAGGACAGTTGATGAGCGGAGGAATCGTGCAGCTTGGCCGTTTCTGCCAAAGTTGAACCGCTGGAAGATCGTTAATTGCGCTCATCAACGGTGGAGTCCACATTCATGATATTGCCGGTACGAATCAGGGCGCATTGACGCTGAACTTCCACAACAATATGTCATCGCACATCACAGAAAACAAAGTTGCCGGTTACTTTTTTGCGTTGCTGGGCATTACAGCGGTGACGGCAGTGTGTTTAGTTTTTCATCGCCAGGTCAATGAAGCTACTGTGGCCCTGGCGATGCTTGTTACCGTCCTGGTGGCCGCGATCTTATGGGGGAGCAAACCGGCGTTGCTGGCTTCGATCGCTGGCCTGGTCTGCCTCAATTTCTTCTTTCTGGCGCATTCAGGGTTTTCAACAGCCGAAGATACCGAGAGCATCATTGCCCTGGTAACCTTTCTGGTGACCTCGCTGGCGGTAGGGCAACTTTCCGCGAGTTCGAAGGAGCGTGCTGCAGAAGCAGAGTCTGAACGGAAGGAAGCGAAGAGAGCGAACGCATATAACCGTAGTTTGCTGGAGGCTTCGGTTGATCCGCTTTTTACGATTGGCAAAGACGGAAAAATCAGCGACGTCAATCCCGCGACTGAATCGGCCACCGGATTCTCCATGTCAGACCTTCTCGGCACGGACTTTTCCGGATATTTTACCAACTCGGACGCGGCCAGGGATGCATACCGGAAGGCATTCCGCGACGGGGTCGTTCGCGATTACGCGCTGGAAATCCGGCATCGGGACGGGCATGGAACGCCTGTCCTGTATAACGCATCTGTCTACCGCGACGAAACCGGCGGAGTGGCTGGTGTTTTTGCCGCAGCGCGGGACATTACGGAACGGAAAAGGTCGGAGGCGGCCCTTCGCGAAAGCGAAGCCAATCTGCGGAAAGCGCAGGGAATTGCTCACGTTGGAAGCTGGGCCCTGGATATTTCAACCAATCAGTTTACCTGTTCAGACGAAGTTTACCGCATATTTGGCCTGCGAAAGAGCCATGCGCCAACCTATGAGGATTTTCTGACCACCATTCATCCTGAGGACAGGGAAATGGTCAAGCAGGCCTGGAATGCTGCTCTGAGGGGGAGCCCCTACAACCTCGAGCACCGGATCATGGTTGGCGAAAAAGAGAAATGGGTCCGGGAGAGAGCAACCGTAGAGTTCGACAAGGAGAACAGGGCCATTCGCGGAATTGGGACCGTCCAGGATGTGACGGAACGCCGATTGGCCGAGGACCGCCTGAGAAAGTCATCAGATGAAATTCACGACCTGTATAACAATGCGCCATGTGGTTATCACTCGATTGGCCCTGACGGAACTATTGTTCGAATCAATCACACGGAACTTTCCTGGCTGGGCTATTCCAGTGTGGAGGTTGTTGGACGCAAGCGATATGCTGATTTCCTCACCCCGGAGAGCCGCCGGGTGTTTGAGCAACGCTTTGCCTTATTTAAAGGGGAGGGGACGATTCAGGACCTCGAGTTGGGCCTGGTGCGAAGGGACGGGTCCGTTCTTCCGATGGTCCTCAGTGCTACTGCGGTTCGCGACCGTGACGGCAATTTTGTGATGAGCCGGTCAACCGTGTATGACATCACCGCTCGCCGGCGCGCAGAGGAAGCAGTGCGCCGCCTTGCGCAACTCCAGACCGTTGTGGCGGGTTTGGGCGAATATGCCTTGCGTGGAGCCACGCTGGACAAGGTTATGGATGAGGCTGTGGTGCAGGTTTCGCGGGCCCTTGGGACGGAATTCTGCAAGGTACTCGAACTGCTGCCCGGGAGCCAATCGTTCCTCCTGAAATGGGGGACTGGCTGGAAACCGGGATATGTGGGCAGTTCAACCGTGTGGGTTGGCGAAAGGTCACCGGCGGGTTCCAGGCTTCACTCGACCGAGCCCGTAGTGGTTGCAGATTTCAGAACAGAGAAGCGATTCCTGCCATCGGAACTCCTTCTTGAACATGGTGTGATTGGTGGTGTCAGTGTGGCCATCAAAACAAAGGAAGGGCCCTACGGCGTGCTCGGCGCTCATACACGCAAGCACAGAAATTTCACAAGAGACGAAATCAGCTTTCTGCAGGCAGTTTCCAACATTTTGGGCTCCACAATTGAACGTTACCGCTCAGAGGCGCAGTTGCTGAGGATCAATCGGGCGAACCGGGCCCTCAGCCTCTGCAATGAAGCCATGGTGCGGGCCACCGACGAACTGGCATTTCTCCAGCGGATATGTGATGTGATTGTGGACGAAGGTGGATATCGACTCTGCTGGGTGGGGCGGGCCGAGGATGATGAAGCCAAATCGGTTTTACCCTTGGCCCAGGCGGGATATGACGAAGGTTACCTGGGTTCACTGAATATTACCTGGGCAAATGATGAGAGAGGCCAGGGGCCGGTGGGCCTGGGCATCCGTACCCGGCAAACGGTGGTGGTAAAGAGCATTGCAATAGATCCCCGGATGGCCCCCTGGCGGGATGCGGCCCTGAAACGAGGATATGGTTCGATCATTTCGATTCCATTGCTTGTGGAATCCTGTGTTTTTGGGACCATCAACATTTATGCCGCGGAGCCTGACGCCTTTAGTGACGAAGAAGTGCACCTCCTGACTGAACTGGCCAGCGACCTTGCGTTTGGGATCACGGCACTGCGAACCAGGGTTGAGCGCGAAAAGGCCGAGGAGGATGTTCGCAAATTCAATGCAGAATTGGAACAGCGCGTTGTTGAAAGAACTGCCGAACTTCAGGCTGCAAATCTGCTGAAAGATGAACACCTGGCAAGGGAGCAGGCCGCCACCGCAGAGCTTGCGCGCGCCCGCGAGCGTGAGGCGGAGGTCGGCTACAAGATCCAGAGAACTTTGCTGCTCGATCAGCCGCCGGTTGATGTTTCAGGGCTTCGAGTCGCCGCATTGACCATTCCATCGCAGCGCATTGACGGAGATTTCTACATTTTTTTCAGGCACCGCGATCAGTGTCTGGACGTTATTGTCGGGGATGTAATGGGCAAGGGAATTCCCGCCGCGCTTGTGGGGGCTGCCACCAAGAGTTACTTTCTGAAAGCTTTGAGCCATCTGAACGCTTTTTCCAAAAATGGCAAGCTCCCTGAACCCAAGGAAATTGTGATGCTCTCTCATGCCGAGGTGGTTCGGCAACTGATTGACCTTGAAAGCTTCGTCACCTTGAGCTATGCGCGTTTGGACGTGAACAGGCGGTGTCTTGATCTGGTTGATTGCGGACATACGGGCATTGTTCAGGTGCATGGGGATTCGGGCGTTTGTGATGTCCTTCACGGAGACAATCTGCCTCTGGGGGTACGCGAAGGCGAAATCTATGATCAGATTTCGGTAACCTTTGAAGCGGGTGATCTTTTTTTCTTTTTCTCCGATGGAATTACAGAGGCGCGAAACGAGGACGGAGAGTTGTATGGCATTGATCGCCTGATGGAAACCATCAAAGCGAATAGACAGTTGGACCCTGAAGGGTTTATCGAGGCAATTCGGAAGAGTGTTGTGGTCTTTTCAGGAAGTGATCGCCTGATTGATGATCTCACCAGCGTCGCTGTGAGAGTGGAAAGCCGGGAGGCTGCAGTTGCGAGGGAGGAGGTGGAAATTCGCAGCGACCTCAAGTATCTTTGCCGGACACGGGAATTTGTGAACTCCTTCTGCCGCAGGCTTCCCGGGACCCCACTCCGCCAGCAGAGCATCGATTCACTCGAGCTGGCAGTAAATGAGGCCGCCTGTAATATCATGAAACACGCATATCATGGGCGCGGCGATCGCTGGATCTATTTGGAGGGAGAGGCTTTCCCGAGCCGTGTTATGGTGCGGCTGTACCATCTGGGTGATCCTTTTGATCCTTCCGATCTGGCGCCCCCGGCACTTGATGGCTCGCGGGAGTCTGGCTTTGGAACATACATTATTTCCAAGAGTACCGATGACGTGAGATACTATCGCGACGAGCGCGGTATGAACTGTATCAGCCTGGTTAAAATGAGAAACTCATAGCAGGAAGGAAAAGCGAGCTTATGGACGTAGCTGTTGATCAGATTGGAGAAGTGGGAGTTGCGGAAGTCCCGGTCGATGAGCTGGATGCCAGCAATGCGCCGGAGTTTAAACGTGACATCACACCGGTTGTGGATAGCAATACAAAGCTCGTGCTTGACATGAGCCGGCTGCATTTTGTGGATAGCTCGGGGCTGGGCGCCATCCTCTCCTGCCTGCGGCAGTTGAGCGCCAAAGGCGGAGACCTGAAGCTCTGTTGCCTTTCGAAACAAGTGAGGGCGGCTTTTGAGCTGGTCCGCATGCACCGGATCTTCGACATTTATCCCACCAGGGAAGAAGCTGTCCGGGCATTTGAGTCCTAGCAGGAAGGCTGTAATGATCCTGGTACCTGCCGGAAATTGTTTTCCACTGCGGGTGGGAAATCCTTTGCCGGCGGATCAGTAATACCTCCGACATTTAGACCAACATGTCGGCATTTTCCCCGTTAGATGCCACAGGTTTTCTGCGCTAAAGTAGGGGCATGGAAGAAAAACAGGTACTGCCAAAATTTGAATACCATAGCGAGGCGCTCTCCGTTTCTTCGATCGAGGAATCCATTCAGCGTCATGTGAAATATTCGCTGGCGAAGCCCTGGCGTGATCTTTCCACCAATGACCTGCTTTTCGCCGTCGAGCTTTCTGTTCGCGATCTGCTGACGGAAAGGATGCTTGAAACCGAAGAGTACTACCGCAGCGGAGATTTTAAACGCCTCAGCTACATTTCCATCGAATTTCTCATCGGCCGGTCACTGACAAACCACCTCTACAACCTTCGAGTATTCGAGATGTACAAGGAAGCCTGCCGGAACCTGGGCATCGACCTGGAAGCTGTGGAACAGGCTGAAGGAGATGCCGCGCTTGGGAACGGCGGGTTGGGCCGGCTGGCGGCCTGCTTTCTGGATTCTCTCGCCACACTGGGCATGCCTGCGTATGGTTATGGCATCAACTACGAGTATGGTCTCTTCAAGCAGGAAATCGACAATGGCTACCAGCGCGAAAAGCCTGAAAACTGGCTCGCGCAGAGCAGCCCCTGGGAAATTGGGCGCTCTGAGGAAGCCTGTCTGGTTCCCGTTTACGGCCACATCGAGCACGCCCTTGACCGTGACGGCGGGTATAACCCGATGTGGATGGGCTGGAAGGTCCTGATCGGCGTTCCCTATGATGTGCTGGTTTCAGGGTATGGCGGCACGGTTGTCAATGTTCTGCGCCTTTATTCAGCGCGCTCGTCACTCGACTTTGACATGCGGATTTTCAATGACGGCGATTATTTCAAAGCCGTTGAGCAAAAGATAGCCTCAGAAACAATTTCCAAGGTGCTTTATCCTTCCGATGCCATGGTTGCCGGCAGGGAGTTGCGACTTGTGCAGGAGTACTTTCTGGCGGCATGCGCCGTTCGGGACACGATTCGAAGATTCGAGCAGGATCACGAGGGTTTCGATGAGTTTCCAGAAAAGGTGGCCATTCAACTCAATGACACACATCCTGCCCTCGCGGTTGTGGAGTTGATGCGGATACTGGTGGATGAGAAAGCCCTGCAGTGGCGGGACGCCTGGGAAATCACTCAGGCAACGTTTGGTTTTACCAACCACACACTGGTGCCGGAATCGTTGGAGAGGTGGCCGGTACCGCTGCTTCAATATGTCATTCCGCGCCACCTGCAAATTATCTATGAAATCAACGGGCGTTTTCTGGAACGAGTCTCGGCCATGTGTCCGGGAGATCCAGAACTGTTAAATCGAGTCTCGTTGATTGAGGAATCGAAACCCCAGCAAGTGCGGATGACAAATCTTGCGATGGCGGGATCCCATTCGATCAACGGAGTCTCCGAAATTCACACCGGGTTGATCAAAACCACGCTCGCCCCCGATATTTACAGGCTCTGGCCGGAGAAATTCAACAACAAGACTAACGGCATTACACCGCGGAGGTGGTTGCTGAAGGCCAACCCGGACCTTTCCAGACTGGTGACCGCCACCATCGGGGATGGTTGGATACGTGAACTGTCCCAACTTCGAAAGCTTGAGGACCATGTCGCCAATCCGGATTTTCGGGCCGAATTCCGGAGAGCCAAGTCCGCCAATAAAGCGGAGCTTACTCGGATCATCCAGGATACCCTGCGCGTCAAGGTGGATCCTTCTTCCATATTTGACGTTCAGGTCAAACGCATTCACTCCTATAAACGGCAACTTCTGAACGTTTTGCACGTTGTCGATGAATACCTCTCGCTGATCGAGGATGGCAGTCAGCCGGCCGTGCCGAGAACGCACATCTTTGCCGGCAAAGCTGCTCCCGGCTATTGGAAAGCCAAGCAGATCATTAAACTGATTCACGATGTGGGGCGGGTGATCAACAGTGATCCGAAGGCGCAGGAATGGATCAAGGTGGCGTTCCTGCCCGACTATCGTGTTTCCCTGGCGGAGAGGATTTTCCCCGCTGTGGACCTTGGCGAGCAAATTTCAACTGCCGGGATGGAGGCATCCGGAACCAGCAATATGAAAATGACACTGAACGGCGCCATCACCATTGGCACGCTCGACGGCGCGAATATCGAAATTCGGCAAGAGGTTGGTGAAGAGAATATCTTTATTTTCGGGCACGAGGCGCCGGAACTGCAGGAAATGCGGGAGCAGCATTCCTATCAACCGCGGACCTGTTACGAACAGTATCCGCGGATTAAGCGCATTGTTGATGCTTTTGCCTCCAGCCTCTTCAGTCCCCGGGACTCGGGGCTGTTTAACTGGATTGTTGACGATCTTCTCGATGAGGACGACCAGTACTTCCATCTGGCGGACCTGCCCTCTTACCTGGAAGCCCAGGAAAAAGTAAGCGCTGCTTACTGCGACACGGAGCGTTGGACGACCATGTCAATCCTCAACGTGGCGAGGGTCGGAAAGTTTTCCAGCGATCGCGTCGTGGCTGAATATGCCCGGGAGATCTGGAAGTTGAACCCTGTCTGAACGGTCAGCTTCCAGAATCACCGCAGAACTGCCGGCAACCAGATAACCTGCTTGATTTCGGAGAGGTATGGCTGCCCCGGGAGTATAAAAATTTCTGGGGGTGGGCCTTGTGGTATCTACAGCAAGGCGCCATTTTCCCTGGCGGGGCGCCGGCAGCACGAACCTGATCGCCTTGCTGTCCGCATTGAACATCAGATAAAGATCGGGACTATCCTGTCCATGAACCAGGCCGGCCAGTGCCCTGGCGCGCGGATCGAACCAATCCGGGTCATTCCGTCTGGGATCAAACCAGCGCAGCTCCTGGTGGGTATAGTAGGCTTCCACGCGCAGCACCGGATGCGCCTGCCGGAGCGCAAGCACGCCGCGCGCAAATTGAAAGATGTCGCGGTTTCGCTGAAGCAATGACCAGTCGACCCAGCTGATTTCATTGTCCTGGCAGTATGCGTTGTTGTTTCCGAGTTGGGTGCGGCGGAATTCGTCTCCCGCAAGAATCATCGGAACGCCGCGGGAAATGGCGACGGTGAGCAGCATGTTTTTGATCTGCCGGCGGCGGACAGTATCAATCGCCGGATCGTCGGTTTCCCCTTCAACGCCGTAATTGCTGCTGTAATCTGTGTTGGCACCGTCGCGATTGCCCTCGCCGTTTGCTTCGTTGTGCTTTTGTGAATAGCTGACGAGATCATTCAGGGTAAAGCCGTCGTGGCAGGTGACGAAGTTGATGCTGCACTCGGGTCCCTTGCCTGATTCGTGGTACAGGTCATGGCTTCCTGTAATCCGGCTGGCAAAGTAGGGGGCCATCCCTTCGTCGCCCCTCCAGAACTTTCGGATGTCATCCCGGAAGCGGCCGTTCCACTCGGCCCATCGGTGCGGGGAAAAGCCACCCACCTGATAGGCTCCGGCAGCGTCCCAGGCTTCGGCAATCAGCTTTGCGTCGCGAAGGATGGGGTCCTCCGCAATACGCTCCAGCAGAGGAGCATCCGAGAGAACTTTGCCGCTCCGGTCCCGGCCCAGCACAGAGGCCAGATCAAAGCGGAATCCGTCCACATGCATCTCGATCACCCAGTAACGCAAGGCGTCGAGGATCAGATCGCGCACCACCGGGTGCGTGGCATTGAGGGTCTGCCCTGTGCCGGAAAAGTCACGATAATAACGCTTCTCTTCTGCCAGCCAGTAGTAAATTGAGTTATCGATACCGCGGAAGCAGACGGTGGGCCCCATCTCGTTGCCTTCAACCGTGTGATTGAATACAACGTCAACGATCACCTCGATGCCCGCACGGTGAAAGGCTCGCACCATCTCCTTGAATTCCAATACCTGCGCGCCTTGCTCGTGGACCCGTGCGTATGACGCTTTAGGGGCGAAAAAGTTGACGGGATCATACCCCCAGTAGTTCCGCAGGCGTTTGCCAGTCTGCGGATTGATGCGCGGCATGTGATACTCGTTGAACTCCTGGACGGGCATCAGTTCGACGGCCGTCACGCCAAGATCCTTCAAGTATGGGATTTTTTCGGTCAGCGCGTGATACGTGCCAGGGAACTCGACTCCGGCGCTGGGATGGATGGTAAAGCCCCGTACGTGCAGTTCGTAGATAACGGTCGATTCCCACGACAGCCGCAACGGCTGGTCATCCTGCCAGTTGAAATCGGGATATGTCACGATACATTTGGGCGCCGTCGCCGCATCATCTGTAATCGAGTACGAAAGGTCCCGCAGGGGGGATGTCGGATCGTAACCTAGTGCCTTGCGATAGCTTCGGCAGGGAACGGGCGCAATCGCCTTGGCGCACGTGTCGACCACAAGCTTGTCGGGATTAAAACGATGCCCTTCCTGAGGCGCATAGGGACCGGCAAAGCGATAGCCATAAAGCTGCCCCGGACGAATACCTTCCAGCCATACATGCCATACATCGCCGGTTTTGTTCCTGGCTGGGTTGAGCAGAATCGTCCTGGCCGGCATAGCATCCTCAGGCCGATTGAAAAGGTCCAGTCGCACTCCAGTTGCGTGACGGCTGAAAACGGCAAAGTTGACGCCGTTTGCCCGGATGCTGGCTCCCAAGGGAAAGGGAACCCCTGACCGCACGGATTGTACTTCACACAAACTTAGCAGGCGGTCGAGCTCCGCAAGCTCTTCAAGGCTGGGGGTGTTCCGGCGGGCCGAAAGCTGTTTTTGAGGGCTTTCAGCAGGCTCCGGAAATTCGGATTCGGATGAGTGGGAATCTCTTGGCACGGAAGACGCTTACCTTGGCTCAGGATCGACTTGCGGACTTATAGAAGCAATCATCCAAACTCAACAATTGAAATCCCGGTCATTTCTAACGACCAGCCAGCAGTATAACAGTGGGTATTCACGGTAGCAATTGCAGAACTGCTGTTCACTCCCAGAGCAATCGACAACTTGCTGGGTTCCGTCGTTTATGCCTTCGTAGAGCCTGTTCCCGACTGCTGGAACGCCATTCCGCCCACCGGAACGAGCAGCCCGCCTTCCACCATCACAGCCGAACCGGTCATGAATGAGGCCTGGTCGCTTGCCAGAAACACAATCACGTGCGCCACTTCTTCCGGCTGCCCCATCTTGCCCCTCATGTGCACTTCATCGCAGGCCTCCAGAACTTTTTCAGGATGGCTGTCGAGGTTGGCGGCCCATCGCAACATGGGCGTATCGATGGCGCCTGGAAGGACGCAGTTGGCCCGGATGTTCTGTTTTCCAAAGTCAAGGGCGATGCAACGCGTCAATCCCAGCAGACCGTGCTTGCTCACCACGTAGTGGACCGAGTTACGCTGGGCCGCGACCGATTGCACTGAGCCTGTGATCACGATGGACCCGCCACTTCGTTCGATCATATTCGGGATAGCGTATTTTGACATGAGGAAGGCGCCCTTGAGGTTGATGTCCAGCACTTCGTCCCATTCCTCTTCTGACGTCGTGGTGACGGTGCCATAGCGCTGAATTCCGGCGTTGTTCACCAGAATGTCGATGCCGCCAAAAGTATCGACGACCTGCTGAATCAACTTCTCAACCTGCGGGGCGGAAGAGACGTCCGCCTGGAAGTACTCCACTCTGCCGCCATTTTTCTTCAACTCCGCCGCAGTTTCTTTGCCTGCTTTGGCGTCGCGGTCAACCACCGCCACAGCAGCATTTGTTTCAGCGAATTCCTGTGAGCAGGCTTTTCCGATCCCAGACGCGCCGCCCGTTACAATCGCAACTTTTCCTTTGAAGTCCATGGTTACGTTCCTCCTTTGGGGCTTTTCCGAAGCCACGCCAAGCCAAGTCCGTGGGATTCGCCTATGCTCACAACTTCTGTTTCTCAAATTCAAACGAATTGGGCATCTGGTACTCGTACTCGTCGCCGGTCTCTTTTCGCAATTCGTCGATGCGGTTGCGGAGATCTGCTGTGAGCTTGGCAAAGCGAGGATCCCCATACAGGTTGTGAAGCTCGCCGGGGTCTTCCTGCAGGTCGTAGAGTTCGAATTCTTCCGGCGGCAGAAAATAATGGATCAGTTTGTAGCGATCAGTGCGGACGCCACGCTGCGGCCTGACCATTTCCTCGCCTGGATATTCGTAATATTCGTAGAGCCAGTCCTTGCGCCAGTCAGAAGGCGGAGTTCCCTTCATGAAGGGAACGAGGCTCCGTCCCTGTACCCAATCCTTCCAGTTCGGGTCAGTGATGCCGGCAAGTTCCAGGATGGTGGGCGGAATGTCGATGTTGAGGGCCATTTCATCGCGTGTGACGCCTTTCTCCAGGAGGCGTGGATAGCGGATGGAAAGAGGCACGCGGATGGAGGGCTCGTGCATAAAACGCTTGTCATAAAAACGCCATTCGCCGAGGAAGAAGCCATGATCAGAGCTGAGAATGAGGGCTGTATCATCCAGCTTTCCGGCCTTTTCAAGCCGGCTCATTATCATGCCGACGTTTTGGTCATTGTTCACCACGCCGGCAAAGTGGTCTTTTACCAATTCTTCAAGTGAGCGCGGATCATCATCGCCCAGGACGGTGGTCCCGATTTTGTTATCGGCATTTTTAAACGCCAGCGGTTTGCCCGGATAGCCTTTCAGGTCGGCGTCAAATGTGATGGGCTTGGGGATGCGCACGCCGTTGTAGAGGTCGAGCAGGCGTCGAGGGCGATAAAACGGAGCATGCGGGGCGATGAACCAGAAGAACATGCAAAACGGCTTGTCAGTCCGTTCACTCAGCCATTTACGCGCACGCTCGGTAATGATGTCATCCACATAGCCGCGATATTCCTTCCGGGATTTAACCACTCCCTGATGGCTCTCGATCAGGACCGGACGATAGTAATCCGCCCCGGCCGCCTCGACGCCAAAGAAGGTATCCCAATTCTGCTTGCTCAGGTTGCGGATGTGCGCCTTGCCGAAAAAGGCCACGTCGTAGCCCGCATCGCGCAGCATGTCGGCAATGGTGGGAACTCCCTCGGGAATCGAGCGTTCCCGGTTGTCAATGGCCCCGGAGCGATGGGGGTAAAGTCCGGTTAGGATGGACGCCCTTGAGGGCAGGCAGAGTGCGTAAGTCACAAAGGCGTTGCGAAAGGTGATGCCTTCAGTAATGATGCGGTCCTGATTCGGGGTCCTGATAATGCCGCTGCCCATGGCGCTGAGACCGTTCCCGTTCCAGCCTTGCAACTTGCTGGCGCTGAATTCATCCGGCCGCACTCCTTCCGACAGGAAGAAAACAAAATTGGGTCTCTGAGCGCCAGTGGAAGATTGGCCTGATCCAGCCGCGAATGAATTGCCCGCTACACTGAGCGCCCCAAGCGCTCCCGCGCCCGCCTTTAAAAAGTCTCTCCGGCTCTGTCTGCTGTCGGCGTTGTTCTGGTCCATAAGTGTTCTCCCCTGTTGAGGTGCTGAAGCAAAGTTGTGCGGTGTGATCCCCCACGGCCGATGCCGGAACTACAGTTCATCCTGCTCGATGCAAAAATTATGCTCTAAAGAAAAATATTCTGCCGCGAATCACATGTCAACTCTTAGCTTCGCGTTGGATAGAGCCCGGGGCCCGGCACCAGCAGTCCGATCTGCAAAGCTGGGTGACTATTCTGGCTGCCTGTATCATATTGAGGAGCAGTTGAATGCTTGAATTGGTTGACAATGTCACGTGCGGAAGGACATCACATGGCAAAGGTGAGTCGAGCGCCAAGAGAAGAGCGATCAGACAAAAGACAAAAGGCGGGATGCGTGCAGGCCGGTGTTGTGGGGTTGGGGCTCACGGGGAAGAGCATCGTCGCATGCCTGTTGAGTTCCGGAGCGAAGGTCATTGGGTTGGACGTGGATGCCACAGCCCGGCAAAGAACCAGGCAACAGGTTCTGAAGATGCTGAAGGAGATGAAACGCGAAGGGTTGCTGAAGGCAAACCCGGCGGATCTGGTCCGCAGACTGGCGGTCACAACCGACTTTGCGCGATTTGCGGATTGCGGGGTGGTGATTGAATCGATCACTGAAGACTTTCGCGCCAAGAAAGAAACATTCGAGAAGATCGAAAAAGTTGTTTCCGCCGACGCCCTGCTGGCGAGCAACACTTCGGCGATCCCGATATCGAGTTTGCAAAAAGGCTGCCGCCACCCGGAACGGGTGATCGGTATGCACTGGGCGGAGCCGTCGCACGTGACGCGTTTTATGGAAATCATCTGCGGCGATTCCACGTCGGCGGAGTCAGCAGAACGCGCCGTCAAGATGGCGCAGCGATGGGGAAAGGAACCTGCGCTGGTGCGGAAAGATGTGCGTGGCTTTATCGCCAACCGCATTTCCTACGCCATGTTTCGCGAGGCTTTCCACCTGGTGGAGAGCGGCGTGGCGACAGTAGAAGATGTCGATCGCTCGCTCAGGAACGATGTAGGTTTTTGGATCACCTTCGCCGGGCCTTTTCGGTATATGGACCTGACGGGGGTCCAGGCTTACAAGCTCGTGATGAAGGATTTGTTGCCGGACCTTGATAGTTCAAAGGAGGTGCCGAGACTCATCAGGAAGGTGGCGGACTCCGGGGGAAAAGGCGTTTCCACCGGAAGCGGCTTTTACCGCTACACGCCGCGCCAGGCAAAACGCTGGCAGGAACTCTTTTTGAAATTCAATTATGATATTCGGAAGCTGGCGATAAAGTATCCGGTGGATGCTGGTGACCGGCCTGCCCCAAAGCAGGCTCGACGAAGCGGGCATTGAAAACTTGCTGGCGCCCGCAACAAAGGACTGAAGGAGACTCGCATGATCGTTGTGGATTCGCATCTTGACCTGGCGTGGAATGCCTTGAACTGGAACCGCGATTTGACTCTGCCGGTGGCGGAAATCCGGCAAAGTGAAGCTGGAATGGATGAATACCATCGCGGCGCAAACACCGTTTGCTTTCAGGAATTGCGCCGGGGCGACGTGGCCATTTGCCTGGCCACCGTTCTGGCTCGCTGCACTTCGGTGAAGGAGGCTTTGCTCGACTGGAGCAGCCAGGAAACCGCTTCCGCCATGGGCCATGGCCAGCGAACTTACTATAAGATTATGGAAGGGAAGGGGCATCTGCGGATGTTGAAAACGCTGGCCGACATCCAATCCCATCTTGAAGCGTGGCGCCAGGGTTCGCGTGACGCCATCGGCTACATCCTGAGCATGGAGGGCGCGGACCCGATTCTTTCGCCGGACGACGCTGCGAAATGGTGGGAGAAGGGCTTGCGCGTGGTGGGGCTCACCCACTACGGCCCCGGGATTTACGGCCATGGAACGGGCGGCACCGACGGGCTGACTCCCAAAGGGTTTGAGCTGTTAAAGGCTTTTGAACAACTCGGCATGATAGTGGATATGACGCACCTGACCGACAAAGGATTCTGGCAGGTGATGGAATCATTTCACGGCAGGGTGCTTGCCAGCCACAACAACTGCCGGGCGCTGGTTCCGGGCGACCGGCAATTCAGCGACGAGCAGTTGCAGGCGCTGATTGACCGCGGGGCCGTGATCGGCGGCGTGCTCGATTGCTGGATGCTGTGGCCCGGCTATGTTCGCGCCCAGACGGACAACAGCCAGATCAAGCTCAGAAGGGTGACGGACCACATGGACCACATCTGCCAACTGGCCGGAAATGCAAGGCACATTGCGATTGGCAGCGACCTCGACGGCGGGTTCGGCAAAGAGCAATCTCCCGGCGACCTCGAAACGATAGCGGACCTTCAACAGATCGCTGTGATCCTGAAGGAAAAGAGATATTCGGAAAACGACATCGAGGGAGTGATGCACGGCAACTGGGTGCGCTTTTTCACCGAGGCCTGGAGCACCCGCTAGATCGAGTGCATCGAACCACGGCTCATTGCGCGGGTCGCGGAAGACCTCGATGAATTCCGTGATGAGCATGTGTCTGATGCGTTCCCGCTCTCCTTCCAGAGAAGCGTCGCTTCCTGACCACTTACTACCGGGAATTCAGATTTCAAATAGGGAGTGCCGGGAGGTTAATGACGCTGTGGCAGAATCAGGGCTCGATAGAAGCAGGACTCTGAAGCTCGGCTTAACTCAACGGGATGCCCAAAAGGATTTCGATGGGAATGGGTTTGCCGCTTTTGACGGCCGGTTGGAACTTCCACTTCAAGAAGGCCGCGGCGGCCGCCTGGTTGGCGACGTTTTCGACCCCGCGATAAACAGTCAGTTGCTCGACGGAGCCATCTGCGCCGATGAACCCGTGCAGGATAATCATCTGTTTCTTTTGCTCCGCGGTCAGGAAGGGATGGTGGAAGTCAAAGCGTTTTTCCACGGCCGGGGGCACCACGCCGAAATCGATCTGAAGAGTGACACCGTTCCCCTGAGGTTTCGTCTGGGCGATGGGGTCCTTGACCATGGAGTACTGCAGGATCCAGTTTTTCTCCGGCATGGGAAGAAATATCGTATAGACTTTTCCGCCCTTAAGGACGCCGAACACATGAAGCCCGCCGCCTCCCTGGGGTCCTGCCGTCACCACCATGGCAAACCGGTTTTTCGGCGGCGTACGGAGGATGGGATAAACCATTTTGGCCAGCATACCCGCGGAAAGACGTCCAGCGCCGGCAGTGCCTGCGGCGCCCGGGTTGCCGCTTGTGGAAACGCCCAGCCCATTGACTGCTGCGCCCCCGCCGCCCCCGCCCTTCAGGCCTGGTCCTACGCCTGTGCTGGAGTCGCCTCCACTTCCGGGGCCGCCCGTGCCGCCATTGGTGCTGCCGCCATTGTTACCGTAAGGTGAGCCGGGATGGTTGCCGGCGGGCGAGATACTAAATGCCCCGTAACGGTTTCCTTCCGGGATGCTGATTTTGTCAGTTGGCGGACCGGGAGTCAGGCTGAGAGATAGCAGACTTGTGACCGAGCCGTTTGAGGTGGCTTGCATCCCCTGCGTTGCCACCGCAGTAATGTCGAGGTTCTTGGGTGCAGCCTTCGCCTTCTGTAATGGCGGCAGCGGCGGCGGCGGGACTGGAATAGCCGGCATGTTGGGCATGTCAGATGCCGGCAACGTCAGATCCGGCGCCCTGGTCGCAATCACTGTCGTCTTGGGAATCGTCAGCGATTTCAGCGTGGTTGGAACCGAGAGCTTCATCGGAGGCGGAGGAGGCACGGCTGGAGGGCCGGGAAGCGGCTGTGAAGCACTGAGCACAATGTTCGGTAACCGGAGCTTGAGCTTGATGTCAAGCCGTTTGGCAGGATTGACATGGGGCTGAATGATGGTCTGGAAATCATTATCCGGGTTAGGCGGATTGGAGACGACGGTCGCGCTGTGATGGAAGGCGCTGCTGCCCTTCGCCGGGGCCTTCTCCGGCTGGGTTCCTCGTCCCGGCTGTCCTCCTTCTCCCGGCGGCTTCACGGATGGGAGGTCCTTGGGCAGCTCAATTTCATGAAACTCATACACAATCTGCGGCAGGTGGATGTTGTCAGCAGGGCGCGGCAGCAGAAACATGAACGGGACTGAAAGCAGGAAGAATACGAGAGAGAAATGCATCAGGCACGAGGTAAATAAGGCCGTAAATTTCGGACCGCCTCTCGCTCCCACCTCCTGCCGGCAGATGATGAGCGGGCGGGGCGGCGGATTCTTCAAAAACAGGGACTTGAACCCCCCGCGAATGGCATGGCGCCGCGGCTCGTGTGAAAGGAGCTTGAATCCTGGGATCTTGTGCCCGTTGCCTGAACTGCCGTGGAGCAGAGTGGCCGGAAGAGTGGGATATCTGCGAAGCAGCGTGGCAATGCCGCCGGTAATGACCTTACTGCGAGGCTCGTGGCTTAAGATATTGATTTGAGGTATCTTATGATTATTCCCATTCCCATTGTGGCCTGTGACAAAGGGAATTTTCAGGGCAGGCGACTTGCGGAAGAGAATAGCGAGACCACTCCGTAGCGCCTGGCGGCGTGGTTCGTGCGACAAGAGTTGGATCTGTGGCGCTTTGTCTGGCGCCATGATTCTTTGGTCCCTGCGTAAAGTTATATGGCCCGGTTCTCGGTGCGCTAAAGGTCCCCCTCCCGTAGCGGCGACCCCATACTATGCAAATCAGGTTCCTTTTATTGACAAATTGATTGCTGACGGCCTAATAATCAATATGTTCTATAACTTGGAGGGGAATCCCGGCTGCCCGGGAATTGAAAGTGTATCTTCTTATGAACACTTGGGGCAAATCAGCGAGTGAATTAAGGAACACCCTTTCATGCCACCGCGCAGGGATTTGCAGGAAAAAGGCTTTTCCACGGTCTGGTGGCGCCTGCGGGGCCTGAATGACAGCCGGCCTGACGTTGTGCCAACCCCACATGTTCCAGCCTCCTCGGATTCCATTTCAATGCCCCTTGCGCAGCACCTTCGAGCTCCCTGGACATCAGGGGTGGAGAATCAGGAATCCACTGACGGTTTGAACGATGGTTTCAACGGTTTTCTTTGCTGCAGCCTTGCTTCTGCTGCTCGGAACATAGAGGATGTCATTGGCAGCCATAACCGGATCAGGCTCTTTGTTGCTGATAATCTTCTCGACGTCAATATACTTTTCCACGTGAGAGCCGTCCGGTTTTGTGTGAATGATGCGTGCCCGGCGCCGGGCTGCGTTGGGCGCCAATCCTTGTGCCATAGCCAGCGCCTGCATCACGGTGACGGAGTCGCGATCTTCCAGCATAAAGCCTCCGGGTTTTTGCACGCCGCCGCCCGCGACGTAAATCACCTCGGCTTTGGAAACGGCGATAATGTCGCGAGGTTCGATCCGGATGTTCAGCCCTTCCGCCTGGGTGTAGAGGAGGTCTTTCAGGTTGATTCCTATTTTGTTAGGGGTCAGCATGGTCATGCCGGGGACGATTTTGAGATTGCCGAATCCCCCCGGCCGGGTCACATAAACCGTCTTACCGGGCGCTCCTGTGTTGCGTTTGGACAAACCTCCAGCCAGCGAAATCATCTCGATGATCGAGCGCGGTCCCGTAATCTGGTAAAGCCCGGGTTTTTCAACCGCCCCGACAATCGAGACGGGGCGCGCCTGATACTGCTGGACAAAAACGCTGACCTGAGGATTTTGGACAAGGTTCTTCCCCAATTCTTTTTCAAGCCGGTCGCGAAGCTGGTCTGTCGTCAACCCCGAAGCCTCGATGCGTCCGAGCAACGGCAGGCCGATGGTGCCGTCGTTGGCAACGCGCACGGTCTGGTTCAGGTCCGGAACGTCGAACACCGTGATCTGCAGGACGTCCTGGGGGCCAATCACGTAATCCGGGGATAATTCATTCGTGGCCGATTCTGAACTGTCTTTGCGGGCAGTCGGCCGGGCCTGCTGCGTTTCAGTCCCGCTGGTGGCCGTGGATGGGACAGGGCCGATCCTCTCCAGGTCCTGCCCGGACAGGCGGGTCCTCCCCGCCAAAGCCAGTGACAAGGCTGTGGCGCAGGCAATTCCCATAACGGCCTTAATAAATTTCCCCATGATAATCTCCTGCCGGTGCAGGCGTTCGGAACCGTGTGCGCTAATTCCTTGTTTCATGAAGGCCCCCGGAGCCGCCAACGGCAATGCTCAAGCGTAGCAGAGCGCATTTCAGGGTGTCAATAAACTCCAACTTGCCAGAGGTGGATTCCCGCATTGACCCAGTTCGCCGCCCGTTTTGTGGCACTTGCGTCCTGGCCGTGATCTCCCCCATCGCGAGTCGCGAAGCCTGCGCGGTTCGCGCTTCGCTGGTGGCGCGGACGTTCTGTCCCCTCGCTCATCATTCGCAATTCCTGTGCTTGCAATGGCCAATCTCCAATGCCCCACGCATCTCCGCTGCTTTTCATCCTTCATCCTTCATCCTTCTCTTTTTTCCTCTCAGCGTCGCCGAGGGCAGACCCCAAAAACCAAGGTCTATGCCCGCCCCGGTTCGCTTTGGGTTCGTTTTTCGCCAGGTGTGATTCTAAAGGACTTCTCGGGTTCGTTTTCGGCTTCGTTTCGGCTAACATGTGTAGCCTTTCCCTTTGTTTTCAGCGACTTCTCGGCTTCGTTTTCCAAAATAAGATATCTTTTTTTATTTTTCGGCCCCAAAGCGGCCAAAATTGACCTCCTTATATCGCGTTTTTTTCTCGTCCCCGCCGCCGGTTCCGCATGGCGGTCACCCCTGGGCCAAAGCGCCCCTTCGCCCCGCCCCGACAGGACCGCTCCGGCGAGTCAATATGGAGACTAGCACAGTAGCGTAGATTTGTCAAGCAAAATCAGCCGGCGGGCCGCTGCAAAGTGAGAAGTCCCGGTGTGAGCAAACCAGAAAGTTCCGCTTTCTTTCCCAGCAGGAAAAGATCCGGGAAGCATAACCCGCTTCGCCGGACCGGCATAACGGGCAACTTCCCTCCCCGCCTCAACGGCCGCGGTTGGTGCGCGGCCAGTCAATCCTCCAGCGCCCGCCGGGGTATTTTATCCAGAACAACTGCTTGGCCGGCGTGCCGCGCGAGTGGTGGTAGAGCACGGCGGCGCGCTCGTAAAAACCGCGGGTGTGCCAACTGTCGCGGTAGTGGAACAGCTTGTAGTCGAGGTGATGGCAAAATTCGTGGGTCAGCGTGCTGAGGAATGTGCCATAAGAGGTGACGCGTTTCTGCACGGCGGTCCGCATCCAGACGCGGACGAGCAGGGTGTCGGGATGATAGTCGCCGAAAAGTTCGTATCCCCAGCCGCCTTCGCGGCTGCGCACCGGACGGGCCGCAAGAACGCGGACGGGAAGCCGCTCCACCTTGTAGAAATCCGCCGCGAGGTTCAGAAACCTCTGGCACAGGTTGTGGACGGGCAGGATTTCGCCCGCCTCAAGCACCTCCTCAAGGGATGCGCACAGGCGCTGCAGGCGGTCGTCCGGCGGAACGTCGAGCGCCCGGTTCTCGTCGCTCCTGATGTAATCAGCGAGCAGGACCTTCTTTCGCGGCTTGCTGTCGGTGAGCATCCCAACCTCATTTTGACCGCCAGGGCCAGGCCGCGCAAGCCTCATAAAAGCAGCAAAACATCACTGCGCAGCGTGACTCGAATCACAGCCATCTGTGAGATAAAGCGATAGCTTAGCTGATAGGTGGCTGTGAGGCCGAGGCGTATTCCCCCTCATGGCTGCCGGCCCCGAACATGGGCCACGCCGGGTGGGGTGGAACCGGGCGGAGAGGATCCATGCCATGACCGAATCAGGCAGCGGAGAGCTCCCGAAAAAAACATTGTGGAAACCCATGGCGGCGGTGCTTTTGTGCCTGCGCATCGTCGTCGGATGGCAGTTGCTCTACGAAGGGCTGGCCAAGCTGCTCACCCCCGACTGGACGGCCGCTCCTTATCTGCTGCTCTCGCGCGGCTTCTTCCCCGGCTTCTTCCACTGGCTGGGCGCAAGCCCTGCCCTGCTGGCGGCGGTGAATTTCCTGAACACGTGGGGCCTCACCCTGATCGGCCTGGCGCTGGTCCTGGGCGCTGTCACCCGTTTCGCCAGCGCCTGCGGCGTGGTGATGCTGGCGCTTTACTACCTGGCACAGCCACCGCTCATCCGAACCAATTATTGGGCGCCGGTGGAAGGCCACTACATAGTGGTGAACAAGACCCTGGTGGAACTGATGGTGCTGGTGGTCTTCCTGTTTGTGCCTGCCGGAGCGTTGTGGGGGCTGGACCGGCTCTGGCGCGGCTGGCGGGCGCGGAAGAAATCAGCCGCAAAGCAAGCCGGCCCGGCGCCTGACAGCGTTTCCCTGGCCCGGCGCAGGACGCT
>DATEKC010000059.1:0-36170 GCA_035277665.1 Terriglobia bacterium
CTCCACGGGCGCCCTTTGGAACAGTTCAAAAACCAGTGCGGATGATGGTTTTGGAACACGATGACGCGGGGCATCTGCTGAAAGAAATTCGCAGCCTGAGCGGCAACTTCCAGGCGCCTCAGGACGCCTGCCCCAGTTTCAGGGCGCTGTACCAGGGTGTAGAGGCGTTTGAGGCGGATTTGCACCAGCACATTCATCTGGAGAACAACATCCTCTTCCCGCGCGCAATAGCTTTGGAAGATGCCGCTCAATCCGCCTGGGCTGAAGGCGTTTCGAAGATGTAATCCGGGCGGCGTTTGTTCTGAGTTCAGTAGCTGCAGCCGTCAACGGATTTTCGGGTCTGCTCGGTCCCTCTTGTTGCGCGGAGCGTCCGGAGCGCGATTCGCCCGGATGCTCTCTGGAATATTGGCGTAGCGTTGGTTCCTATTGGCCGCCGTCTTTTGGATTGACCCTGCTGTTGGGCTGCAGTTCTTCCGACCCGTGCAGAGCCACCACATCGTTGGGATGAAGGTCCCCGAAAACCTCCACCGTCCCGGATGATGAGGCCCCCTGCTTAACGTTCACCCATTCCGTATTTCCATTGCGCACACGAATCACAAACGTTCCCTGCATCGTGCGCACCACCGATGACTGGGGGACAAAGAGTGAAGGCTGCGGCCGATGGACAGCCCACACAACGGCCGGAAACATTCCGGGATGAAGTTCCCAATTAGAGTTTGCAACATCCATTTCCACGGGCATGGTCCGCGTCTTGGAATCCAGAGAATCCGGGATGCGCGCCACTGTTCCGGTAAAAGTCCGGTTGGGAAAGGCCGGGACTGTAAAATCGACTTTCGTGCCCACCGCGACTCCTGCCACGTAGGCTTCAGGAACCGCCACCACCAGCCGCAGGTGCGAAATCTGCTCGATGCGAAGCATCGGAGCCTGGCTGCCGCCGCCGGAGGGGCCGACCAGCGCGCCGGTGTGGACATTGCGCTCCGTGATGATTCCATCAAAAGGCGCGGCAATGCGAAGATAACTTTCCATCACTTCAGCAGAGTGCAACGTAGCCTTCGCCGCTTCGACGGAGTTGCGCAAGCCGATTGTGCGGGCGCGGTCAGCCTCGGCAATTTTCTGTGCAACTTCGAGTTCGTTTTCAGAAACCACGCCGGGCGTCGCCGCGGCCACTTTCAGCCGGGAGTATGTGCCTTCATCGGCCGCGAGTTTAGCTTCCGCTTCGATTCTCTGGTTTTCCACGCCCTGCAGCCTGGCCTGGGCTTCAGCCTTTTGGGAGACAATCTCGGGGGCTTCCAGTTGCGCCAGCGGCTGGCCCCGCTTCACATGCGACCCTCGGTCCACGCCAATCCACTTGACGAATCCGGACACTTTCGGATAGATAGCCACCGCTTCATACGGTTGCAGCTCGCCCGGCAGAGGAATATTCAGGTTGAGCTTTTTGGAGGCTACTCTGACCGTGTCGACTGTCGGAATGGCCGGCGGCTCCGCCTTGGCGTCCGCCCGAGGCGAGGTGGAAGCAGAAGTGGAACCGCATCCCGAGTACACGAGGGCGAGGCCAATCAAGCCGAGGGCCGCCAAGACAGTCCCGGGGTCGCCCCACGTGACGTGCTGCAAGCTGCGCGGATGTTTCATGCGTCTCATCGAATCTCCTTTTAATCAACCGAAGGCATCTAAGTGCCCTGGGCATAGTACTGACTGCCCGGATCTGTCGGATCGAGCGAGGGCGATGCCACGCTCGCTTTCTCCTGGGTTTTAGCAAAGAAAACAGGAAGAACCAGCAAGGTGGCCAGCGTCGAGGCGATCAGGCCTCCAATCACCGCACGGCCCAGTGGAGCGCTTTGCTGGGACCCCTCTCCCAACGCTAGGGCCATGGGAATCATGCCCGCAATCATCGCCAGGCTGGTCATCAGGATGGGCCGCAGCCGGCTTGAGCTTCCGTAAAGGGCCGCCTCGATGGAATTTGCCCCGGCACGCCGATGCTCTTCAGCAAACGTCACGAGCAGGATTGAATTTGCCACGGAAACTCCCAGGGCCATGATGGCTCCCATGAACGATTGCAGGTTCAAGGTTGTTCCGGAAATGAGCAGGGCCCCGATGACCCCTGAAATCACAGCGGGCGCCGTCGAGGCCACTACAAAGGCCAGCCGCATCGATTGGAAGTTGGCGGCCAGCAAAAGAAAGATCACAACAATGGCAAAACAGACGCTGAGACCGAGATTCCGCAAGGTCTCGCGCATCGGGGCCACCTGCCCCCGGACGTGCACCGTGACGCCGCGCGGAGCCGAACCGGCTGCGCTGATGGCCGAATCCACCTGGTCCGCGGCGCGGCCCAGGTCTTCACCTTCGATGTTCGCGGTCAGCGTTACCATGCGCTCCATGTCGTAACGGTCATATTCGCCCACGACGTTTCCGTAGGAGAGCTGGGCCACATCGCCCAGATTGGGATGGCCGGAAGGTCCGCCCTGCATCAGAGGGATCTTTGCCACGTCCTCGATAGAACTCATCTGCTCCTTGGGCACTTCGATCTGCACCTGGTAACCGATTCCGCTTTCGGGGTCCTGCCAGAAATTCCGCGCCACAAAGCGGCTGGACCAGGTTGCGGAACTCAGCGACTGCGCGATCTGCTGGGTGGTGATGCCGAGCTGCCCTGCCCGCACTCTGTCGATATCGACGTTCAGGCTGGGATATACGAGCGGCTGGCCGTATTCCAGGTCACGCAAGTGTTGGTTGCGGCTCAATTGCAGGCGGATCTTTTCCGCGTATCCGTGATTCACCGCCATGTTGGGACCGTGAACGGCCACTTCGATGGGAGTGGGCGCGCCGAAATCCATAATCTGGCTCACGATATCACCCGGCTCAAAGGAAACGGTGGTGCCAGGCAATTGCCTGGGCAACTGGTCGCGGAGCTGTTCCTGCAGCTTGCTCACCTTAATTCCGGAATCCGGCTTTATAGCAACCCTCAGGACTGCTTCCTGCGGTCCGCTGGTCCAGAGGTAGATCAGATTGACAGGATAGCTGGGCGGATAGGTGCCAACGTAACCGATGCTGCTCGTGACGTTTTCCGGCCCTGCCAGCTTCTTGATTTCATCCAGGGCTTTCAGGGCAATCTGGTGGGTTGCCTCGATACGTGTCCCGGCCGGCGCGCGCAGGCGAAGTTGCATCTGGTCGCTTTCCACACGGGGAAAGATTTCCCGGCCCAGCAGCGGACCCAGGACGAGAATGACGAACGCCGCGAGCCCCAGATACACCGCCAGTACGGCCTTGCGGCGCCGGAAGAACAATTTAAGCAGCTCCAGGTAACGTTCCCGAAAACGCGCGAACCTGGAATGCGCAGAGTCGGCTTTCGAGTGTTTAACAGGGCCTTTGTGCAGCCAGATAAACAGGACAGGCACCAGAGTGCTGGAAAGCACAAAAGAGGCAATCATGGCAAAGCCCACGGCCAGCGACAGCGGGACAAAAAGCGAGCGCGTAATGCCCACCATCAGAAACGAGGGCACAAAAACCGCCAGGATTGCCAGCATGGCCAGAAACTGCGGAAGCAGGGTCTGTCGCGTGGCATGAAATGCCGCCACGGAGGGTGAGGGCGTGTCCTGAAGGTTGCGATGAATATTCTCAATTTCCACTGTGGATTCATCCACCAGAATGCCCACAGCCAGCGCCAGGCCTCCCAGCGTCATGATGTTGACGGTTTGTCCGGTGAGCCACAAGCCCACCACGGCGGCCAGCAGGCTGAACGGGATGGCGGCAATCACGATGGCGGAACTCTTCCATTCCCACAGGAAGAGGAAGACCATCAGGCCGGTAAGCAGCGCGCCCAGCAGGCCTTCGTGGACCAGCGAATTGAGCGCGTTCTTCACGTAGCCGGACTGGTCAAATTCAAAAGCGACCTGGACGTCTGGAGGAAGCGCATTCTGGAATTTTGACATGCTCTCCTTCACTTCCTTCACAACCGCCAGGGTGGAGGCATCAGCCCGCTTGGTCACGGGAAGGTAGACGGTCCTTCGCCCGTTCACCAGCGCATAGCCCAGGGTCAGGTCAGCCCCGTCTTCAACATAGCCTATATCCCGCATGTAGACCGTGGGCCCGCTGCCCATGCGTATGGGCAGGTCGTTCAACTGGTGAATATCCGAGACAACGGAGTTTGTGGGCGTGATCCGGTCAAGATTTCCAGTCCGGACGTCCCCGGCGGGAGCGATTAAATTGCCGGACAGAAGGGACTTGACAACCTCTGCCGTCGACATCCGGTAACCGCTCAACCGCTCCGGATCAACGTGAATAACGATGGTCCTTGTGCTGCCGCCGAAAGGAGGAGGCGACGACACGCCCGGCAGGGTGGTAAACAGCGGGCGGACGCGGTGCAGCGCGAGGTCCTGCATGTCATTCACATTCCGCGAGCTGCTCGAAAACACCAGATATCCCACGGGCACGCTCCCGGCATCAAAACGCAGCACGAAGGGCGGCACCGTTCCGGCCGGCATATAGGCCTGGGCGCGATTGACGTAGGAAATGGTCTGCGAAAGCGCCTGGTTCATGTCCGTTCCGGGCAGGAAGGAGAGCTTCAGCAAGGCGAAGTTTTCAATCGATTTGGATTCGACGCTCTGGAGCCCGGCTATATAGAGGAAGTTATACTCGTAGTAATACGTGAGGTAGCCTTCCATCTGGGCGGGGCTCATGCCGCCGTAGGGTTGCGCCACATAAATGACGGGGACATTCAGGTCAGGAAAAATGTCCACGGGCATGCGCGTGAGCGCGAAAACCGCCCCCAGAACAATGGCAATCACTCCGACCATTACGGTCAGGGGCCTGCGAAGAGCTGCTTTAACCATCCACATGGATCAATGGCCTCCTGCCGGGGAGTGGTTCGCCAAGTCGATGAAGGGCTGCAGGTCGCCCTGGGCAACCGCCAGCCGGGCTAATGCGCGCCAGATATTCAAGGTAGCTAGAGAATCATCTATTTCAGCCTGCAAGAGGAGCCGCTGCGCCTCAGCAACGTCCACGATGGTGTCGAGTCCAGCCTTGAAACGCGCCCGGGCCTGGGCCTCACTGTCCGTCGCGGCTCGTAATTCCACCGGAGTGTTCTGGGCGATTTGCCTCGAGGCGTCCAGAACGACCTCCGCCTGGTCCATCTGGCCCGTCAGAGTCTGGATGGTCTGATCATAGAGCGCCTGTTCCCGGCGCTGATTTGCCATCTCGATTCTCGTGCGTGCCCGGATGGAGGCTATATCCATCAGGGGGAAAGTAACCGAAAAACCCGCCGCCCAGTTTGAGGCATCGCTGGGCCACAAGCCTGGCGACCCGGGTAATGGAACTCCCTGGCCATTAGCGCCGCTGCCGCGCGCCGAAGCCAGCGCCTGGACCGCGATATGCGGGTAGTAAGAGCGCCCCAGGACCTTGACACGCGCCTGCGCCTCTTCAATTCGTCGCTCTTCAGCAATCGCGGCAGGATGGCTGCTGACGGAACCGGCCGGCCAGATCTTTTCCGAAGGAGCCTGCTCAAAAGGACCTGGCTTGATGGTAATCCGGGTGCCGGCAAGGCCAAGAACCTGGGCGAAGACCGCCGCATTTACGCGTTCCGCCTGCTGCGCGAGCACAAAACGGGTCCGGGCAGCGGCAAGCTCAGCGTCTGCGCGGGAAGCATCAGCACCGGGGCGCAGATGGGCATCCACCAGCGCGTGCACGGATTTTGCGAAGACCGTGCGCCGGTCCACGTCCGCCTGCGAGGCCCGGACCTGCTGTTCGGCGGCGAGCACCAGCAACGATGCATCCGCGACGGAAGAAGCCACGTCCAGGCGGGTCAGCGCCAACTCCTCCTGGGTGCGATTCTCAGTGGATTTCGCGGCCTGCACCTGGGCATGGCGATATCCAAAATCGAAGGGCTCATAATTGAAGAGCACGCCCGTCCCGCTGCCCCAGAATGACCGTCCGGATTCCGGAAGGACGGTCCCGGAAGGGTTCGGAATAACAGATTGCGGCAGCAGCATCCCCGCGATGTTGTTGCGAGTGGCCCTGTTATCCTGCCAGATCATATTGACACTGGGCAGATAGCTGGTGGCCGCCAGGCCCACACCTTCGCGAGCTGCGATGTACCTTTCCATCGCAGCCCGCACGGCGGGATAATTCGCTAACGCGTAATTGACAGCCTCCTGTACCGTAAAAGATCGGGCCGCCGGCGCCGGAGATTGCGGAGGCGCCGCCTGGCCAGACATGGGCGTCGAAATCAACAGCAGCAGGGAAGCGGACACAACATACCGGGACTTGGTCGACATATGGATAGGCTCGGTCACCTCATTCGGGGAATAGGTTGATGGGAACCTGCTCGCGGCAATCTTTCCCAAACAATCCTTCTCAGACTCTTACACTTCAGGTTGGGTGCTCTTCTGTTTTGGTCCACGTGCCTGGGTTTCTGTTTCGTAGCCAGCCGGCGCCAAAAGCCCCCGGCTTCACCCCGATATCCACGCCCCATTTCGCATGTACTGCGCAGATGGACAGCACCCTTGTTCAAAATATGGGTGAACTGGATATGAGTTGTGCTGTGAGAGAATTAAGCTTCAGGAGGAGAGCGGCCGTACCGAAGCCCGTCGTAAATTGATCGCCGGCCGCAAGGTGCGCCTGGCGAAAGGAAATCGCCTGGCACCAATGGAGGAACCTGAATAGCAACTGAACGCCGGCCGCGCCGGACCCGGCTGGAGGTCTGCCGCTGCTCGTTCAACCCGGCAGATAAATCGTCTGTACTCTGCTCGAGGTATTGCAGGGCGGGGCGGCTGATTCGGGCAAGCAATCGCGGGCCTACTCTCAGGCAAGAGCTGCCGTAGGCCACAACGGTCTGGCTGGATGCGGCGGGCGGGGCCGCAGCGAGGGATGCCCTAAGAAGGATTCCGCCCAGGGCCAGCAACCCACAAATCGGCAATGATAAGAAAACTAATTTCCTCATGCTCTGGTTCGCTCAGACCGCCTGCGGAAGCGATGTCCACTCCCTCCGTGGACTCGCATCAACGTTCGGCTTCCCGTATTCGACGCAATCACTATTCTAAAGGTTACCCGATTTCAAAACAAAATCATAGTATGGTTCCAGTCCTATCCCTTCAGGATCAACAGCAAACCGTTGCCGGCCGCTGGTTTAAATAAGCTTTGCAAGGGCGCCAGAGCCCGACAGCCGGCCAGAAAAAGCCGGGGTTTACAAAACAATAACTCAGGGATGTGGCGAATACGGGTGCGCCTTCCCCGTTTGTAGCATACTAAAGCGCTTAGCGGAATCCATTCGTAAGATGGGAAAGGAGTATTGATGCAGTGGGCCACCCTGGTGTGCTGGTTTGGGTGGCATATGGCTAAGCTGCAGATTCCAAGTACCTTATTTTAAAGATATGCTGGATCCACCGAATTAAATCGAACTGGCTACGCTTTGACACGCGGCTGACGCGCTGGAAGCGGTGGTTCTATTTCACGTTGATCGATTCACAACGCCTGTGGGAGAATGCATCCCGAGACAGGCCGCCATACGGCTCTGCCTGGGTGACCGGATGAAGATAGAGTTTCGACTGCCCACCCGTACGTTGCTTGGGATGATGATTTTCTCCCTCCTCTGGGGCGTATCCTTGAGTGCGCCATTCCTTGCAGGCCAGTCAGGGAATGGCAAGAATCCCAACACGCTTGCTGAGCAGGCACAGGCCGCGCTGAAGGCCAGGGACTATGGGCTGGCGATTGAGCGCCTGAAAGAGCTTGCCAGGGCTGTTCCCAAAGTGGGCGAAGTTCATGCCAATCTTTGCATTGCGTATTACTCCTCGGGGCAATTTGCGGAAGCCGCCAAGGAGTGCCGGACGGCGCTGGGCCTGAAACCGGGCCTTGCCAACGCGCATTACTTTCTCGGAGCAAGCCTGGCGGAGGGCGGCTTCTGCAGGGAAGCCCTGCCTTATCTCGAAAAGGATTTCCAGCGAGTCGCGGACAAATCCCTGAAACGCATTATCGGCACCGATGCTCTGCGATGCTACATGGATTCCGGTGAAACGAACAAGGCGATCGACCTTGACCGCTCTCTTACGCGCGAATACCCGAATGATCCTGAAACCCTCTACCTCACAGCTCACCTCTTTTCGAACCTTTCCGCCAGCGCGTCGCAGCACCTGCTGGCAGTGGGTCCCGGGTCCTATCAGTTTCATCGGATGAATGCCGAGGTCCTGGAAATCCAGGGCAAGCAGGACGATGCGATGGCGGAGTTCCGAAAGGTGCTCGAAATCAATCCGCACGTTGCTGGGATTCACTATGCGATTGGCATGTTGTTGCTGCAGCAGGGCCCCGCAAGTCTGGGCAAGGCGCGTGAAGAGTTCGAGGCGGAACTGAAAACCGATCCAGGAAACGCGGCCGCTGAATTTGAGCTGGGTAAGATTGCCGCCAGCCTTCGGGACAAGGACGAAGCCCTGGCGCATCTGCAGCGTGCTACCAGGTTGAATCCGGACCTGGTAGCGGCCCAGATCGCGCTGGGAGAAGCGTACGTCTCGGCGGGACGGGTCCAGGAAGCCTTGACCCCGCTGGAACGCGCGGTGGCGGTGGCGCCAGGCAACCCAACCGCTCATTACAGGCTGGCGTTTGTTTATCGGCGCCAGGGACGCGCGCAGGAAGCTGCACAGCAGCTTGCCCTCTACAGAAAATCCGAAAAGGGCATCCTGCAAACCAGGCAGAAAATCCGTAGCGGCGTTGCCGGTGGTTCTGAAGGGGAATCGAAGGACAATTAGCCGGCAGCTTTATCCCGAAGCGGCATCAGCACAACAGTCGAATGGATCGAAGGCGCTTTATCACGGCCCTGATTGCTTCAGGAATTTCTCTGGGGAATCTGCCGAATCTGTGCGGGCAGGGAATGGCGTCACGCGGCGTGCCCCCCGCGCCGCGGCCCAGGTTCTCCGGCCGCCCGTGGAACGTGGCGTTTACGGATATCGCTTCGCGCGCCGGCCTGACCCACCCAACGGTCTACGGCGAAGACGACGCCAAGAACTTCATTTTTGAAGCGAACGGCCCGGGCATCGCCTTCTATGACTTCGATCACGACGGCTGGCTGGATGTTTTTGTGCCGAGTGGAACCCGGCTGGGCGCCGCGGCTTCCGATCAGAAACCGGCAACAAACCACCTTTACCGCAATAACCGCGATGGGACATTTACTGACGTCACTGAACGGAGCGGGCTGGTGCGCACAGGCTGGTGCTACGGAGTCTGCATCGGCGACTACGACAATGACGGTTACGATGACCTTTTCCTGACCTACTACGGGAAGAACGTTCTGTACCACAACAACGGTGACGGAACCTTATCGGACGTCACAGAGAAAGCCGGACTGGGGCAGTCGAGCACGCGGTTTTCCACCGGTTGCACTTTCCTTGATTATGACCGGGACGGCCACCTGGACCTGTTTGTATCCCGATACATTCAAGTGGACCTGAAGAAGCTGCCAGCCCGGGGACAGAGCCGCGCCTGCCAGTTTGAAGGTGTTCCTGTGGCTTGCGGTCCTCTCGGCTTGCCGATGGAGACCTGCTCCCTTTACCGAAACAATGGCAATGGGACTTTTACGGAAGTCACGCAAAGGGCCGGCATCGCCAAACCCGGCGGACGGTATGGCCTGGCATCCGTTGCTCTGGATTACGACAACGACGGATGGCCGGACATCTTTGTAGCGTGCGACTCGTCTCCCAATCTGCTTTTCCGGAACAATAAAGACGGGACGTTTTCTGAAGTCGGCATGGAAGCCGGTTGCGCCGTCAACGGTGACGGCCAGGAGCAGGCCGGCATGGGTGTGGCCGTTGGCGACTATGATGCAGATGGCTTCCCCGATCTTTTTCTGCTGCACTTCAGCGGCGACACACCCATTCTCTACCGCAATGTAAAAGGCCAGTTTTTTGACGACTTGACCTATCCTGCCGGTCTGGCCGTTAACACCGGCTACGTGGGCTGGGGAGCAGGTTTCGTGGACTTGGATAACGACGGCTGGCTTGACATCTTTCACGTCACCGGGACCGTTTATCCGGAAGTGGAAAAGATTGACAAAAATTACAAGTACAAGACGCAACGGGTGGTTTTCCGGAACCTGGGCAACGGGCAATTCGAAGAGGTTTCCAGCCTGTGCGGCCCGGCGGTGCTCGCTCCGCATTCCAGCCGCGGTTGCGCGTTTGGCGACTTCGACAACGACGGCAGCCCGGATGTAGTGATTCTCAACATGGGTGAACCTCCCTCACTGCTGAAGAACAACAATTCAAGCGGTAACCAGTGGCTGGTGGTAAAGGCGATTGGGACCCGGTCTAACCGGTCGGCCATCGGCGCGAGGATTTCTGTGGCGGCCGGAGGGCAAAGGCAGATCCGCGAAATCCTGAGCGGGTCCAGTTATCTTTCGCAGAGCGACCTGCGCCAGCATTTTGGCCTGGGGAAAGCGCAGCAAGCTGATGAGATCGAAATCCGCTGGCCGAGTGGACATATTGACCGGCTATCAAAAATCCCTTCCAACCAATTCATAACTGTCCAGGAAGGCCGCGGGTTGATAAAGCCTTAGGCTTTTGCACTGGAAGCTTGCCGCTCAAGTTGATCTAATGGCCCTCTCCTGAATACCTGGGGGCCGGCAACTCGCCCGACATATCGTTCTGGAACGCGTTCCGGGCCTCGGCTTGCAGGCGGCCGGCCTCCGCGAGTTCCTTCTCAGCCTTTAACTTGTCGCCGACTTTCAGATACGCTTGTCCCAACTGGAAATGCATTTTGGCGCTGCCCGGTTGGAGGTCTACTGCTTTTTGCAGATAGGAGATCGCTTTCGCGGGCTGTCCGTTTTGCAGATAAATCTTTCCAATTCCGCCAAGCGAGTTGGGCAGCCGGGGATTGATGGACAATGCCTTGTTGAACATCTGGAGCGCCTCGTTCTGGTTGGACTGTTGAAGGTAAATGGCGCCAAGGCTTTCATAGCTCCAGGGCTGATGAGGCGCAATCGTCATCTCCTGCTTGAACTCGCTCACAGCCTGGGCTGCCTGGCCCAACCGCTGGCAGGCCACGCCCAGATTGTAGTGCGCAAACATCAGGCGCGGGCTCTGGCTGACCGCCTTCTCAAGTTCAATCCGGGCTTTCGAGTTCTGTTCAAGGCTCAGGTAAGCAACGCCAAGCAGCAGGTGCATCTGGGCTGTTTCGCCACCTGCCTGGATCATGCGTTCGAACGTCCGCACTGAATCCTGCGGGCGATTGCACTTGCCGTAGGCGACTCCCAGTTCAAAAAGATAGTCTGGATTGGCGCTCTCGGTCTCCTGAAGCGGTTCCAGAGCAGCCAGTGCCTGCGGCCACTGCTCCTGCATGAAGTAACTGACTCCCAGAAGATACTGCGCCTGGTGGCTGCCCGGGCTGGCCTTCAAAAAATTTGAGAATTCCGGGATCGCTTTCGCGAATTCCTGATTCTGGTAATAGGCCAAGCCGAGATTAAGGTCGAGCTGAGGAACATCAGGCGCCAGTGTTTTCGCCTTCTGAAGAGTAGCGATCGCGGCCTCGTAGTTTCCCAATCGCAGATACGCCACGCTCAGGTTGGAAAGCGCGGCCACCGAGCGGGGATCCATTTTCAGGTACTCGCGGAAGCCCGATTCGGCGCGCCGGTAGTCATGCTCGGCCAGCGCCTGCTGCGCTGTCTGGAAAACTGCTTTGGGGCTAGCCGGCTGTTGTGCCAGTGCTGCATTGGCCGCCAGCGCCAGAGGCACAAGTAGCAACAGGCCGATTGCCCAGGTTCGGATCACTGGGGGGTCTCCTGATGAACTATCATAAGGGCGGATAGCGGCGGCCCGCAACACTCAAACGGGCGGCGCGCTACGAGCGCATTCCAGCGGAGAGGACCTGAATGAAAGATCACTATGATGGAATTATTCTCGGGACAGGACACAATGCGCTGGTTTTGCAGGCCTACATGTGCCGCAGTGGTCTGCGCGTACTCGCCGTGGATCGCGCCGAGGTCCCCGGCGGCGGGCTGGCCACGATTGAGAATCCCAGATTGCCAGGGTTCCTGCACAACACCCATTCCTTTTTCCATCGGGCCCTGACGGCGATGCCCTGGTATCGCGACCTGGAATTGGAGCGCCACGGCGCCCACTATATCGAGCCGGACCTGAATGTTGCTTTGATTTTGCCCGACGGTCGCTGCCTCGAATGGTGGACGGACTTCAACAAGACGGTCCAGTCGTTCGAAGAATTCTCGAAGAAGGACGCAACGAAATTGCGGGAGTGGGTGGAACGGTTCAGACCGATCGTTGAGCAGATCCTGGTTCCCGAAGCTCAATCTCCGCCCTTGCATCCGCGGGAAAGGCAGGCACTGCTGGAACGTTCGCCGCTTGGCCGAACGCTGCTGAATACTTCCGCGCTTTCGCCGGTTGAGTTTGTATTGCAGGAATTCGAGAATGATGTCGTTCGCGCAGGTCTGCTGTTTTTTAACGGATTGCGCGAAATCGATCTTCGGCTGAAAGGTTTTGGCCATTCGATTCCCGCTCTGCTTGCCGGACGGCACATGGCACAGATGTGCCGGGGCGGGTCTAACGTTTTGGCCAGGGCGCTCGTGGCCGATATTCGCGAGCACGGAGGCGAAATCCTGACCGGCTGCGGCGACATTAAGGTTGTGGTTGGGCAAGGCAGGGTGGTTGGCGTGCGATCGCAAGACGGCAGTGAAATCATGGCGAAAGCCTTTGTCGCCTCCGGCCTTAACCCGCAGCAGACGTTTCTGGATATGCTGGATTCGGAATCCGTTCCGTCTGAGCTTCGTAGCAAAGCCGCAGGTTTTCAGTACAATCTGCTTGCGCCCCTGTTTGCGGTGAATCTGGCGCTCCGTGAGCCTCCTCTTTACCGCGCGACAGAGCAACGACCCGAGTTGAACAACGCCTTCATGGTGATTCTGGGTCTGGAAAAGATGGACCAGTTCCATGAGATTGTCAGGGCACATGAAAACGGCAGAATTCCGCAATCCACCGTGATGTGGGGCGCGTGTCCAACCCTGTTTGATCCGTCGCAGGTTCCTTCTGGCGGCCATACGCTATTTATGTGGGAGAAGGTACCCTATGCTTTGAATGGGACGGCTTCAAGCTGGGACCATGAGAAAGAAGCTCATGGCCGGCAGTTGCGCGACCTCCTCGCCCAGTTTGCTCCTAATCTTTCAGACGAGGTTGTGATGGACGCATTCGTCCGCTCACCGCTGGATACGGAACGCTCATTGCCGAATATGAGGCATGGAGACTTGCTGGTCGGGTCGTTCGCCAACCGGCAGGTGGGTTACAACCGGCCGTTTGAAGGTGCGGGTGAGTACCGCACGCCGGTCAACGGCCTCTACCTTTGCGGAGCCTCGACCCATCCTGGCGGAAACATAACGGGACTCTGCGGATACAATGCTGCGAAAGTTTTGCACGCTGACCTGGACCTGCCCGTCTGGTGGAATCCGCCGGCTCTTGCAGTGTGAGTTCGTGCATGGCACGCAAAAAGCCTGGCAATGCTGACGCCACGCACTTCCTCTCGGGCCGACGCTCCGCGCAACTGGATTGCGCCTGGCAATCGCGCGGTGGTAAATTGGGCCTGAGGGTCTGGTACAAGCACCTCAAAATCAAGAGAAGGTGTGTTCCATGCGCACCGCATCTTCGGATCGTTTGTTACACCCGGGTTCTCTTGGCGGCGCCTGCAGGGTTTTTATCGCGGTGCTGGTACTTCCCTTCTTTTGGAATTCTGCGGCGGCGCAAACCCGATTGAGCCTGAGCGGGCGGGTAACGACGAACCACGGGGTGGCAATTCCGTCTGGCGTGACGGTCCGGCTCGAGACCGACGAAGGAATGCCGGTTGCCCAGCAGTCCCTCGACAGCAGCGGACAGTTCTCCTTCGAAGGCTTGCGGGTAAGGAATTATACGCTTACCGTGACGTGCAAAGGTTTTGAGATCTACACGAAAGACATCCAACTCGGATTTGGCGCCAACCTTAACAATGTGAATATCTACCTTAATCCTCTGAACACCACAAAGACGACCAAGACCGCTCCCCTGCTTTCAGACTTGTCCGCCAGCAAGAAGTCCGTGAACTCTTTCGAAAAAGGAGAACGGGCACTGCAGAAAAAGAAGCTGAGCAACGCGCGCAAGCTGTTTGAGGAAGCGGTCACCGACTCGCCCTGTTATGCGCGGGCTTGGGGAGAGATGGCGCTGGTGGACGTCGAGCAGAAGCAGATCAAAGACGCCGAACTCCATTTTCACAAGGCGATTGAATGCGACGGCCAGTTCCTGGACGGCTATTCCGGCCTGGCGGAGCTTTACAAGGACGAGGGCAGGGCACCGGACGCGGAGGCGGTCCTCCGGCTGGGAATCCAGCGGTCGCCAACTACCTGGCAATTTTATGATCGTTTAGGGCTGCTCCATTATTCGCAGAAAGAGTTCAGCAAGTCTGAAAACGATTTCCAGCAAGCGCTGACGATTAATCCGGGCGCCCCGCCAGATGTGAATGCCCATCTGGCCAACGCATACTTGAAAGAGGAAAAATTCGACCAGGCCTACCGCCAGATGATGAAGTACATGAAATTAGACCCAAACGGCAGGTTTGTGCCAAGCATCAAGCGCGTTACAAAAGTGCTGGAAGAGCATCGGCTGGTTTCACCAGACACCATCCGGGCTGAAAGCCATGGCATCAACTCAAGCCATTGAAAATAAAGATGATATATGTTATTTCAGAGATTTTCTGAGCGATGTCAACAGGCCTCTTTATCCTCCCGCCTTGTCTGGTCGCCAAGCTAAGCTCCTGATTCCAAAGCACGTTTTATCATGCTGTCGCTTTGAAAATTATTCTCCAAAAATCTTGCGATTAAGATATAATTGCAAGGTTTTTTCAAAGGCGGTTTGGATAGCGCCGGCCAATTTTCTTTTTTCGGCTTGACAATTAAGCAATTTACAGGTATCTTCCGCGAGTCACAGATAATTGTCTAATGTTTGAAAATTTCGTCGGCAGGATACACAGAGACCCATAAATATTACCGCCTTAATTTGTCTGTTTTTGCTTCTGAATGTCTGGCGTCCAGGCGATTTTCAGGTCAGGTTTTTTGTGAAATCTAATTCTCCCCGTGGCGATTCGGCCAGGCCATCAGGGCAGTGCGTTTTTTGTGGGTTTTGGAGTCCGACGGAGGTTTCAAAAAAATGCTTCACAAGTTTACTCTGGTGTTGATGGGCCTGCTTATATTTGCCGGCACATGTTTCGCCCAGGATACCGCCACCATCGTAGGAACGGTGACCGACCCTACAGGTGCGGTCGTCCCGGGAGTCAAGATAACTGTTTCAAACCCTGATCGAGGATTTGTCCGGACGCTGGCTACGAACTCGTCAGGTGCGTATGCGGCTGTCAGAATTCCTATTGGTAACTACGTTGTGACAGCCGACAATTCAGGATTCAAAAAAGAGGTTCGGACAGGGATCAGCCTCTCCGCTGGTCAAACTCAGCGTGTTGATCTGAAACTCACGCTGGGGCAGGTCTCGCAACAGGTTGAGGTTTCGGGGAACGTGCCGCGCGTCGACACTGAAAACGCGACCTTGTCCGGCGTGGTAACCTCCAAACAGATTCAAAACCTCACTCTGAACGGGCTCAACTTCGGGGCCCTCACCTTCCTTGTTCCCGGCGCTGTGCAGGACAATGGTTATTCTGAAGCGCAACAACTCGGCCACGCAGGCGCCGAAGTTGGCGTTTCATTCAACGGCACGCGCGAGGAATATGGCAATCTGGAACTGGACGGCGGAAATAATTCCCAGGAAAGTTCAACTTCCATGGGAGGCGCCATAACACCCGCGATTGATTCCATCGCAGAATTCCGCATTTCCACCTCCAACTACGGCGCGGACGTCGGGCAGCATGCCGGGGCGCTCGTCGAAGTGGTGACCAAAGGCGGCACCAGAGAGTTTCATGGCAACGCCTATGAGTTCGTGCGAAATGACACTCTTGATGCTAACGATTGGTTCGCTAACCAGCAGATCAATCCGCCGGGCGGCAATGCTCCGAAGACCCCGCTGAAGTGGAATATCTTTGGATACACTTTTGGCGGGCCTTTCTATATCCCCGGTCTCTATAACACCCACAAGCAGAAGACGTTCTTTTTCTGGTCCCAGGAATGGGCAAAATATCGCCAGGCCTCTCTGATCAAAGGAGACGTGCCGACGCCGCAGATGCGCAATGGAGATTTCAGCCAATGCGATCCAGCCTCGCCCAATTTCAGTTCACTCCTGGTCAGCCAGGGTTGCGTCCTGCCAACAGTTAACGGCAGTACGGTGGATACGGTATCCGTCGATCCCAACGCGGCCGCGATGATGAACGCGTATGTCCCATTGCCGAACAACGGAATTGACGGCTATGTGGCCGCTCACAGCGTCCCCACGAATTTCGGTGAGCAGATGATTCGAGTCGACCAGAACATCAGCGACAAGACATCGCTGTTTGTCCGGTTCACTCACGATTCATGGACAAAAACAGTCGTGCCGGCATTGTGGACGGGATCAAGTTACGACACAACACAAAGCGTTTATTCGGTCCCTGCCCGGCAAACCGTGCTCCATCTCAACAGCAACCTTAGGAATAACCTGCTCAACGAGTTCATCTTCAGCTATACGGATACACCCCACACGATTACACCGGGGCCTGGTCCGGGGAACAAAGTGGGGTCAATCCTCAAGCCCTCGTCGTGGACCGCCTCCAACTTCTTCGCGGCCAACAGCACCAACCAGGAACTCCCGGGAGTCTCGGTGGGCGGTGGAACGCCCTTTAGTTTCGGTATTGACAACGGAAACTTCGTTGGCAAATACGATGCCGAGCCGATCTATGTCTTCAAGGACAACGTCGCATGGTCAAAGGGGAATCACACCTTTAAGTTCGGCGTTTTCTTTGAAAGGTTCCAGTTGACCGAACAGTTCGGGTTCGATACTCAAGGCTTCTACACCTTCAACAATGGAAATCCAATCACTACGGGCAATGCGCTGGCAGACATGTATCTGGGGCGGATTGCTCAATACCAGGAAGGAACTCTCCAGTACAATGGGGTTCCGGTGGGTGGCTACGGCGTAGGACATTGGCGGCGCACAGACTTCGAGCCGTATTTCCAGGATGACTGGAAGGTCAACCAGAGGCTCACGCTGAACTTTGGCGTGCGTTATTACCTCCTGGTTCCGCCGCACGACGTGACCAAACCGACGGTGGACTCCAGCTTTATCCCCTCCTTCTACAACCCTGCGGCCGCAGCCGTGCTGGGTGCCGATGGAAACTTGCACAAAGATCCCGCAACCGGCCAGATTTATGATTTCACCGGGTTCGGGAATGGGCTCGTCCAATGCGGTTCCGGGCCGATCCTGCCGGGCTGCCAGAAGACGTACTACAAGAACATCGGACCAAGGTTTGGATTTGCATTTGATCCAACCGGTTCCGGCAAATGGGCAATCCGCGGTGGCTACGGCATCTACTATGAGGCTGGCAACGGGAACGACGCAAACGTGATCGGCCTCGAAGGCAATGCTCCCGCCATCCTGGCCCCAGTGGGATACAACCTCACCTCCTATCAGGCGCTCAGCCCTGGTTTGTACGGACCGGCCGGCATCCAGGCCATTCCGTATTACCAGAAGAATCCCTCCATGCAGCAATACAATTTGAGCGTCCAACACGAGCTGAAGGGCAACAATCTGGTGACGGTTGCCTATGTCGGAAACGTTGGCCGCCATCTGGACACGTCGCGAAATGTCAACCAGATTCCCGTGGGCGTTGGAACAATGAATGTCCCGGCGCTGGCTGGAAGCGGTTGCGATGTTTCCGGCAATTGCGATGTCCAGTCGCTGCTGATGACGAACCAGGTAAATCCCAACTACTTCTCCCCCTATCAGGGATTCAGCCGGATCAACCAGAAACAGTTCACTGCCGTATCAAGTTACAATGCCCTGCAAGTTGACGTGCGGCACACAACTGGCTTCGGCTTGACTCTCCAGGCTGCCTACACCTGGGCGCACACCCTTGACAACTCAACTTCCAGCTACTTCTCAACCGGCGTCGATGACAACTTTGATATGAACCGCTGGAAGGGCACCTCTGACCTGAACCGCGCGCAGGTTTTCGAGGTGAATTACGTCTATACTTTGCCGTTCTTCAAAAACTCCACCAGCCGCGTTGCGAAGGAAACGCTGGGCGGTTGGCAGATCAGCGGCATCACCACCTTCTTCACCGGCGTGCCGGTGGATTTCGGCTGCGGCGTAAACGCGTTCTCGACGGGCATCGGCACCGGGGTCCGTTGCAACACTGTTGGACCTCTGCAAGTCCAGAAAGGGACCTACAACGATCCGCAGTTTGGCCCCATGGTAAGCTGGTTTAACCCGGCGGTAATTACCCAGCCGTTACAAAGCCAGCTCCTGGCCAACGGCCAGGCCGGCATGTTCGGGTATATGGGCCGCAACATGCTCACAGGACCGGGCCGGAACAACTGGGACCTCGCCTTGCACAAAGACTTCACTTTCCCCTGGTTCCGGTCAGAGAGCTCCACTCTGCAATTCCGGGCCGAAACGTTTAACTCTTTCAACCATCCCCAATGGAATTCCATCAACGCTGGTTGCAGCGGGTCCATTGGCTTTGGCCAACCCTGCACCCAGGTTGGAAACGGGGAAGTTAATAGTGCCTGGAACCCCCGCAATCTCCAATTGGGAATGAAGTTTATTTTCTAACCTTGTTAGGAATTGATTGACTTCAGGCCCTGGCCGGCCCAAGAAATCGGGTGGCCAGGGCCTTTTTATTTCAGAGCCAGCGGGAATCAGCCTGAAGAAGGTTTCTGTATTGCCTATGGTGGTGGAGGCGAGGGGAGTCGGAAGAAACGGCCGCGCTGATTCTAAATAAGTTATTGAAAATTCGAAGCGCAGAAAACGCTCACGCCGTAGGATTCGGGTATTTGCCACACGTATCACACACGCGGGTTTTTCTTCGTCCCGGCTATCTCTCCCACTGTTTACCCTCATTTTGTTTCTCGGCTTCCTCGTATCCCTTCATGGCTTCGTCGAGTAAATAATTCGCTGCTTCCAGCATCTCCTTGTAGTTGCCGTTATAGGTTTTATAAAGCTCTTCCATAAAATCACTGATCTGGTGTTCCGTCCGGCGCTTCAATTCCAGGTATTTCTTAACATCCATAATGCCCTCCCATGTATGACACGCATTGCAATATTACCGCAGAGGCCAATAATCCGCGTGGTAAAATGTCGCGCCATGAGCACGGAGACAATGTGGGCCATCGGGGGAATAGTTGCCACAGCGGTGGTCGGCGTTTGGGCGATTAATGACGCGAGAAAACAGGTAAAAGAACAAACCGCAATTCAGAGGAACTTGGCCTGGACAAGAATCGTAAATGACTTCATGTGGGATTTCGTTGACCCGACCGACAAAGCACACAGTCCGGAGGTTACCAAGGGTCTTTCGGACTTTGTATTACTCTCAAAGGCGTTAGATCCGCGCAAGAACCCAGACACTCTGAAGCGTACCGCCGAATACGAAGCTGCGCGCATGGCCCAAAAGGCCGTTGCAGACGGGTCAGCGACTTGGAAATCCAACTTGAATGTGCAGGGCGTTCAAGAAGTGCTTAGGGAGTATGAGGAGCAAAAGGATATCGCGCGCGAGCAACGTAGGAATAGAAAGTTTTGGTCTCGTGTCTAGCGATTTTTTCGTGTACGGAAAAAGTCACCTTCATAACCCAGAGGTGATAGGTGAACCTTGGGAATCAGTAGAGATTTTTCGGTCCTTTAATTTTCCTTCCACGTGCTCGCTGCGCCGCTTCCCATACCATCCGAAGATAAGTGTCTGCAATTGCCTCCGCGCTGAAGTTTCTTAAAGGCATACAGTGAACCGTCGGGTAGTCAGCATTACAGACAGAGCACCACAAGAAGCCGTTGTACTCACTCCATTTTAACCGGTCGTCATAATTTCCGTTCGTATCCTGCGGACATTCACACTTTGGGCGGTGATATCCATGCTCACACGGAAAATCAAGAAGTATCGCGTTTTTTGGTATGCGCTCTTCACGGAGCCCGACAATTCTTTTTGCTTCGGGATTCTTGGAAACGCACTTCGTACAGAGCGGCGGATCGGCGAAAGGAATCCACGAGCAACCCCCTTCGCAAGCATTATTTTCCGTACAGTGACAAACGCGGCAATGATCCACTTTCTCCTTGATATTTGGTAAGTCGTGTGGGTCACCACCTATGCTCATATCCCAATCAAACCACACCCACAGAATCCCGCAAGAATACCCCTGTGCATAAGTATACGCACGTGCGTTTTCATAAATCAATGTAAGTCATTGATACAAATTAGGTTAGAGTGGTGGAGGCGGGAGGAGTCGAACCCCCGTCCGAAAAGCCTTACGCTCGAAAGCCTACACGCTTATCACGTTCACTTCCTGCTTTCGTCGGCGGCCCTCAGGAACGGGCAAGAACGAACCGCCAGCTAGCCTGGGTCCGGTTGCCCGGTCTCGCCAGGAACCCTCAGACGGCAGGTTCCAAGCCAGCCCGCTGGATGACGCCTCATTCCGCCCCGCGGGCGAGTGGCGGAGGAGACGCGCTAGCCTTGATTAGGCAGCGTAAGCAAACTGCGTGTTGGCAGTTATGTTGTTCCACTCCGATTACGGGTGGTGTGGACCCCCGACGTGCCTTTCGAACGCGAGAGCTTCCGTCGAAACCGGAACGCCCCCTCAGTTAAAGTATGTTCCTGCCAGAACGGCGTGTCAACACGCCCGGGCCCCGCAAACCCGTCGGGCAACGCTGACAAGATAAGGACATTCTTATATTCTTGCAACGTCTGGAGATGCCTGTTGACACGCTCTGTTTTGGCGTTAGGATAAAAGGGACGCGAGGGGGAGCAAGGTCGAGGTTTTTTTCGGTTGAACACCACACAATCAAACCAGGCATCCGATGCAATCCATCGGGCTTATGAACAGTTCAGCGAGGTTTTAAAACGGCAGGCTGAACAGATTGAAGACCTTCAGGAAAGTATCAAGTCACTGCAGATTGGGCAACGGCAAGTGGAATACGCTGCGTCTTACATGCTTGCGCCTCTTGAGAGATCTCTTGCCGGCGACGACGGCGCGAACGCGCTTTCGCCCTCTGGCATGCTGGCGTGCGTGCGCAGGCTCGCTGCCGCCGCTCACGTCGGGCAAATCCTTGACGGGCTCGCCGAGGAATCCGCGCGTATGAGCGGACGAGCGGTGTTGTTTGACATCAGAGGCCGCGCTGCCTGGGGGGCTTCAGCCAGCGGCTTCGACCCGGAAATGCCCGCAGACAGTCTTCGGACTTTGGTGGTTCGATTGAATCAGGACGGGCCGTTCCGCCAGGTCTATGAATCTGCGGAGACGGTGGAAGCAAGGCCGGCAGATCTGGAGAGCGAAGGCCTGGTGCTGTCGAAACTCCGCCCGTCGCCGGACGCTCGCATCCTGCTTGTACCAGTCCGCTCAGCGGACGCCGTAGTAGCGGTTCTTTACACGGAAACCGGGGAAAAGAGGGACCTGGCGCTGATCGACTCGTTGAAGATTCTGGCAGCGTTCGCAGGAGGGCAGATAGATTGCATGATGGCGGCCAACGGCCATGTTGCCGCGGTCGAGGAGGACCTGCCAAAAGTCCAAGCTGGCGCAGGAATTAGACAAGCAGACGGAGATGAAGCAATGGCCGCGGGGTCGGAAGCTGCTGCCAGCCCTGCAATTTCTGATGTTGCGAGCCCCGAGCCCATCGCCGCAGAAGATTCCGAAGCCGCTCCGGAAATGGAACAGCCTTCAACGGCCTTGCCGGAGACTGCGGAAAAGCTCGCGGAAGCTGCCCCTCCTGCAAAAGTGCCGGAAGCCCCGCCCATCACGGTAGAGGAAGAGAAGATTCATCGTGACGCACGGCGGTTTTCAAAACTACTGGTTTCTGAAATCGAACTTTATAACAGGTCTGGTGTTGCAGAGGGGCGCAGAAACAGGGACCTATATCAGCGCCTCAGGAAGGATATTGATCGCAGCCGGGAAACTTACGAGAAGCGTTTTGCCCATACCGTGGCAAAACAGTTTGATTACTTTCACGATGAACTGGTAAAGACGCTGGCCGAAAATGATCCCACGCTTCTCGGGTCCGGCTATCCGGGACCCTCAGTGTGAAATTTCTCTTCACTTTCCTTATTGGCGTTATTCTCTTCCCCTCGGCGTGGGTTGCGCCGGCGCCCTGCGCCGTCCCGCAGGGACTCCCGGCTGTCCTGGTTCATCTGGCTTCAAAAGCCGATTCCTCCAGGACCTGGCCCGAACTGAGAAGGTACGCAGCGTCCTCCAGGTCAGCCAGAGACCGCTCGCTTGCCTACTTTTTGCTTGGCTATAAGGAATACAAGGCCGATCAATACGACCAGGCCGCGAAAGATCTGGCAAAGGCCGCATCTCCGCTTTCTCCCCTGGCCGATCTTGCCGATTATTACCGCGCCTCGGCGCTTTACAAGGGAGGGCATCCTGAAGCCGTAGAAGGCATCCTGGGCGATTTCAGCCGGCGCTATCCATCCAGCACTAAACATTACGAGGCCGTCGAGTTGCTGGCCTGGGGCTACCTGCAAACCGGCGAGGCGCCGAAAGCCCTGCAGCTTCTCCAAAGCGTGGCGCAGGTGCGTGAGAGGCCGGCCCTGGCGGCTGTGCTGGCACGGGCCTACGCAGACAGCGGCCAACTGGGGCTGGCGGCGCAAACTTTTCAGGATATTTACTCCGCCTTCCCCACTTCGCCGCAAGCTGCAACTGCCCGCGATGCGCTGGCCAAACTGAAAACCCAGCTCGGCGTCAACTATCCGCCGGTCACTGATGAAATTGCCACGGCGCGCGTCGAGAGGCTCTACATGGCCGCGCATTACTCTGAGGCGCTGAAAGTCTACGAGCAACTGCTGAAAGACCGGCGGAACAGCGTCTGGGCCTGGCAATGGAATCTGGGCCGTGCCAAGTGCCTAATCCGCCTTGACCAGGCAAATGCTGCTGCTGAAACCCTGGTGAACGCCGTTGCGCCGACGCCCGAACTGGATGCCGAGCGCCTCGCGACTTTGGTTGATGCTTACGCCAGAATCGAAGACGACACGCAAGTCGCCCAGACCTTGAACAAGCTTCGGGTCCAATACTTTAATTCGCGCTGGCACGCCGCGGCCCTGCTGAGGGCGGCGAATTACTTTATGTACAAAGGCGAGTTCGACATCGCGCCTTTGTATTACCGCACGCTTCGAGAGGCGTTCCCCCAAACCGCGCTGGCTTCCGAGGCAAGCTGGCGGTATGCCTGGGTCGAATACGTCACCGGCAAAACCGATGAAGCGCGCAAATCGCTGCTGGGCCTCATCAGAAATTATCCCGGCTCTCCGTACGTTCCTGCGGCGGTTTACTTTCTGGGCAGATTGGAAGAAGGCGCACGCCCAGCCGAGGCCCATGAGTTATACGAGTTTCTGGTCCGCCACTACCGGCATGGCTATTACCCGCTCGAGGCTTCCAAAAGGCTCCGCTTGCTCAAAAAAAGTTCGGAAGGGTACAAAAGCTCGAACTCAGTTCCGGACTTCTCCATCCGCGAGCTGGTGAGCAAGGTCCCTGCGGCCGATCCGCCCGATTTCGGCGGGTGCCTGCCGGCCGCCGGCGGCAAGGACATGGTTGCCTTCCACGTGCTTGCCGCACTGCATCTTGATAATCTCGCCCGGCAGGACATCCAGTCCCGCCTGGAGCGGCACCCCAAATCCCCTGCTCTGGCGATTGCGCTCAGCCGCTTTGAAGCGGAACAGGGACATACAGACTACGCCCTGCACATCGCGAAAAAAGTGGTCCCGGACTATTACTCCCAGCAATTTTCCGACCTGCCGCGCGAGATGTGGGAATTGCTTTTTCCCAGCTCGCACGTCCGTCTGATCAGGCGATACGCTGCCATCAACCACCTGGACCCCTATCTGGTAATGGGGCTCATCCGGCAGGAGTCGGGATTCAATTCCCGCGCTACTTCCCCCGTCGATGCGCGCGGATTGATGCAGATTCTGGCATCCACAATGCCCCGTTCCCGGCGCTACCGGAATTCCGCGCGGCGAAGGCTTTACGAACCTGCCTACAACCTGCGACTCGGATGCGCATACCTTCGCGAGCTCCTCAAGCGGTATAACGGGAACGTCGCAGAAGCTCTTGCAGCTTACAATGCCGGGCCTACCAACGTAGACCACTGGCTCAGCCTGCACACGTATCGCGATGAGCAGGAATTTGTGGAATCTATCCCCTTCCCGGAAACGCGCATCTATCTCAAAGCTGTCTTTGGCGACAGCGGGGTCTATCGGAAACTGGTCAGTGGTACGGTGCAGTTTGCCGAATGCTCCGCCAATCCCGCGAAATCACGGAAAAAATCGGCGGCCCGCCTCGAGGGGATTTTCCAATCGCAAACCCAAACGTTTCTGTCTGCCGCCCGCGAGCTCGAATTGCCTTAGCATCCTGATGGCCGGGGCGACTGGCGCTATTCTTGCTATACTCCATTATCAAACACCAGGCCTGAGTGTAATTTCGCCGGGCGCCGTCATTGCCTGCAGGCCGTTGCTGCTTAAGGCTCCGGCGGGGAGTCGGAGATGTCATGACATCGTTTCAAAAGGGTTCAAGGCGCTGCACAATGCAGATGCGCGTGCAATAAGGAAAGTTTTATGGCAGAAAAATTCGCGGTGTCGCAAAAGGCACAACAGTTTACGGAATCCGTTATCCGAGAAATGACTCGTCTGGCCCTCCGGCATGGCGCGGTCAATCTGGCGCAGGGTTTCCCGGATTTTCCGGCGCCCGCCGAAGTGAAGGAGGCTGCCGTGCGGGCCGTCCAGGCGGACATCAACCAGTACGCCATCACCTGGGGAGCGCGTGAGTTTCGCCGGGCGATTGCCGAGCGCTTCGAGAAGGATTCCGGGCTGGCCATCGATCCCGAGCGGGAAATTACCGTCTGCTGCGGCGCAACCGAGGCGATGATCGCTTCCTTACTGGCCATTGTGGACCCGGGTGAAGAAGTTGTTGTCTTTGAACCTTTTTATGAGAACTACGGACCGGACGCCATCATCAGCGGTGCCGTGCCCCGCTTTGTGCCCTTGCGCCCTCCCCATTGGACGTTTGACCCGGAAGAACTGGCATCAGCATTCAATGAACGCACCCGCGCCTTGATCCTGAACACGCCTAACAATCCGACGGGGAAGGTCTCCACTCAGGAAGAGCTCGAGACCATCGCCGGAATCGTGAAGCGGTCCGGGGCTTTTGTCGTGACCGACGAAATCTACCAGTATCTCGTCTACGAAGGCCGCAGGCACATTTCCATGGCCTCGCTTCCCGGCATGCGCGAGCGGACCATTACCATCAACTCGATGTCAAAAACCTACAGCGTAACCGGATGGCGCGTGGGCTACGCGATTGCGCCGCCTGAAATCACCGAGGCCATACGAAAGATGCACGACTTCCTCACCGTCGGCGCCGCTGCGCCCCTGCAGCAGGCCGGAATCACGGCTCTGCGCATCGAAGAGGACTATTACCACAAGCTGCGCGAGGACTACCTGAAGCGCCGCAACCGGCTGCTGACGGCGCTGGAAAAGGCCGGTTTCAAGTGCTTCAAACCGTACGGCGCTTACTACATCATGACCGACATTAGCCGTTTCGGGTTTGCTGATGATATCGCCTTCACACGACATCTGATTGAACAGATTGGCGTGGCTGCAGTCCCCGGAAGCAGCTTTTACCGTGACCGCTCGCTGGGCAGCCAGCAGGTGCGCTTCACCTTTTGCAAGAAGGAAGCTACTCTGGATGAAGCCGCGCGCCGCCTCGAAAAGCTCAGCAACCAGCAATGACGGCCGCTGCGGGCCCCGCGGGTAGTTTGCGGCCCATCCAAATGGGCCGGCCCTGCCTATTGGGCAGTTACTGGCTTTGCCTCAGACGATGGCGGAGGCGCGCCATGAGAATTCTGAGGCGTGATGTCGAGTTTGGGTGAAAAACCCGAGGCTGCGTAGCTGACAAGTGTGTCCATGAAGTAAGTCGCATAGGGGTCTGTGTCATAAGGGGTATTCAATGAATAGGTGCAGATCAGGAGCCTGCCCTTGCCATACCGGGCCTGGACCAGCGTCCCCACGCTGGAGTGAATCCATCCGTAGAATTCTCCCGCCAGGACATCCTGAAATTCCCCGGGCGGAATTCCCATGACCACTGCTTCCGGAGTGACCGCTTCGGTTTCGAACCCGGGCAGAGTGTCAAATCCGATCTTGCCGAAAGGACCCGAGCCTTTACGGACCCAGGCAAAATTGGAGATCCAGTTCCCGCTGAGAGCATCCTGCGAGCGCGGAACAATCTTGATATCTGGAGTAATGGTTTCCGCTGCTTCGGCCAGCAGAATGACGGTGCCGCCGGAATCAAGCGCTTTCTTCGTGGCATCATCAAAGACCGGCGTAATCATGATCGGATGGGCTTGCATGCTGTCCGTCTCGAAGTAGTCGCGCCTCTGCATCGCGGCCGCCAGGCGCCGCAGCTTGCCCCGAGAATCGTGAAAACTGACGGGCGGCGGCAGTGATGGCATCTCGCGCGGATAAAAATAAACGGCAACCGAATTTTTCGCCACGACTTTGCCGCCGGCAACAATCTGGACGCGCAGGACGTTCCGGGAAGGCGCCGTGGAGGACGGAACTGTAAAGGCGATGCTGCCCACTTTTCCCGCGGAGCCAACCGGCACATCAGCAGCCGGGAAACTTCCTTTCAAAGATGTCCCTTCCACCTCCCAATCAACGGTCGCCTTTACCAACTCCTGCTGGCTGTAGTGGGAAAAGTAAACGCTGGCCTCAGCCTGGGAGCCATCAAACAGGTTGCGCTTCGCAGGCCTGGCGAAAACCACGTCGTCCTGCTGAATGGCTGCAAGATCGGCTGCAAAATTTTTGGGATGCCGCCAGATATCCATCAGTCCGTTTGATTCCCACATCACGTCCGTGAGTTCCGTGATGACATAACCCTGGATGGACGGCCGGCTGCGCAAACTGGCAATCTCAAATTTCAAGGAATTGAATTCGTGCGTCTCGGTTGCCGCCAGGAGACCATGAAGGTTGGGGAACAACGTGTTGTACTGGTAATCCTCAAAGCGCTTTTCCAATCCATCCGGCAGTGTGATTCTTTGCCCGTGGAAATCCCGGGAAAACCACCAGGGCTTCTGAGCGGGAACGAAGGGCAGACCCCAGTTTCCGAATTCCGAGAGCATCAGCGGCTCATTACCTTTGGGCTCAGCATCGCCATACGGACTGAACAGCCAGTTCGGCCGGCCGGCCAGGTTGCCGACGAATCGATCGAAGTCTGCTGCATGGTCGGGAATGGAATCGTACTCGTGAAAATCCGCCAGGTCGGTGGACACGTGAAAATTGTGACAGCAGGCACTGTTGTCTTCCACCAGCCATCCGGGAACAATCTGTTTGGCATGGTGGTAAGCCTGCTTCAGCCATGCGCGGTCTGCAACCTGGTCGAGCTTCAGGCCCCAGCTTTCATTGGCGATGCTGACAATAATGATCGACGGGTGGTTCCAGTCGCGTTCTACCATGCCTTGCAGGGTGCCCAGCGCGCGGGCTTCAGAGTCGGGCGTGAGTTTGTCCCAGTTTGGAATTTCGTACCAGACCAGCATGCCCGTCTCATCTGCGGCTTTCAGGTATCGAGGGTCCGGCACCTTGATGTGGCAGCGCAAAAGATTCAGGCCCAGCGCTTTGGCTTCTCGCATCTCCTTCTTCAGGAAATTCAGCGACGGCGGCGCGTAAATCGTTTCGGGATAAAAAGCCTGGTCGAGCGCGCCGCGCAGGTAAATCACTTTGCCATTCAGGTAGAACTTTCCATCGCGAGTTTCAAACGTTCGAAATCCGAAAGAGTACGAGCGCTCCTCGCCGGAACTGGTGTGAACGCGCAACTGGTAGAGCGCCGGATGGGACAGGCTCCAGAGTTCCGGGTTGGCAAGATTACCCGAAAACATATAGACGCCCGTCTGGGGGACCTTGCTTTCCGGCCCTTTCCAGGCGACTTTTCCATCCGGGCCCAGGATTTCCACCGCCACCGTGGGCACGGCGGATGGATCCGAAGGCATATTCACCAGATGGATGCTGAAAGTGAAATTCCCACCCGCACCGGCGGATATGTGGACTGCTCCCAGGTAGATTTTCGGGCGGATGCTGATTTCAACGCTTTGCCACAATCCACTCGTCTGGACGTACCAGTTCTGCTTGCCGTGGGGAATTTCAGCGTACTTGATTCCTTCCACATCGTCGGGTTTCGCGCCGGGGTCGGCTACGCGGACGGCAATCTGATTTTCACCCTCATGGAGGTAGGAAGTGACGTCGAAGTCAAAAGGGAGGTAGCCGCCGTCGTGCGAACCCACGCGCTCCTGGTTGACGTAAACCACCGCGCGATAATCAACCGCGCCAAACTTCAGGATTGCAACCTGCGCAGGCTGGAGCTTTTCAATATTCACCGAGCGCCAGTACCATCCGACACCTGCATAATCGCGCAAGGCTGAAAATTCTGACTGCCACGAACCCGGAACCTGGATTGCTCTTGCGTCCTTTGCGGAGGCAAGGTCCTGGACCTTGAGGTTGCCCGACGGGTCCGTGACGAAGTTCCATTTGCCATTCAGAGAGATGGCCGGTGCCGACATGCTTGCGGCCTCCGAGGGCCCTGAGGCAATAGCCAAACCAGGTAAGATCAGCGACAGGAGCAGCACGGCGCAGATTTTCATTCGAAGCAAGGCTTGTCCTCTCCGCCAGGCATCGCGCCTGGCCCGCCAGATCACATGAAAAAGAACTCGAAGGCCCGCATCCCTTCGTTCAACCCAATGAGTTTATGCGGACACAGGGGGAGAACGCAATGTGCAGATTTCAGCCAAAGGGCTCCTCGAAAAAGAACATTGCGACCCGCCGGAGGAAGCCAGGACTGAAGGGTGCAATTGCCTGTAAAATAGGCGGTCGAATGAATCTGGACTTCAAATCGGCTTTCCGCAGATTATTCGGCCCCGAACAGCCCGGCGGGTCTGGCCATTTGTGGCCACGCTGGCTCTTTCTTCGGGCGCTCGCCGTGGTCTTCTTCTCCGCCTTCTACTCGCTGGCCTTTCAGATCGAGGGCTTGGTGGGCCCGAACGGCATCCTGCCCGCGCATGAGTATCTCACCATGCTCAAGGGCCGCACTAACTTCCTGCGCTATTGGTACGCGCCCACGCTGGTCTGGCTGGGAAGCAGCACGTTTGCCCTGCACCTTCTGGTGTGGGCCGGACTGCTGGCCTCTGTGGCGATCTTTTTCAACCTCTGGCCGCGTGGAAGCATTGGGATCGTCCTGGTGGCGTACCTGTCATTCGTCGCAGCCGCGCGCAATTTTGCGGATTATCAATCCGACGGCATGCTGCTGGCTGCGGGCTTTCTGTCGCTATTCTTTGCCCCCGCGGGATTCCGTCCCGGACTCGGGGAATCCAGTCCACCCTCGCTCGCGAGCCTTTTCCTGCTGCAGTGGGAATGGTTTCGAATCTATTTCGAATCAGGGGTTGCCAAGCTGGCCAGCCACGATCCCCAATGGCAACACCTGACGGCCATGTATCAGTATTATCAGAACGGCCCGCTGCCCACGTGGATCGGATGGTATGCGCAGCAACTGCCCCATGCTTTTCAGGTAATCCTCGCCCTGTTCACGCTCATTGCCGAACTCGCCATCTGCTGGCTGTTTATCTTTTCGCGTCGGAGCCGCCTGGTCTGCTTCCTGATCCTGACCCCGTTCCAGATCGCCATCATTCTGACAGCAAACTACGCGTTTCTGAATTACCTTGTTCTCTCGATGGGCTTTTTGCTGCTCGATGACCACTATTTCGCGAGCTGGTTTGGCTGGCTGAAATCTTCGCGGTGGGGGAGGGTTGACCGGTTCAAATTTCTTGAATGGAAAACTCCGCCGGCAGATGCGCCGCCGCCGCGCGCATCAATCGCGGGGCTTGTGGCATCAGGGGTTTTTCTCACCTGGATTTTTTATGCCACAACGGTGCTTCTGCTTCTGATGTTCGACCCGGCGCTTCCGCTGCCCGTGCTGCCTGTGGAAATTCTCCAGCCGTTTCGGATTGCGAATCAATACGGTCTGTTTGCCGTCATGACACGGGAGCGATATGAGATCGAATTCCAGGGCTCACGCGACGGCAAGGACTGGATTCCCTACCCTTTTCGCTACAAACCACAGGACCCCGGCGAGGCGCCGGGAATTTATGCTCCGTATCAGCCGCGTTTCGATTGGAACCTGTGGTTCGCATCACTCAGCGATTTTGAACACAACCCATGGGTGATGCAGACGGAAGCTCTGCTGCTGAAGAACGATGCAAGCGTGCTTTCACTGTTCCGTTCCAACCCCTTTCCCGGCAAGCCTCCGTTGCAGGTCCGTGCTGTGGTGTGGCAGTACTGGTTCACCGATTTCACCACAAAGCACGAGACAGGGCGGTGGTGGAACCGGACGTTTCTGGGGCTGTACGCTCCTGACATTGAGCGATCGTCAAACGGGCGGGTTTTCGTGCGGCAGTGGCCGAGAGCGCTGCCGCCGCCCCAGTAATGGGACCCTCGCGCATTCGTTTCAGCGTGGAATAAGAAGCAGAACCTCCCGAGCGCAGCTTCAGTTGAAGGTCCGCATCGGCGAGCAGCAGGCTTTCTGCACGGGCTTGAATTCCATGATCTCGACGCGCGTCAGGTCCGGATCATAAAGATTGAGCTGCCATTTCCCATCGCGCCCTATTTCCGGTTTTCTGGCCTTGTAGCCGCGGGCGGTGACGGCTTGATAGGCCTTCTGGATGTTTTTGACGCCCAGTGAAAAGTGGTTCATCACGCCCAGGGTGCGCGGCGAAGGATGATGGACGTTCAGCATAAACTCCAGCCAGTTGCTACCGTCAGGCACGACCATGTCCACCCAGTCCGTTTGGGTGGCCGTCATGCCGCCGTACCACATCAGCCGATAACCCAGAATCCCGCCGTAAAAATGGTCTGCGGCAGCCCGGTCTTCCACCGTCTCGCCCGCATGGATGATCTCCTGAGAAGCGCGCTTTGAAGAGAGGAGCTTCCCGAAATTGCGGCTTTCGACCGAGCCGGGCATGTACTGGATGAACTCAACCGTGTGTCCTGCCGGGTCCCGCAGGCTGAAGCTCAGGTCGCCCTCGGGGTCCTTTTGGAGCCCCGGCACAGCCACGCCATGGCCGGCCAAGTAACGGCGCAACCCCTGCGCATCCGGGGTGCGATAAGCAATTTGGATCAGCCGGTCCTCGGTGGGGGATGAAAGAGTGGGCGAGACTGCAATATACTGATGGTCATTCACCTTGAAGTAGGCATAGCGTATCTCGCCCTTGGCCGTTTCTTCCAAAGGCAACTCATCAAACCCCAAAACGTGCCCAAAAAAATTGCGGGCTTCTGTCGCATCCTTGACTCTGAGTGCAATGTGGGCAATCCCCAGGATGGGCGGGCGGCCCGCAGTGGCATCTGCCTGTGGTGTTCCTCTCAAATAGACTGCTGTGGCAGCAAGAGCGATTGCCGCACTAATGCCCGCGAAAGCACGGAAAGATTTCATGACGAAGGATTATGTCGCTATGCCGGAGCAGGGTCAATACCCTGGCACAAAAACCTCTGGACGAATCGCGTTCACTTTTGCCATGCTGTTTTTTTGGAAATCAAAAGTCAACAATTGGGAGTTGCGATGCGATTTTTTGTTTTATGGATTGCTTTAGGGCTCCTGACGCCCTGCACGCTGGCCGCCCAGTCATCCGTGCCGGAGACAAAAAAGCCCACGGCCGGGTCTGCGCCCTCGGACCAGATTCAAACGGAGACGATCAAAATTCCTGAAGAGATGCAGGCGCCGCCGTCCTCTATGGCCAGCCAACCAGGATATATGGAACCCGCCCAGACCCACCAACTGCTTACCAAATTGTGGCAGGCGGAATCGCGCGTGAAGGACTTGTCGAACCAGGTGCATCCGGAAAAACTGAATTTGCCTGCCGCCGAACTTGCGGGATTCAACAGCAACATGGACACGCTGCGGCGCAGTCTTGCCTCGCTGGAACAGAGCCGCCAGGTGTTTGACACGAGGGTGGACAGCGAATTTCTGGGTTTTGAAACTTATGCCGCCATCAGCGAGGTGCTGCCGCCGCTTGAACGGCTTGCCGTATTGGTTTCCCGGCACAACAATCCGAGCCTGGAAGGAGAATTTAACCAGGCCTGGAACGATATGCTCACCCTGGCACAGGCTCTCAAGCCCTATCTTTCTTTTCTGCTGCGCAACCACGACCAGATCTTCGCTACGATGGAAACAAATCTGGCCGGCTGTCAGAACGAACTGGGGTACAAGAACTACAAGGCTGGCGCCTCGCCCCGGTATATGCGGAATGTCCTGCCGCACTTCCGAGGAGGGCGTGCCGACAGGAAGGCCGCCGGCAGCGAGGCGGCCCCCAAGAGTAAACCCTGAAACCTTACGGAGTCACCGTCAGCGGGCTGCTCAAAGTGAAGTCAATCTTGGTTTCAGGCGGGATAGTTACGGGCGCGGCTTTGGTGGCCATTTGAACGCCCGTTCCTGCGCCTGCGCCAACGCCCGCGCCGATGGCCGCGCCTTTGCCGCCGCCGGCGATGGCGCCAATAATACCTCCCACTGCTGCGCCGATGCCGGCCCGTTCAGCCGTCTGCTTGCCGCGGGTGCCTTTTGCCGCTTTCTGGTAAACCCCGCTACTGACGTTGTAAGCCTGCCCGTTCACCGTGACGCTCACCAGTTGGAGCTGGACTTCTGACTGACCTTTGATGTGGCCGGCATTGCGTTCGCTGGTAATCCGTAGGCGCGCCTTCGCATATCGCGGAATGACGATCTGGCCATTGTCAGAGATGGGCGAATCCACTGTGGCCGCGATTTCGTCGCCGGCCTTGTTGACCCTCGTGTCAACGCTATCCACCAGCCGCACCGTGATCACAGTTCCCGCCGGAATGGTTACGTTTGCAGGCGGCGGTGGCGGAGCGTCGGAAGCTTGCTGCGCGGCGCCTGCGGGCGCTTGCTCAGCCGGAGCAGATGCCTGGGCTGATTCAGACTGAGGCGCGTTCGCCCCGCTCCTGTGCGAATGCCTCCGCCCGGCCCTCGACTCAGGTTGCGCTGGAGCTTGTGAATTTGCCTGCTCAGCGCCATTCACGGCCATCTGGTCGATCACCTGTTTGACGCCGTCCGCGCTATTGGCAATTTGCTCAACTTGAGATTTTTCCTGATCGCTGCCCACGTTGCCCGAAAGGACAACCGTCCCCTGCTGAGAAACCACCCGGATATCACGGTTTTTCAGTGCAGGGTCCTGATAGAGCTTGGACTGGATTGAGCTAACAATGGCCTCGTCATTAGGAGCGCTGCTCTTGAAAAGGCTGCAGCCGCTGAATGCAAGGGCGATGGTAATCACCAACGCCGCTATGCGGGTTTTTGGATAAATCATATACACCTTCCCGCCGCCTAAAGGTCTGCGGCTTTCATAGCTTGAACCCAATTTGGGTAATAGCTGGTTTGGTTTTCCCCCCAACCCAGCAAGAAGTTTAACCTCACGAGAGAGCTAATGTCCAACGATATTGCGGGTCTAGGAGGCGGTAATTTCTTAGGACGGCCTACCCGGGCATGCTAGAATTTCTTTTTGAAGCAGAGGGGCGGAAGTGGCGGGGAATCAGTTTTTTGGGCGTTTTGTCCTCGCGCCGCGCGCCTCTGCGTCTGAACCAGAAGTGCGATGCAAAATCTCTCAATCGTCATCCCGGTTTACAACGAAGAGGGCAACATCCGGCCGCTAGTGGCGCGCATCAAAGACGCCATTTCCGGGTGGGATGGGGCGGTCGAAATCGTGTTTGTGGATGACGGCAGCAGTGACCGGAGCCTGGATCTGCTGAAGGAAGCTCAGGCCGGAGACGCGCGGATCCGAATTGCCCATTTCCACAGCAACATGGGTCAGACCGCTGCCATGGCGGCAGGGTTCCGGCTGGCGCGCGGGGAGGTGATTGCCACCCTCGACGCCGACCTCCAGAACGATCCGGTGGAAATTCCCCGTCTCGCCGCCATGCTGACCAACTGGGACATGGTGTGCGGCGTCCGGACTCGGCGCAAAGACACGCCTTGGAAGCGCATCTCATCGCGCATCGGAAACGGCTTCCGAAACTGGCTTACGGGCGACAACATTATTGACACAGGCTGCACCCTCAAGGTTTACCGGTGCGAATGCCTGGACGGGCTGGAACTTTACCAGGGAATGCACCGCTTCCTTCCAACCTTGGTCAAGATGCGCGGCTTTCGCGTTACGCAGGTGCCGGTGTCTCACCATCCGCGGCTGGCGGGAGTGACCAAGTACGGAACCTGGGGCCGGCTGGTGAAGGGGCTTGCTGACGTCCTGGCCGTGCGCTGGATGAAAAAGAATTATATCGGTTTCGAATCAAATCTCCAGATCATCGAGGGTGATTCCACCGGACAGCAGAAGAGCCGCGCCAATAAAATGGCGAAAATGGTGCGCCACAATGGCTTTGTGGGGCCGGCCCGGAAATGATGGAGGGTTGTGGAATCGTTGAGCGGTGAAAGCTCTGTAAATACAGGTACGGCCGTTGGGACGGATGAGCGCAGCCGCCGCTTTCGAGCTCTCCATTTCTTCTTTCTGCTGCTCGTGGCCGCCTGCATGTTTTTTGCTGGAATCGGCCGCCTGGCCCTGATCGAGCCCGACGAAGGCAGAAACGCGGAAGTCGCCCGGGAGATGCTGGCGAAAAGCGATTGGATCACTCCGCACTTTAACAACTTTTCCTACCTGGACAAGCCTCCGGTCTTTTTCTGGGCGGTCGCCTCATCGTTCAAGTTGGGCGGATTGTCGGAGGCGAGCGCGCGCTTTCCCTCGGCGCTGGCGGCGCTCCTCACCGTTTTTCTGGCGTGGTTTCTGGCGCGCCGCATGTTTGAAAACACTACGGGACTTTATGCGGGAATCGTCGTGGCCACAGCGCCACTGGTGGTGTTGTTCGCGCGCGACGTCATCTTTGACATGACGCTGACTTTTTTCGTTACGGGAGCCATGGTCTGCTACTGGCTTCGGGAAACCGGTCCCGAGCGCCGAAAACTGCTTGACGCTCTGTTTTTCGCGGCGATGGGCCTGGCCACTTTGACGAAGGGCCCGGTGGGGTTCCTGCTGCCATTGCTGTCCATCGGCGTTTACCAGGCCTTGCGCAGAAAGCTTTCACGCCTGAAGGATTTGAACTGGCTTCCGGGCCTGGCCGTTTTCTTTGCGGTGACGCTTCCGTGGTTTGTCGCGGTGTCGCTGCGGCACCCGGACTTCCCGGGATACGCCTTCTGGCAGGAAAGCCTCGAGAGGTTTGCCACAGGGCACTCCCATCGCGCCGGGCCCGTCTACTACTACCTCATCATCTATCTCGCGGGCTTTCTGCCGTGGAGTTTTTTTCTGCTCTATGCCGGATTTCATCGCATCAGCGAGTGGCGGGAACTTCGCCGCGAACAAAACGCTCCCGTGTTGTTTCTCTTAAGCTGGGCGGGACTGATTTTTGTCTTTTTCTCGATTTCGCAATCCAAACTCCCGGGCTATTTACTTCCCGCCATGGTTCCGCTCGGCATTCTGATGGCCAGGGTGTGGACGAGCCAGGGACCCGTGAAAGAAGGCCGGAATCCTGACTGGCTGACGGGGGGCTTTGCCACCCTGATCGCTCTGGGAATCGTCATCGCGGCCTTCCCGCACTTTCAGCACTTTTTTTTTCCGCACGCGCGGCTCCAGAGAAAGATGCCGCATAACGCCCTTGCCTTGCTGGGCCCGACGATGCTTTATACCGGAGTTATTCTGGCCGCGCTGGGAATCATCGGCCGGAACCTCTGCGCGCGGTCGAAGCAAAAGAATCCCACGGCCGTCATATTTGCCGTGGTTGCCTGTTGTTTTCCGCTGATGCTGGTCCGGTGGTTCCATCCTTTGCAGCTTTTTGCTTCAGCCAAGTCGAGCCGCGCCCTGGCGCAAACCATTCTCGACAGCCCGCAGAAGGATCTTCCTATTTATGGTTATTATTATTTTCGGACGGGGCTGCCCTTCTATCTGCGCCGGCCTGTCGGCCTGATTTCTTCAACCGCGGACGAACTGACCAGCAACTACATTGTGACCCATTGGCCCCAAATCCAGCAGGAGGCCAGGGCCGGGCGACTACCCCAG
>DATEKC010000060.1:0-31481 GCA_035277665.1 Terriglobia bacterium
AAAACCAGCCTTCACGTGTGGCATGAGCGTCTCCACGACGTCATCCTGAGCGCAGCGAAGGATCTGCTTCATTTTTCTTCGCGTCAATGACAAAGCAGATTCCTCACCCCGTTCGGAATGACGTTTGCCAGCACAAAACCAGTCCATGGCCCGGAGGGCCATGCCACAAGTTCCTACAACGCCAGCCTCAATACGTGGCATGGGCGTCTCGCCCATGATGGGACAATGGACACCCCGCATAATCAGTCAATGGCCCGGAGGGCCACGCCACAAGTCCCTACAACTCCAGCCTTCTTAGCCGCAGCGCGTTTGAAATCACCGACACGGAGCTGAAGGTCATGGCGGCGCTGGCGATGAGGGGGCTGAGCAGCAATCCGAAGAACGGATAGAGCACGCCGGCGGCGAGCGGAATGCCCAGCGAGTTGTAGATGAACGCGAAAAACAGATTCTGGCGGATGTTCTTCATGGTGCCGCGGCTCAGGCGGCGGGCCTTGGCGATGCCGCGCAGGTCGCCTTCGAGCAGGGTGATGCCGGCGCTTTCAATAGCAACGTCGGCGCCGCTGCCCATGGCGATTCCCACCTGCGCCTGCGCCAGCGCCGGAGCGTCGTTGATGCCGTCGCCCGCCATGGCCACGATCCGGCCCTCCTTCTGCAGCCGCTTCACCACTTCGTTCTTCTGCTGCGGCAGGACTTCCGCTTCCACCTCGTCGATACCGAGTTTTTTTGCGACGGCCTCGGCGGTGGTGCGGCTGTCGCCGGTCAGCATCACGATGCGGATTCCTTCTTCGTGCAGGAGGCGAATGGCTTCCGGCGTCGACTGCTTGATGGGGTCGGCCACGCCCACGAGGCCGGCGGGCTTGCCGTCCACCACCACGAACATCACCGTCTGGCCGTCTTTGCGCAAGGCCTCTGCGCGCCGCTCGAATTGCGCGGCGTCCGCGCCCTGATCTTCCACCAGCCTGCTGTTGCCCACGCCCACCGTGCGGCCGTCCACTTTGCCGATGACGCCCTTGCCCGTCAGGGATTCAAAATCGCGCGATTCGGCGAGTTCCACGCCTTTTTCGCGGGCGCCGGAGACCATCGCCTCCGCCAGCGGATGCTCGCTTGCGCGCTCGAGGCTCGCGGCCATGCGCAGCAGGTCGCGCTCGCTCGAACCTTCCATCGGCTCGACGGAAACCAGGCGCGGCTTGCCTTCCGTCAGCGTGCCGGTCTTGTCGACGACTACCGTATCAATTTTTTCAAGGACCTCAAGGCTCTCCGCGTTTTTGATCAGCACGCCCGCCGTGGCGCCGCGCCCCATGCCCACCATGATCGACATGGGCGTGGCCAGTCCCAGCGCGCAGGGGCAGGCGATGATGAGCACCGCGACGGCGTTGACCAGCGCGTAGGCCATGGCCGGCGCCGGCCCCACAATAGCCCATACAATAAAGGTAATGATCGCGGAGGCCACCACCGCCGGAACAAAGTAGCCGGCCACCACGTCCGCCAGGCGCTGGATGGGCGCGCGGCTGCGCTGCGCCTCGCTCACCATCCTGACGATTTGCGCCAGCAGCATCTCACTGCCTACGCGCTCGGCGCGAATGATGAGGCTCCCTTTCCCGTTCACCGTTCCGCCGGTCACACGCGCGCCCGGCGATTTTTCAACCGGCGTGGGCTCGCCCGTAATCATCGACTCATCCACAAAACTCGCGCCGTCGAGCACCTCGCCGTCCACGGGAACTTTTTCGCCCGGCCGGACGCGCAGGCGGTCGCCGTGGTTCACGCGGTCGAGCGGAACGTCTTCTTCCGTGCCGTCGTCGCGCAGCAAGCGCGCCGTTTTGGGAGCGAGACCCAGCAGCGCCTTGATGGCGCTCGACGTCTGACTCCGCGCGCGCAATTCGAGCACCTGGCCCAGCAGCACCAGCGCGGTGATGCCGGCCGCCGCGTCAAAATAAACCGCAACCGTCCCGCCCGCGCCGCGAAACGAGGCCGGGAAAATCGCAGGGGCAACGGTGGCCACCACGCTGTAGATAAACGCCGCGCCCGTGCCGATGGCGATCAGCGTAAACATGTTGAGGCTGCGGTTGATGATGGAAGCCCAACCGCGCTGGAAAAATGGCCAGCCGCAGTAAAGCACCACCGGAGTCGCCAGGGCCAACTGAATCCAGTTGCTGGCTGCGCTTGAAACCACTGAATGACCCAAAAACATGTGCGCCATCTCAAGCGCCATGAGCGGGGCCGTCAGCACCACGCTGATCCAGAACCGCCGCTTCATGTCCGCGTATTCGGGATTGGCTTCTGTTTCGAGCGTCACCGTGCGCGGCTCCAGCGCCATGCCGCACTTGGGGCAGGAGCCGGGACCGTCCTGCACCACTTCGGCGTGCATCGGGCAAACGTATTGCGTTTTCGTTTGCGGAGTTGCAATCGTCGTGGCCTCAAGCGCCATGCCACATTTGGGGCATGCTCCCGGCTTCGATTGGTGGACTTCCGGATGCATCGGGCACGTGTAGTCCGATCCCAGGGCGGGCTCGGCTGGCCGGGGCTGAGACTTCGCCGCGCCAACGTAATTCTGGGGCGAGGCCAGGAATTTTTTGAGGCAGGCCTCACAGCAGAAGTAGTAGGTGGTTCCCTTATACTCGCAGCTTCCGGCCGCCGAGGACGGCTCAACATCCATGTGGCAGACGGGGTCCTTGAACATCACGCCGGCCTGCGTGGGGCCGCCTGGCGGCGTGGGACTCTTCGATTGCAAATCGTCTGGCATCGGTCAACCCTTCGAGTTTGTGAAATCTCCAATTGGACAGCGACGAAACCGGATGGCATATCCGCCCGGCAAATAGGATGCAGGAACCAGCCGGGCGAGTTCAGGCCGCTCGGGCAGTTTCCCAGCGTCTTCATCGTATCAGACCCGCAGCGGGCGCGACATTTACCCTGGCCAGGACGTGCCTGGCGGTCATCGGATCCTGCGGACTTCTGCTTAATCTTTGCAGCAGAATGTCCGTGATGCAACGCCGGCTAATCGGAAATCAAACTGCTTGAGGTGGTGAGAGTCGCGTTCCAGGAAGCGGCTGGCGGAGCAATTTCATCGTTCCCTGCTATAGTTCAAGAAATACCCGACTGAACAAACAGAAGGAGACAAAACAAAGGTTGGCGTAAGGCATTGCAACTTTTGGACTTGACCGCACCGCCCTTGCATCCGTAAGCTCATTGTTGAGGGTTCAGATGTCACAACACGTTCATGTTCCGATTAGTAGTTTCAGGCTGCTTCAGCGGACCTCGCCCACCATGCCCGGCCTTGCGGACGTTGAAGCGGAAGTGAGGCAGTCGCTTTCGAGCCTCGCCATTCCCCGGGAACGCCTGGCCGGCAAGAGCGTTGCCGTCACGGCCGGGAGCCGCGGCATCGCCAATCTGAAGGAGATCATCAGAGCATCGTGTGGCTGGCTGAAGTCGCAGGGCGCGCATCCTTTTGTATTTCCGGCCATGGGCAGCCACGGCGGCGCCACCGCCCAGGGCCAGCGGCTGATTCTTGATGAGTACGGCGTCACGCCCGACTTTGTTGGCGCTGACGTCAAGTCAGACATGGAGACGATCCAGATAGGCGAAACGGAAGAGGGATTCCCCGTGAACGTGGACCGGAACGCCTGGGAAGCCGACAGCATTCTGGTGGTGAACCGCATCAAGCCCCACACCGATTTTACCGGCAGCATAGAAAGTGGCCTGCTGAAAATGATCGCCGTGGGCATCGGTAAGCGCGAAGGCGCTGCGGTTACGCATCGATGGAGCCGCAGGTACGGCAACGAACGCGTGATCCGGTCGATTGCGGGCGTCACGCTCGGAACAGGAAAGATTCTCTGCGGCCTGGCCGTTGCTGAAAATGAGATGCACCAGATCGCGGTTCTGCGTGCTTGCCTTCCTGAAGGAATCGCGGCTATGGAGGAAGCGGTCCTGCCCACGGCAAAGGACCTAGTTCCGCGGTTGCCCTTTTCAAAGTGCCAACTGCTGGTGGTGGACGAGATGGGCAAAAACATCAGCGGCACTGGTATAGACACCAAAGTTGTTGGCCGAGGTGCAAGGCCGCTGCCTGATTACAGTCCGGAAATCAGCCTGATTTACGTCCGTGACCTGACCGACGAAAGCGGCGGGAACTCGATCGGAGTAGGCATGGCGGACGCTATTCACGAACGATTTTACCGAAAGATTGAGCTGAGCAAGATGTACATGAACGCCCGGACATCGCTGAACCCGATGATGGCCCGCGTACCCATACATCTGCCTTCTGACCGTGAAGCTCTCGACTACATGCTGGCGACGCTGGGTACGCCGGATGTTGCGGATCAGCGCATCATCTGGATCCGAAACACGCTCGAACTCAACCGTGTCGCCGTTTCCTCATCTTATGTGAAGGAGGCCGGCGCGCCGGCTGGATGGCAAATGCTGCCGGAAGAACCTATGGCAAGCTTTGACCATGCGGACGATCTCGTGTCGCCCTTCCAACCAGTGGTTGAAGAAGCTCACGCATCTTGACTCCGCCCTGCATCAAAGCCAGAATGGCTGTATCTGGCGGGATGGGAACATGAGCAAAAAGCTCTGGCAAAGAATGCTGGTCGTACTGGCTTTGTTCATTCTTCTGCCCGCTGCCGCTCCCGCGCAGCAGGAGAAACCTTCCGGCCCGCTTCCCTCCAACCTACAGAACTCAAAAGACACGCGAACACCTGGCAAGCTGCCACTTCAATCAGTGACCATGGTCAACACCAGGGAGGCTGCGCGCAAGGTGGCAGAGGAAGAAAGCGCCAAGGTGCAGGGTTCTCAAGCAGTTTCCGAAACTGCGAAGCACAAAGGGGATAAGGCAACAGCAAACCCTACTGTGCTGGAGTTTCACCCGATTGCGGGAACTTCGGCGGACGCTTCCAAAGAAACTTTCCAGGTGAAGAACCACAGAAAGAAGTCGGCGCTGAAGAATATTCATGGAAGCGCCTATGGGGCGGCAGCTTCCGGAATCGGAGGGGGAAACGTTGAGGGCGGAGATGTGGGCGCCGATTCGCGCGGCGGCAAGTTCAACGTGTACGTGGAGGGAGATCACGCGCACGATAACACTCCTGGTTCCCATTAAAATATGAGCAGAATAACCTATTTTGAGAACCGTGGTTGGAAGGGTAGACGAGTGCATTGCACGTTTCTGTTTGCCGCCGCAGTGATGAGCCTCGTCTGGACTCTCAGCTCCGGCGGCAACCTTGTCGCCGCCGCGCCAGGAAACGTCAAGTGCGATTCGGTCCCCAGCAAGATTCTGGACTACCCTGTCGATTACTGCATCGATCTCCCAGCCGACTACGCGTCCTCCGGCAAACGTTACCCGGTGCTCTATTTTCTCCACGGGTTGTTTGGAAACGACCACCGCTGGATTGACCGTGGCGGCAAAGAGATCTTTGACCGCCTGACGACCGATGGAACCATCGGGCCGTTCATCGTTGTCCTGCCGAATGGCGGCGAAACCTTCTACATCAATTCAGCAGACGGCAAAGACCGCTACGAGGATTTCTTTGTGCAGGAGTTGGTGCCGTTTATTGACGAGCACTACCGTACCATCGCGACGAAAGAGGCGCGCGGGATTAGCGGGCTCTCCATGGGAGGCTATGGAGCTTTGCACCTGGCCATGCGGCACCCGGACGTATTTGGCTCTGTGGCCGCAACCAGTGCTGTCCTTATCCCCAAGTTGCCCGCCCCCTTTCCCACCGAAGGCCGGTGGCGTTTTTACTCGCGCATCCTGAGTCACGCCTTCGGGTCGCCGCTCAACCAGTCTTACTGGGAAGAAAACAACCCCCTGACACTGGCCAAGGACCCATCGAAATTCCAGGGACTGAAGATCTATTTTGAGGTCGGCGATCAGGACCGTTACGGGTTTGAGAAAGGCGCGGCCATACTGGATGGAATTCTCGACAAGGAAAATTATCCTCACACTTACGCGCTGCGTCCGGGTGGCCACGGATGGGATTTTCTCGACCAGTATATGCAATATTCCCTTCGCTTCCAGTGGCAATGTCTCAAGCAAGGAGAACATGCATCAAACTCATCCGCGGAGGCCAGTACGCATTGAAAAAACCGGTTCGGTCCCTGCTGATTGCCGCCGCAGTCCTGGGTCTTGGCATACGTTGCCTTGCGGCACAGGCTGATCCCCAGTCCAAAATCCTCAATTACATTCGTGACCATCTGAGGGCCGGCCAGCCTATTCGGATCACCGAGCTTTACAATACCGTTTTTACAACGCCTGAGGACCACGCGGCGCTGAACAAACTTTACAAAGACTTCTTCAGGATTCCGTTGTTTGTAGTCCAGCACCAGCAGCGATTTTCGGCCCCGCCAAGTCTGAAGACTATCGCCGGGCAGTTTGCATTGAAGACTCCGAAAGAGGCCGACACGCTGCTCCGGGTGATGGAAACCGATCCCCGCGTGCCAAAATTTATTACTCGCGATCCGAAGACGGGAGAAATTACTAAAGTTGATGTGGGGATGATCCGCAATGATCCCCGCTTTGCCCAGGGCGCGGCCCACGAACTTGGCGGCTGGAAGGGCCGGACTGCTCCGGCCTTTGATCTGGTAGGAGCGGGCGGCGAACGTGTCAGTTCCACGGGACTCGATGGAAAGGTCGTTCTGCTCTATGTCTGGTTCACCGGATGCCCGCCTTGCATGAAAGAGGCGCCGGGGCTGGTGCGGCTTCAGCACGAATTTGGGGCCAGGGGCTTTGAGGTGATCGGCGCAAACGCTGACAACCTGCTCGGGCTCGGAATCAGCGATGAGGCCCGGCAGCGTTATGCAGAAAAGGAAGGGATTCATTTTCCAGTGGTCCGGTGGACCAGAGAGAGCAACCTTGCTTACGGCGAAATTTCTATTTACCCGACACTTTTTCTCATTGACAGGCAAGGCGCCATTGCGGACCATTGGGTAGGCTTTACAGGACAGGCAGCGCTTCGAGAAGCCATTTCGAAAACCTTAGCTGAATCATCCAGAAGGCATTAATCTGATTTCGATGGGTCTTCATCCAGAAACCTGACAACCATGAGTACAAGGAGGATGCATCGATGAAGTACCTTACACGAACCGGCCTGACGATCGCTGCGGTTGCCGTAATCAGTCTGGGAACAGTTTTGGTGCTGGCACAGGGCGGCAGCCGCGAGAAAGCCAGCGCAACCGTTGGTTCCGCTCACATTTCGATTGACTACGGCCGCCCAATGCTTAAGAGGCGTGATCCTTTGACCATGATGAAGCCCGGCCAGATATGGCGCATCGGAGCCAGCGCACCGACCACCATCAGCACCGATCAGGATTTGATGTTCGGAAACACGCGCGTGCCGAAAGGAAAGCATATCCTGCTGGCCCAGATGACCGAGCCCGGGAAATGGGTCCTGGTGGCTTCGACCAAGCCTTGGGACGCCTACGACCCCAGCGCGAAGATCGCCGAAACTCCCATGAAGCTGGAAAAAAGCCATGACCCGGTGGAACAGATGACCATCAAGCTTTCCGGCCACGGAAATCAGGGCGATGTCGAAGTTGCCTGGGGAACATCACGTCTGGCTGCAAGCTTCAACGTGGCTAAATAGTTGCAGAAGCGGATCCATCATTTTCCGATCGTGGGCGCAGCTGGGGCGACATCTGCGCCAGTCCAAAAGGAGACCCAACTCAATGCCGATTGCTGTCAGCGTACTGGCGCTTTTCGCGCATCCCGATGATGCCGAATTCCTTTGCGCCGGGACGCTGGCTCATCTTGCCGAACGCGGGGCGAGAATTCATTTGGCAACACTGACGGCGGGAGACTGCGGCAGTACAACTCTGCCCGCGGGCAGAATTTCGGCAGTGCGCCAGAAGGAGGCAACGCGATCTGCTCAACTGATCGGTGCCCGCTACTATTGCCTGAAGAGCAAGGACCTTCTGGTTTTTTATGACCAATCGCACCTGAACAAAGTGATGGAACTGGTCCGGCAGACACGCCCCTCGTTGGTGCTCACGCATTCGCCGGTTGACTACATGATCGATCACGAAACGGTGAGCCACCTGTGCCAGAGCGCCTGCTTCGGTGCGATGGCTCCCAACTTCAAGACAGGCGCCCGGAATCCCGCGCCGCCGCTCGGCGGAGTCCCCCACCTCTATTACACCGATGCCTTCGGCAACCGCGATATTCTGGGACTCAAGATCGAGTCGGACCTGTCGGTCAATATCAGCGCCACTCTCAAACGCAAGGAAAAAATGCTTGCCTGCCATGAGAGCCAGCAAGCCTGGCTGAAGTCACAGCAGGAACTTCCCGGAACCATCGTTACCATGCGGAACATGGCAAAGGAGGCGGGAAGGCGCGCCAGGTTTCCATGGGCAGAGGGGTTCCGCCAGCACCTAGGCCAGGGGTTTCCAGCTACCAACCTGCTGAAGGAACTACTGGGGCCGTTGGTCCGCTGAGACAGTCTGCAGCGAATCAGGGCAAGCCTTCCCGGCCTCAACGCTTTCCCTGCCAACGACAAAAGGCTGCAAGAGGAAGGCTGTTCAAGGGAAAGGATGTATTGCGCGCACCCCGCTTCGATACCTCCTGAAAAGGACGGTATAATGAAGGTTTGCGCTGAGGACTCCAAAATTATTCTGGAGTGAAGACCGATCTCTTGGAGAAGGATTTTCAGCAGGCACTCTTACTCACCACCTTGTGCGGGCGTGGCCTCCCGGCGCCGCAGGAGTGCTTTGTCCGTCTGTTCCACTCTTAAGAACCTCTGCGCACTCGCAGCTGCTACGGTCCTCGCGTGGCTGGGCTGCTCGCTTCCTGCCATGGCCCAGGCGCCTGCGTGGGGGAAGACAGTGGTCCGCATTGAGCTCAAAACCGATGCTGGGTTACCGCTCTTCCAGTTCAAGAAACAGATCACCCAGCAGGAAGGCGAGCCTCTCGGCGCCAGGAAAGTCAGCGAAAGCCTGAAAAATCTTTACGCGACGGGACGGTTTGCCGCGCTTCGTGCCGAGGCCGAACCGGAAACTGGGGGCGTCGCGCTGACATTTGTCGGAAAAGCCCGGTATTTTATCGGAGTCGTAAAGGTCACGGGAACGCCCAAACCACTCGACTCCAGCACTCTTATTGCGGCAGCCCGGCTACCTCTTGGGCACCCTCTCTACCAGGATGAAATTGAGGCGGCAAAGGAGAACATCCAGAACGTCCTCCACGATAATGCCTTTTATATGGCGAAAATTGAGAGTAGCGTCGAGCGCAATCCAGCGATCCAGGAAGCCAATATCCTGATGACCATTACGCCAGGCACCCAGGCGCGCCTGCAAAGGGTAGCCTTTAACGGCCATCCAGCTTATTCTCCTGATCGTCTTCGGTCTGTAACGAAGTGGCATCCGGGCACGCGGTTGACTTCGACCGACATCGAAAAGGGGCTTTACAAGATCCACAACTTTTACCAGAAGCACGGCTACCTCCAGGCCAGCACGAACATCCAGAAGCGGGTCTTCAGTCCCAAAACGAATACGGAAGACCTCATTGTCGATTGCGAGGCCGGCCCGGTGATCGACGTTCACGTTCGAGGAGCCGACATATCGCGCCGGAAGCTGATAGACATTCTCCCGTTATACCAGGATGGCGTGGTGGACCAGCCTTCCCTCATTCGAGGCAGCGAAGCGCTGACAGATTATTATCAGCAGAAAGGCTACCTGCGGGCGGAAGTGAGGGCGGAACCTGTTGAACACATTACGTCCAATCACATGCGGGTGATCTATAAAGTGGTGCTCGGCCCAAACGGTATCTTCGCAGGGTATAAGTTTACGGGGAATGATCATCTGTCCAGTACAGTTCTCTCTTCGGTCATGACTATCCGCACTGCCCAATTCCCGTTTCAGACTGCGGCGTACAGCGCCAAAATGCTGGGTACTGATATCGATTCCGTGAAGGGCGTTTACCAGGCGCAGGGCTTCCTGGATGCAAAAATCACGCCGGAATTCAATTACTACTACAAGGACGTGCCGCAAAACCTGTTTGTCACTCTTAAGATCCAGGAGGGAGAGCGGACGATGGTGGGGAAAGTTGATCTTCAGGGTGTTACAGGCGAGCAGGAGAAAGTGCTGCAGTCGCGGCTGGCCAACCGGCCGGGACAGTTCTATTCACCCGAGAACGAGCAGAAAGACCGCGACATGCTCCTTCGCTACTTCACCAACCGAGGCTATTCTCACGCCAGGGTCAACGCCAGCAGTTCGCAGGCAGGCCAGAAAAATCTGATGAACGTGGCCTATCGAGTGAATTCCGGAAACAAGGAAATGATCGGGCGGGTGCTACTGCTGGGTAACAAGCACACTCGCGATGGAGTCGTGGAACGCGAACTCACCTTCCACCGCAATCAGCCAGTGAACGAAAGCGCCCTTCTTGAGTCGCAGCGCAGGCTCTACGACCTGGGGCTTTTCAACCAGGTCCAGGTTGCTCCGCAGAATCCGCAGACTCCCGAAACCGAAAAGTCGGTCCTGGTCAGCATGGAAGAGGCCCCGCGCTGGACGGTTGGCTACGGTGGTGGCATTGAGGTCCAGAGGTTGGGCAGCAACGAACCCCAGGGCCAGTTGAAAGCCAGCCCGCGCGTTTCTCTGGATGTCTCACGTACCAGCGTTGCCGGCCGTAACCAGACGATCAGCTTTCGGGGGCGGCTCTCGACCCTCGACAAGGGCGGTGACATCAGCTACTTCATCCCCCAATTCCCCGAACGCCGGGACATCAGCGTCCGCTTCACGGGGAACATCGAGTCCAGCCGCAATGTTCTGACCTTTACGGCCAGGCGCAAGGAGACCTCGGTTGTTGTGGAAAAACGCTGGAGCCAGACCACGTTTCTTTCGGCGCGATACTCTTTCCGCAACGTTCAGGCGCTGGATCTCTCCAACCGGATTTCCGCGGAGCAGATTCCTCTGGCCAGCCGCGCAGCAAGGATCGGCATGTTTGCCTTAAGCTATGTGAACGATCACCGCGACAGCCCGGTTGATCCCACGCGCGGTTCGTATTCGGTGGCAGACGGCGGTGTTTCCTGGTCCGGCCTGGGCTCGGAAGCAAACTTCCTGCGCTTTTCGGCCCAGAATGCAACTTATTACCGGCTGGCTCCGTTTCTGGTCTTCGCGCGCAATACCCGCTTGGCCGTCGAATCGCCTTACGGCTCGCTCAGGAGTGTGACATTCACCCGGGCTGACGGCACCCAGCAGACCATCCTGACTCATGATATTCCACTGCCAGAGCGCTTCTTTATGGGCGGCAGCGACTCGCTTCGGGCGTTCTCCATTAACCAGGCCGGGCCGCGAGATCCCGAAACCGGGTTCCCGGTCGGCGGCAACGCTCTTTTTCTAAATTCGTCGGAGTTGCGTTTCTCTGTCGTGCAGAATCGCATGGGCCTGGTGCTCTTTCACGACATGGGAAATGTGTATTCCAGCGTCCGCAGGATGAAACTGCTGAAGTTTTATCAGAATTCCTCTACCGATTTTGACTACACCGTCCATGCTTTGGGCATAGGGTTACTTTATAAGACCCCCGTCGGCCCACTGCGGTTTGACGTGGGCTATGCGCTCAATCCAACGCAATACCAGGTTGCCGGACAAAATGGTCTGGAGGTGCTCCAATTGCCACGAATACAGTATTTTCTCAGCATTGGCCAAAGTTTCTAATCGGATGGTACCTGCTGCTCGCGGCGACCATTGCTTTCGCGCAGCCCGCACGGGCTGAAACTCTGGACAGCGTTGTGGCATCTGTTGAAGACCACGCCATCACGGGGCACGACGTGACCGATGAGTACCATTTCGAGCGTTTCCTGGATGGCCAATCTCCGGCAGGTGAGCCCAACCAGAAGGAAAAGCAGGCCGTTATCAACAGACTTATCAGTCAGATCCTGCTTGCAGATCAAATGCAAAAACCCGAAAACACTTCGGGGAAGAGAGCAAAGAACGCCGAGGAAATCCTGAAAAGCGTCCGGGAAAAATTTCCCAGCCAGCAGGCCTATGACACGGCATTGCAATCGCTTGGCATGACAGAGCCGCAGGTATTGAAGCGGCTGGAAGTTTACGAGCGCACTCTGCAGATGATTAACGACAGGTTGCGGCCTGCGGCACTGCCCGATCCCAGCGAAGTGGAAAGCTATTACCAGAAGGTTTTCGTCCCCGATTACAAGAAAGAACATTCGAGTCCGCCGCCGTTGTTGGACAATATCAGAGACCAGATCCGTGAAATTCTGGTGCAGAAAAAAATGAACGCACTGTTGGACAACTGGCTCGACCGGTTGAAATCAGCTCACCGGGTGACCATTTATTCGAACTGATACGAGAACAGGTCCTGAAGGGTGAAATTGAAAGGTCTGAAATTGCCGAAGCTGGTCCATGGGCTGATTTATGCGGCCGGAGTCCTGCTTGCCCTCTGCGCCCTGATCATCGGCCTGGCCAGCAGCGCGTGGTTCCGGAGCATTCTGCAGCACCGCATCGAGGCCAGTCTGGCAGAGGTGACCGGTGGGGAAGTTGTCATCACCGGGATGAAATTCCATCCCCTCGACCTCCGTATTGATGCCCCCCAGTTGGTCGTTCACGGGCTCGAGAAAGGCACTGATCATCCGCTTTTCTCAGCCCGCGACGTCACTACAAGCATCAGCGCAGAATCGCTGTTGCGGTTCCAGCTTCTGCTCCGTTCCCTCGAATGGCAGCAGGCTGAACTTTACGTGCGGACTTATCCCGATGGATCAACCAACATTCCGGATGCCACCTTGGCGCCCGGCTCCGGACAAGGGTTGCAAGATCTGCTGAACCTGGGGATCGAACACTTGACACTGAGCCACACTTCTCTGCACTGGAACAATCAGCGATTCCCTTTCCAGATGGATGGACGCAACGTCGCGATCCAACTCCACATCAGCCCGGACCGCCATTATCAGGGCACTATCGCATCGTCTGACGCAGTCATATGCTGGGGAAACAGGACCCTGCCGCATCTTTCGTTCGCCACTACTTTCAAACTCTACAGCCAGCACGTCCAGGTTTCCGGTTTAAGCTGGCAGATTGAAAACCTGCGCGGGCATTTTGCCGGAGATTTCCGCTGGATGCCCCAGCTCGCCGGAAATTTTGAGTTTCGTGCCAACGGCGGCCTGCAGGAACTTTCCCGGACGCTCAGGATCACTCCGATAGAAAAAGGTTATCTTTATGTGGATGGAAAAGGAACTTATGACGCCGAGGGCTTTTCAGCAAAGGGGCGCGTTCGAGCGCGTGACCTGAAGCTGAAGACTCCGGAAGCCAGGCCCGGCAGTTTGAACCTGACTGGTGACTACGAATTTGCACGCAGCCGGTTGCGTATCCCCAATTTTACCCTTGCCGTGCTGAAGGCCAGGGCGCAAGGAGATGCTACCTTGTCCCTGGCAATGCGCCACCCCGAGGTTGTTGTGCATAGCCAGTTCCAACATCTGGATCTCAGCGCCCTGATGCAGGCGGTTCCAGGCATTGCGAGCGCCATCGGGATTCTCCATCCCCAGGCCCTGATGAGCGGCCTCCTGAATGCAACCTGGCGCCGGCCTTCCCGCCTGGAAAGCCAGTTTGATGTTCAATTTGCTCCTCCGGAAGCATCGGCCCAGCCAGGAGTCCCCATAACCGGCCGCTCACAGGGGACGCTCGAACTCGGGCGCCAGGCCCTGATCACGCTGCAGGACGCTGAAATTTCCACTCCTCATTCACACCTTGCGGCCCGGGGGTCCTTTGGCGACATCCGGTCTTCCATGACCGTCAAATTTGTAACTTCCGATTTCGGAGAATTGCACTCTGTCGCTGATGTCCTGATTCAAACTCGGAACCCTCTGCCGGTAACACTGCACAGCCAGGCGGTTTTTACAGGAAATATATCAGGGAGCTTTTCAAACCCGGAATTCGAAGGCCAGCTCAGTACCGGGAAAATCAACTACGGAGGGTGGCTCTGGGACAGTTTCCAGGCAGGCATCATGATTTCTCCGCAGGAGACCCGGATCCAATCCGGGAGGCTGACGCTGGGCAACAGCTTACTGACATTGAACGCAGATGTCGGTCTTGCTGGATGGAAGGTCGAACAGCACAGCAAGGTCCGGCTGCACGTGACGGCGCATGAAACTCCGATAGCAGGTTTGCGCGCCGCCTTGAATATAAAACCTCCCATGGACGGCCTCGTCACGGGCCAGGTTCAGGCTGAGGGTACAGTGGACAGCCTCTCGGGCAGCGGCCAGATTTCGATCCACCAGGGTGATTTTGACGGAATTCCGTTCGATTCCTTAACCGCAAACATTCTGGCTACGGAGTCCAACTGGACCATTCGTGACTTCAAGGTTGTGGAAGGCCGGGGGCGGGCCAGCGGAAGTATGCAGGTAAACCCCGTCCAACACACGTTCTCCGCCAATGTGCAGGGCCGGGATTTTCCTCTTAGCCGCATCTACTTCCTCAATCCTCAAAAGCCGGATTCTAAGGTCTCCGGCCTCGTCAGTTTTGACCTGAAGGGTGGAGGAGCGTTTGATAATGCGCAACTGCACTCAAGCATCGACGTCACCCAGCTCGCGTGGAAGGGGCAACCACTCGGAAGCATCCATGGCCAGGCAGACTGGCAGGGAAATCAAGTCAGGTTTCAGATCCAGGGAGGCGGAGGACAGGCAGGCCATTTTCAGTTGACCGGAAATCTGGCAACAGGCGACACCTGGCCTTTACACCTTTCCGGCGAATATGCCGGCTGGCGAGTGGATCCCTGGATTGAAGAGTTTTCCGGCCACGCCATCGCAGCCGAGATTTCTGCCACCGGCTCCTTCTCAGTGGAAGGCCCGTTCAAGGACAAGAGCAAGCTGGTCGGAAGGAGCCAGATACAGCAGTTACACATTGACTTCCCTTCCCTGAAACTCTCAAACGAAGTGCCTGTGGAGGCCACTTACGCCGACTATGCCCTGAATCTCAAACGGTTTCGGCTGCAAGGCTCGTCCACGAATTTTGAAGTGGGCGGATCGGTCAACTTCGGGCATCCGCCTACGCTTGACATCTCCGCCAACGGGCGGGCCGCAGCGCCGTTACTCAGCCTTTTGGCGAGCGGGCTTCAGGCCACAGGAGAATCCGACCTGAAGATGCGGATCCAAGGCTCGCTGGCTGAACCGCAAATGAGCGGTGAAATTCAAGTTAAGGATGTGAGCCTTGGCTACAACGACCTCCCATTCCGGCTGAATGCGCTGAATGGAACTATCAAGCTGGAGGGCGAGAGGGCTGTCATCTCTTCCCTTAAAGGAACGATTGGCGGAGGCAACGTCAACCTGGCGGGCTTTCTGGTGCTGCAAGATACACCCCGTTATCAAATCAGGGTCGATCTCTCCCAGGTTCGTGTGCGCTATCCAACTGATTTCACTTCCGTCCTGGGCGGCAGTTTGACCATGGCTGGAACCACCGCGCAAGGACAGATCAGCGGGAATATCGATGTCCGCAACATCTTCGCAAATGAAAATCTGAATCTCGTAGACATTCTCTCCGGGCCCAACTTGTTTGGCGGGCCATCCGTTTCGCGCCCCTCCAACTTTGCGTCAGGCATCAACGTCAACGTGAATTTGGCTTCTTCCCGACCAGTCCGCATTGAGACTCATAACCTGAGCCTGGTCTCTGACATCGACCTGCATGTGCAAGGAACGCTGGCCAATCCCGTAGCCGTGGGCAACATCTACCTCAGAAGCGGTAACGCCGTCTTTCGCGGGAATCGTTATACGTTGACCCGGGGCGACATCGCCATGACCAACCCGTTCCGGACTGAGCCTGTCCTCGATCTGCAGGTCCGTACGCGCATCGAAAAATATGACCTGACACTTGAAATTTCCGGGCCAATCGACCAGGTCCGGCTCTCTTACCGCTCTGATCCACCGCTGCCTACGGCGGATATTCTCTCACTGCTGGCGTTCGGGTACTCGCGGCGGCTCCAGGAATTTGCGCCCGAAGCGAAAAACCCTTTCTCGTCAGCCGGCGCAAATGCCTTGCTTTCCTCTGCACTTTCCAACCAGGTGACGGGAAGAATCCAGCGCCTGTTTGGAGTCAGCCGCATCAAATTTTCGCCTTCCAGTACAGAACTCGGTACTCTCGGCGGCCCTGTTCTTACTGTTGAACAACAACTCTCGCCGGACCTGACTCTCACCTACGAAACCACCACGGCCAGCTCGCAGTATCGCGTGGTCGAATTTGAGTACACCGTCAACCCGCGGATGTCCGTTCGTGGCTTCCGCGATCAGAACGGCATTTTTGGCCTGGAATTGAAATTCCGGAAGCGGTTTAAATGACCCTGGCGAGGAAGCGCCCATTAGGACGGTGGAAGGCACAATAGCCTTCCAAGGTGAGCCGTATTGCTGCTCCAATTGAACCTGGCCGCCACTGGACGCTGGTCCTGCGCCTGCTTCTAGCGCTTAGAAATTGACGCCCAGGCCCGTGCTGAGAATCAAAACGTTGTGCCGGGTTCCCGGCAAAGGACGGCTGAGAAACTGGTCATTCAAACTGATATTGAAGGAGAGCCGCTTGGAAATCGGTGCGTTCAGCGCGGTGAGAGAATTGAATCGGTAGTCACCAGAAGACGTCAGGCTGGGATAAACATCAAATTCGTGGTTAATGCTCAGGTGCTTTAAAAGGGTCAGGTCCACCTTTTCGCCTGCCAGCGCTTCCATTTCATTCCGCAGTTCCCCAGTCTCGAACAAGCTTCTGACGTAGGTCAGTCCACCCTGGACGCTCAAGGTGAAATGGGGCTTCCGGAAAAGGTCGCGTCCCAGACCGCCGCCATAAGTCTGTCGTAATTGCAATTCCTGCGGCTGGATGTGGTCCCACTCCCCTTGCGCAAACAGGAAGTTGCGGGCGTCACCACCCACGAAAAAGTCCTGCCGCAAGACCGAAGTCAGCGTGTTGGCCTTGGTGGTCACGCCCGACTGCGTGACGGTTGCAAAGGCCATGTTAAAGGAAAAATGAGTGGCAAGGCGGGGTGGCATACCCTCCAGTCTCGGTTCGATGCGGCTGCTGGTAAAGGTGACTGAAAGTGATTTGGAATACTGGCTGGACTCTTGCAGAACATAGCCGAGTGCGCCCTGGCCCGTCCAGTCCTGCCACGGCATCCGGGTAGCTTGAGGGTTCTCCTTTTTGTAGTCCTCATACGAATAGATGGCCGTAACATCATCTGGCTTTAGCCCTTCCGTGCTTGTCCCTGACTTCAACCGCCAGGCACCGTTGGTCAGAGAAAAATAACCACTCTCTATTCTTCCGTCCTTGTGCATCACCACCACAGGCCCCGGAATTTCAAAACTGGTAATTTGGGCCGCGGGGATACTGAGAGTTCCAAGGTTATCGGTTTTGAAGAAGACGTTTCCGCCCGTCAATCGCTGGAACTTGCCGGATACCCGATCACCGTTCTTCAGCCGGATAACCTGGCCTTCGGCAAGGGAGGCTGTACCGAGAGTCAGCAGCATGAATATAAGCCAAACATGTCGCATATCTGAAGTCCGTCATAGAGCTCCCCCCAAAGCTGTAGATTCGGTCTGAGGAAAATAAGTTGAAGCTGATTAACCCCTGAGCCGCCCCCTCCATCACAGAATAGCACGCACCGAGCGGGCAATCAGCGGCGTAATGGCGCACTGGCGCATTCAAACGGGCTGAGGCCTATGCCCGCTGCTGCGTGACTCCGGCGAGGCAGGAGGCTATTCGTTCGGTTGAGCGGTTACGTTGGCCGGCTTTTCCGCCGTTACTAGCCTGGGGGAATGGCACAACTGCTCAATGGGCTGATCCAGTTCAAATTCGAATTTCTTGGGCAGCGGGCAGCCTTCGTCCCGAGCAAAATCGAAAAGTGATGGCTTGTTCTTTTCGTCTTTAGTCACTGTCTTCTCTACTTTCACGAGAGCTTTCTTCATCTGGCTGAAGGCATCCGTTGTCACAATATAGTTGGCTTTTTTGGGCAGATACATGATTTCACGTTCCGTGTCGACCATGCGGCTATAGAACGGAGGGTGCGTACGAAACCAACTGACGCCTTCCACATAACCCTTCCTTGTGGCGATCTTGTCGAAAAAACGAATGAACCCTGTGGGATCGTAATCGGCGTTCCACGTATATTGAACGCCCAGTTGGTCCGCCTGCATCTCATAATCCCGGCTCACGCCCAGCAGGTTCAGGCTGAGCACCAGCCCGAGGCCGTAGAACCCATACTGAAACGCATAATAGGTCCCGATTCCTGCAACGCCGCCCGTGAAGATGACGGCGGCAATCTGCGCAGCCTGATAAATAATGCCGGCGATGTTGGCTTTCTGCATCAGCTTGTGAGAATGCCTTGCTGTGACATGCGCAACCTCGTGCGCAATCACGCCGGCAAGCTCAGCCTCATCATCGGCCGCGTCCAGCAAGCCCCGCTCGATAAAAAGGTAACCGCCCGGCAGTGCGAACGCATTGATCTCTTTGGAATTGAGCACGGTAATATTCAAAGGGACCTGAAGGTCCGAATGCTTCGCCACCTTCTCCCCCACTGATTTTACGTAGTCAACCACGGCCTCATCTTTGACCTCTGGAGGCATCATGCCGGATTGTTTCATCTGCTTGATGGCTTCCTGACCGGCTCGGATGTCGTCCCGCTGGTTGGGGGCAATCTCCCTATATCCGATGTCCTTCACATCGCCCCATCGGCGTTTCTCATGAACCCCGCTCGCAATCTCCTGCTGGATCGACTGAAGCTGGGAGGGCCAGTTTTCAATCAGATCGAGTTTTGCCAGCCGGTTGTCGTATGCAACCGGGATCGCATTCTGGGAGAGCACCGTAGCCTGGCTCTCCAATACGCGAAGTTGCTGGATTCTGCAATGCATAGTGTGGCGCTCGGCATCCGCGATGCTCGAACCCCGCTGCTTGAGGTCTTTCTGCACCTGTTCCATTTCCGCCTTATACTTTTCGGAATGCCCCTTGAACTGGTCCACGCAGTACTCTTCTCCCTTTTGCAGATAATCCCGCATAGAGTCAGTCTGCTGCTTTGAATAACGAAGGTTTGGAGAGATTTCAAACAGCTCAAGATAGGGTTTCTGGAGTTCCTGCTGAAGCCCGGAAAGCTCCTGGGGGCGGGCAGGCGGCAAAGCTCCAACCGGGGCCCGCTTGCGGCAAGCGGGAAGAAATACCAGAATCTCGCAGAGGATCAGAGATAAGCAAGCCTTGGAGGTCCACTTCATGAGGAGCCTTCCTTTCCGCCCGGCCCCCTGACACATCTCGGAAAGCCGAGCTGCAGAAATGCCTATACATTAACGCGAGTAGAGCGTCTATCCTATACATCAATTTTCGTCCTGCGCTGGAAATACCGATGTGATTGCCGTCACAGGGTGTTCTGATCATGGCCGTCGCTAGCGCCCATTCACATCATGCATGTCAGAACCTGATTGAGATGTGGAATTACGAGGTGGATAGCTGCAAAGAGAGCATCCGCAACTACAAAGATTAAGTTAAGAATGTCCAGGCCTTGTCGCGCGTCCTGGCTTCAGAAGTCTCGCCAGTTGCCGCGGAGATCTGCGGGAACAGGTGTTACGCTGGTGCTGGCGGAATTGTCGCCGATCCCCACCGTCACCGTGACGGGGCCTAACAGCCCGCTCAGGTCAACCTGGTTGCCATAAACATTAATTTCAAATTGATTTTCACCGAGCGGTGCGATCTGAACCCTGAAAGTCGATCCGTTGATGGGACCCTGAAACAAATACGTTCCGCCATTCGGTCCATTCTGAAGAAACTTCAGCGAACCTGCAGGAATGATGATCAAATAATCCCCGATCTGAAGGCCCACCGGCTGAATCAAGGGATTGACCACAAGACTTGGGCCAAGGCTGAGCGTGGCTTGCAGCTCAAATCTTGGCGGTCGGGATGTAGAAACCTGCAACCCAGCGGTAAGGTCATTCGCAGCAGGAGCAGAGGCACAAGTTTTTGCGGGATACGCCGCAACCGAATGCGTTTGCGATGTGACGCCCGTAGAGGTCAGCGAGGCAAAAGTGACTAACGAGGAGCCACCCGAAGTGAAAGTTGAAATCCCGCCAAATCCCCCCGTCAAGGCCGTATCTGCAGCATAAAGAAATGAGCCGTCCTCGCTCACCGAAAGTCCGCCGGGATAAAGAGCGCCTGACCCGGCGCCTGCAGATGTCCCGGGAAGATTAAGGCTGCCGTCCGAACCTACGGAAAATGCTGTCACGGTATTGCTACCCTGGTTGCTTGAGAAAAGCGTACCGTCGCTGGCACCGAGGGTCACAACCTGGTTACTTGCAATCCCCGTTGCAAAGGGCGAACCGGCCACTGCGGATAACTGCCCGCCGGAAGCGACGCTGAAAGCGTAAATGTTTCCGGAATTTCCTCCTGCAAAAAGCAGATTGCCGGCGCAGTTGATGTCTACGCTCGTGGCGGCGCCTGAACTGAGGGTGAATGGAGAATTAGCAACGGCCTGAAGTGTTCCGTCGGGCTGGATCGCATAAACAGCGATCTGGCCGGTTTGGAAAAGCGCGACGACCAGATATTTGTCGTCCGGGCTGACCTTCATGCCATACACCGCCCCGGCCGCAGCCACGGGAGTGCCCACCATTGCCAGTGCTCCCGTTGTTGAGTTAATGCTGAAGATGGTGATGGATCCTAAGGTAAATTGTGAGTTCAGTCCAGTGCTGCCCGCATAAAGGAACTTTCCATCCGGCGTGACAGCCAGCGAAATGCCCGAATTAGCCGTATCGTCAAGAGCGCCGGTGGGAAATGGAGACCCGGCCACTGCACTCAGCACGCCACTTCCGGAGCCTATACTGAAGGCGCTGACGTTGTTGCTGCCGGCGTTAGATGCATAGAGGAAGTTCCCGTCCACAACAATGCGGCTGGCCGAGTAGAGGCCTGAGCCGTGGCCGGCGCCGCCGGTTGAGAAAGGCGAGCCTGAAATCGGGCTCAAACTCCCATTCGCATCAACAGAAAATGCAGAGATAGAGTTTGCGGTTGCCTGGTCATTGTTCGTATAAACAAAGTTCTGGGCTGCCAGTCCAGTTGCCAGACCCATCATCAGGATAAGGCTCCAAACAGCCACTCCACGATATTTCAGCATCAGCGTGTCCCCTCCCTAGTTTCGCGCCAACGACTGCCGTTATTTCTTCTTATGTTCCAGGTAGAATTACCCGGAAATTTGCTTCTTAATCTCCCACGCCAAGCCACTTCAAAGGCTCAGGAAGATTCATTTTTTGGGGGCTGCCAGGCCGGTGCACGCTTTGGCCGGATACGCCGCCAGCGATTGCAACCCTGAAGCCAGACCGGTGGAGTTCAAGGAGACAAAAGTGAGTGGTGATGACCCCGAAAGGCTGAAGATCGAGAAGCCAGAGTGCACCGGACTGCTCGCATCCGAATTCAGATCAGCGGCATAAAGGAATTGGCCATCATTGCTCACCGCCAGGCCGCTGGGATATGGAAGTACTCCTGTTGCCCCGCCTGCGGCGTTCACCGAGGTTCCAGGAATGGCCAAAACGCCATTGGACCCCACGGCGAAAGCAGTTACGGTGCTGCCACTCTGATTGCTGGAATAGAGAGTGCTGTCGGTCGTGCTCAGCGTGACCACCCTGTTACCTGCCAATCCGGTCGCAAACGGCGAACCGGACACAGGCGACAGAGCCCCGGAAGCGAAATTGAAAGCATAAATATCACCGCCAGTCCCTCCAGCGAAAACGAGGTTGCTGGAACAATTGATATCGATGCTGGTTGCCGCCTCGGAGCTGAGCGCATAAGGCGAATTATGAATTGCATGCAGCATGCCGGGACCTCGAATGGCAAATACGGATATGGCATTAGATCCAGGAATCGCTGCAAGAAGGTAGTTGCCGTCCGGGCTTACCTTCATGCTTGACATCGCTCCACCTGCGGGGACTGTAGACTTATTGGTCGGAGCCAGCGCGCCCGTCGTTGGATCAATGGTGAAGATCGTAATGGGCGCCGGGTTGAACTGCGCGTCATAGCCCGTGCTTCCCGCATAAAGGAACTTCCCATCGGGCGTGGCAGCCAGGGAAATTCCGGATTGAGTAGGGTCGTTAAAAGCGCCGGTCGAAAACGGTGAGCCGGCGACAAGCACAAGGTTGCCAGAAGCGGGGTCAATGGAAAACGCGCTGATGGTGTTAGTGCCGGAATTTGAGGCATAAAGAAAATTATTGACGATGATGATTCGGTTGGCGGAATAAAATCCCGGGTTGGCGCCTCTGCCATCCCCACCGGTCGCGAATGGCGAGCCGGCAATTTCATTCAGGGCCCCATTTGTGCCGATGGCATAAGCGGAAATTGAATTGGGTACAACGTCGTTGTTGGTGTAGAGAAATCGTTGAGCAGAAAGCCCCGCCGGCAGAAGAGCCAGCAGGATAAGACTCCAGACGGACTGTTTTATGGACTTGAGCATCGGAGTGTTTCTCCTTCAGAATTTGAGCTTTGCTGTGTCCTCTGGACCCCGTTTTGGCTGGCCTGAATTCGCCTTGGTTAACCTCCCCGGGAAAGGAAATATCCGCCCGCTTACAACAATCAAAAAACGACTTGAAGCAACACTCTTGAGATCCCCGCGCTACTGAAAACCAGGGGATTCAAGTAAGTTGTAACGCCTGGTTGGCGGCACAGCTTGTCCAACCAGATGCAAGGGCAAGCCACTTCCTTTCGTAAGCTGTTCAATCCAAATGTGTTCCTTATGGCCGCTGCCATAAGTTAAAAGGATTCTAACTCGCAATATTATTGTTTACAAGTCCATAACAAGTCAATTACTTGTAAGTTAATTATTTTCTGAAACCCAAAACATGTCCAGGCAATTCGATGGAGGGTTCTTCCTGGCAGGCGGTGGAATTTGGCATTGAGGACCCGGCTGGGCCGGCAGGCGCCTTATTGGAATTTCCCAATTTCCCTGCCGGCTCTGCCGATTGTTCTCACCGGTCCGGCGGGCCTTGATAAGGATTGTAGCCTCGTTGATACCCTGCTGTGTAACCTTCGCGGTATTCGCGTTTGTATTCTTTCTTGCGGCCATAATCATGGTTGTAGCCATGGTCGGCATCTTCATAGCGATCGTGCTTAGAGGGCTGGAAGTCCTTATTGTGCCGGCGGTCCTTTTCGCCGTCCATCATTCCATCCTGGTAGCCGACCTGGAAGGCTGGGCTCCTCTGACCATAGGCGCCTCCTGAATTATCATCGCGCCCGTATCTGGGATACTGGGAATTATTGTACGTCTCTTCGTACTGCGCGCTGCGGTTGTGAAATCCGTCGTCGTAACCCGTGCGGTATCCATCCCGGTACCCGTCCTGATACCGGTCCCGGCTTCCCATATAGGGTTCGTACCCGCGCATGGCATCGTCGAAGTCCCTGCTCTCAAAGTTGTAGCCGACCCGCGCTTGAAAGTCCTCGCGTCCGTGCTGGAAGCCGTCCACGTACCCGTTCTGAAAACCATATTGGGCCGCGCCGCGCTCATCGCGATGATCATGCTCATGGGCAATTGCCAGGCTGCTCAGGCAAACAGCAATAATGCAAGCGAGGCTGAGTCTCGAGAAAATTCTGATCATTTCACTCTCCATTCTGCACACATTCGCATGAGCTCGATGTCGAAGTGCTCAGTTCAAAACCAGCGCCATGTGCACTTGATTTGGAAGGCAAATAGCTTGCCATTCGCTCTAAGCGACTGAATTTAGGTCAAAAAGGCCTGGGGCAGGATCGAAAATCGGAGCAGTGACCAGAAAAAATTACACAAGCCGGAAGCCACCTTCATGAACCGTGAACCGGTCTCGTGCCTTCCACATCATTCGGGCGGCGCTGTAAAGGTTGATTATGGGGCAGGTCGTTTGCTGGCTGCTCCGGAAGGCGGGCCGTGGTCAAGCCGACAGGGTAGCCGCGCACTTCCCTCGGTTATTTCTCTGGCGTTTCGGCCTCGATGCCGGGGCGCACGGAGTCGCTGACCCATTGCAGATAGTTCGGCGAACCGTCGATGATAGGAAGGCAGATAATCTCCGGGGTGTGGTAGGAGTGGATCAGAGCAATCTCAGCCCGGATCTCTGGGAAAAGGTCACGCCTGGTCTTGATGAACATCAGGAATTCCCCGCTCTGTTCGATTTTCCCTTCCCACCAGTAGACCGATTGGACAGGCTGCGAAATGCTAACGCAGGCCGCCAGCTTCCCCTCAATCAACCGCCGTGCGATCTTGCGGCATTCCCGCCGGCTGGAAGCCGTAACCATGATGACGACTTTATCGGTCACAAAACCTCCTCACATGCGGAGTGGGCGGCACAAAATCGCGGGTGAGCGATAAATGCTCAAACGAAACATTTAAACCCTTGCTACTTCCCGCAATTGGAGTTCTGCGTTGCCACCTGAGAGGCCTCACTTTCAAGATACAACAGACGCTCAGCCATCGCCACACTCATCACTTCGATAGATTGGGTAAATCCTCTGGAAAGATCTTCCTGGCGAAACATATCTTAGAGACTGTAGTTTAATTGCATATTGCGGGGTAAACGGTGGTATTCTGGCATCTGCGCCAGTGCCGGCATGGTAGGGGCCACGCGGGCATACTGAGTTGGGTTGTTGTTTCAGGGTTATGAATTTTTTTGGCTGGGACCACAAAACGCTCAGGCGTAATGCCATCTTCGTCATGGCATTGCTCAGCCTTGTCATGCTGATGCATGAGATTTTCGGCCGCAACGGCTACATGACTCTCCGGTCTGAGAAAAAACAATTCACTGGTTTGCAGAAGCAGATCCAGACCACTTCAGAAGAAAACAAGAAAATTGAGCAGAAAATCCAGGCGTTAAAGAGCAATCCCGAGGCAGTTGAAAAGCAGGCCCGCGACCAGCTTCATCTGGCCAGACCCGGCGAAATCATTTACATGCTGCCTGACAAAACCATATCCCCAACGTCCACCGCTTCACGCCAGACCCCGCCCAGAAAAAGTCAGCCACGCCGATAGGGCTTCAGAAGCGCGCAACCTCTCGTCAGCCGGTTACAAGCGGGCCTCCGGCCTTTGCCGGAAGATCTGTTATGCACAGCCCAAACCGGCCTATCGAACCACGCCTTCCAGCGGGCTGGAGGCGGTGGCATAGAGCTTGCGCGGAATGCGTCCTGCCAGGTAAGCCTTGCGCCCTGCCGTAATTGCATGCTTCATCGCCTCCGCCATCAGTACGGCATCCTGCGCGCCCGCAATCCCGGTGTTCATCAGGATGCCGTCCGCGCCCAGTTCCATCGCCAGAGCCGCATCAGAGGCAGTGCCCACGCCGGCGTCCACAATGAGAGGGACTTCAGTAATCATCTCGCGCAGGATGCGGAGGTTCGCAACATTCTGGATACCCATCCCCGAGCCGATCGGGGCGCCCAGTGGCATCACGGCCGCTGCGCCGGCATCAATCAGGCGCCTTGCCGCCACCAGATCGTCGTTTGTATAGGGAAGCACCACAAAACCTTCCCGCGCCAGCGTCTCTGTTGCTTTCACCAGTTCGAAATTATCGGGGAATAAAGTCTTCTGGTCGCCGATGACTTCCAGTTTGATCCAGTTTGACAATCCAACCTCACGCGCCAACCGCGCTGTGCGCACCGCTTCGTCCGCGTTATAGCAGCCGGCCGTGTTGGGCAGAATAAAGAATTTTTCACGGTTGATATAATCGAGCATCGACTCCTTGCTCTTGTCCGTGAGGTTCACTCGCCGCACGGCAACCGTCACAACCTCTGCGCCGGAAGCTTCATGCGCGCGCGCCATTTCCTGAAAGCTTCTGTACTTGCCAGTTCCTACAATCAGCCGCGAGCGGAACTCTTTGTCCGCAATCCTCAAAACATCTTTGTCCATGGATCGTTAATTCTCCTTTCGACTATTCTAATACAAAGCCCTCCCGTTGCGCGTGGTCGGGAACAGTCCATCCACGCGGTTCGAAAACCAATCCAGCCCGGGGGATTGAACTGCAAGAAAAACCTGTTGACTAACTGATGACTCGAAGGCATTCTTAAGCCCTGCTTCTGGCAGAGACATAGTGTGGTTCTTCCTCGTTTGGGAATGAGAAACGGTATCGGGTACAAGGTTTTTCTGGCTGCGTGTCTGGTTTTCATTGCCTGTCCTCAAACTCAGGCCAGTGGGGCGGACAGAGGTTCTCTCCACCAGGTCCTCATCTTTGACTATCATCGCTTCAACACCTATCGCGCCGACAGCATGACGATCAGGGTTTCCGTCTTCAAGTTTCAACTCCAGTACTTGGCCGAGCACGGCTATCATTTCATCCCTCTCGCCCGGTATGTGGCTTACAGGATGGGCAAGGCTTCCCCGCCGCCGCCCCACTCAGTGATCATCACCATGGATGACGGCCATGAATCGGTTTACACTGAAGCGCTTCCCCTGGTTAAAAAGTACCGGATTCCGGTAACCCTGTTCATCTATCCGTCGGCCATTTCGAACGCTCACTACGCCATGACGTGGCAACAATTAAGCGCGCTGAAGGCCACCGGACTCTTTGACATTCAGTCTCACACCTACTGGCACCCGAATTTCAAAAGAGAGAAGAGGCGGTTGACGCCGGCCCAGTATAACAAGTTTGTTGACACCCAGTTCCGCCGTTCCAGAGAGGTGCTTGACAAAAAACTGGGTATCAGCGTATCCATGCTGGCCTGGCCGTTTGGAATTTATGACAAAGAACTCATCCAAAAGGCGACCCGGGATGGATATACGGCGGCCTTCGGCCTTGACGGAAGACACGCGGGCGATGATGACAGCATCATGGGAATTTCGCGCTTTTTGGTCACAGACCGGGATAGCGGGCGCCTGTTTGAGAATATTCTTCAGGGAACGCCTGCGCGGCATTAAGGGTTTTCCGGCTGCTGCATCACCTTGGCGCTTACTCTGAGCGTTGCTGCCACAGGCAGTGGCCGTGTGCTGGAGGTTTTGAAAACCCCCGCAACGTCTATGCTACCGCAGGCCTGACATTGCGGGAGCCTCAGGGCAATCTCGATGGGCCGGATTGACCGGCCCACGAGCGTCATCTCTATTGCTTCGCAGCCGGAAATTCCACCTTGGGTGGTTGCTGCGCGGCCGGAGTGGCGGCAAAATAGGCGTCGTTCCGCTGAAAGCCTGCCCAGCCGGCAAAAAGGTTGTTGGGAAACTGCCCGATATAGGCGTTGTAATCCTGGAGGGCGTTATCGTACCGGCGGCGTTCCACCGCGATGCGATTTTCCGTTCCTGCCAGTTCATCCTGAAGCCGCAAAAAGCTTTCACTGGACCGGAGCTGAGGATAATTTTCCGTCAACGCCAGCACCTTCGCCAGCGCGCCGTCCAGCTGCTGGTTCGCAGCGATCTTGTCCCTGGGTGTCTGGGCATTCATCAGGTTCGCGCGGGCGTTGGCCACAGCCGTAAACACCGTGACTTCCTGCGCCGCAACGCCTTTCACCGTTGCCACCAGATTAGGAATCAGGTCGGCGCGGCGTTCGAGCACCACGGAAACCTGGGCCCAGTCTGACTTGATCGCTTCGTTTTTCCGCACCATGGTGTTCCGGGCGCTGACGTACATGCTGCCAAAAATCACCACGGCAAGGACAATTACAATCAGCACCACCCAACCTTTTTTCATCTTGCCCCTCCAAAAATGAGATTCAGCTCGCGCGGCAGGCCTGATTACGTCCCGCCGGCCAACCTGCGGTCCACCTCGTCCGTCACCCGCTCAACCAGGTCCAGATATTCCCGCAATGTCGCGCGCGCCTTTACTTCGCGGGCCGCGCTTTTCCCTTCCCGCACGTCCAGGACGGCGAGAAATGCGTCAGGGCGCGCTCCGGCCAGCCTGGCAATATCCGCCACAACTTCGCGCCTTCCTGTCGGCGCTGTCTCTTCCAGAACGATCAAAGCGTGCCGGAAAAGCGTGATAAAAGTGGACACCGACGCATCCATCAGACGCATGAGCACGGAGTCTTTTTGCGGCGCCAGCAGGATTGCCTGTCGCAGCTTCACCCAGTTCGTCCGAAGCTCGCGTTCAACCTGCAGCCGGTGGAGTTGCTTCGGCACAGAAAGTTCGCCGAAGAAGTCCTCGCCATAAATCATCTTGTGATGCCCCTTCATGTCGAGCAGTTCGATGGCAAAAATATCCGCCGAGGCGCGAAGTTCATCCAGCGTAAAAATCTGCGGTGCGGGGAATTTCTTCTTTTCCCACCACGACGCCGTTTCGTGCAGTGCTTCGACCTCATCCGCCCCGGCCCGTTCCAGCACGCAAAGCACATTCAGGTCAGAGTGCTTCTCGTGATACTCTCCGCGCGCCGCCGAGCCAAAAAGTACGATGGCCTTCAGATTGGCGCCCGCTGCAGCCAGCAATTTATCTTTTAACTGCTCCAGTAATTTTTCCATGGCTTCCGCTCCAGCCTCACCAGCCTCCGCTTGCCCCGCCGCCGCCAAAAGATCCTCCCCCGAAACCGCCAAATCCTCCACCACCGCCAAATCCTCCGCCACCCCACGACCCGCCCCTCCAGCCGCCACCCATTCCGCCCCAAAACCATGGGCCGCCCCACCACCAGACACTGTGCCCGCGGCCGTAGCGGCTGCGTCCTCCAAAAAGGCGCGCAAGAAATCCCATCAGCGGGAAGAACAGCATGAACAGAAAAACCAGCAGGGGAAATAAATTAGGACCGACCTGCCTTAAAGTTTCGCCTTCGCCCCTTGAAACCATTGGTTGCACGGCGAGCGAACTGAGCGTGACGCCGCGGTCTTTGGCGATGACTGCCGCTACGCGCTGGGTCATCAGCAACAAGGCAGCACTATAATTTCCCGCGCGCAGCAGCGGCCTGGCCTGGCGGCCAAAACCACCCACGAGGCCGTCAGGCAGAATCGCCTCCAGACCGTAGCCCACCTCGAAACGGTATTGGCGGTCGTTCGGCGCGAGAAGGATCATCACACCACGGTCTTTCTGTTTGGGCCCGATGCCCCATCGCGTCGCGAGATCGATGGAGAAGTTATCAATCGGCTCGCCTTCGAGCGACTTCACCGTTACGACCGCAATCTGGGCCTGCGCCTTCTGGTCAACTTCCGTGCAGAGGGCGTTCAACTCCTGTTGTGTTTCAGGACTGATGACGCCGGCAAAGTCGTTGACGTAACCCCGGGGCTGCAAATCCTGCGGTTTCTCTGCGCTTGCGCCGGCGGCAAGCACAATCGCCAGGCACACCGCCCCCAGCACCACCCAAATCTTCCTGCCCCTGCGCCTTGCCACATAAGGATTCTTATTCACGCCGGATTGCAAACTCCCAGAAGAGATATGATGCCTTCCATTCGTAAAGATTTTTCCGCGTCGCATCGAAGGCGGCCGCCAGACCCGCAGGGAGCAGTCTTCTCGCGCGGAAGCGGCAGGAAACTCCTCGCTAAACTCTATTATCCGCCTGCGACCGCACCGCCGCATAGCTCTTTGAGCGCCTTGCCTTCTTCCTCTTTCTCCACCCTGGACCATTCATTCGCGGCCCGGATTGAGCCAGATATCCACACCCGGGGCTCCGGCCATGTATGGCTTACCGAGGATGTCGAGTTTCCCATCGCCGTTGAAGTCGGCCAGTTGCGCTTCATGCGTGCCGTGGCCGCCCTCGGCGACAATCACTTTCTCAAAGTTGCCACGTCCATCACCATAAAATACCCAGAGGTGGGCGCGGGGATAATCCACTGTCCGTGTCCAGTCGCACCATTTGGCCATTTCGGCACAGAAAATGTCGAGAATGCCATCACCATCGATATCCGCCATGCGAAGCGTGTGCCCGTGAACGACATCCTTACCCAGCAGATTGTGGGCAGCCCAGGAGCCATCCGGCCGCTGCTCATACCAGTTCAACTCTCCGCATCCGTCGCCGCTGTCAAAGGCCACTTGCGCGCTCTTTGCTCCCTTGATGAGCTTGCCTGCCGATTTCTGCCGGTCGTCGATGACGTGAGCCGTGAACTTGAGCCCGTTCTCGTGCTTAAACCAACGTCCGCCACCGACCACTTCCATAACACCGTCGCCATCAATATCCGCAATCGCCATCCCTTCCATCGGAGCATCAGCCTGGTAAATGACGTGTGAGTCCCACGGCGTCGTCCGGGCACGCGGCTGCCGAGGTATGCGAGCGAGAGAAAGTGCTCGCGCCCCCTGGTTCCAGAAGACAAGCTGCGGACGCCCCTCATTGAGAACGTCCGCCACCACCATGTCATGATGCTGGTTTTTGCCAGACTTCTTGATGACGCGGCACTTCCAGGCGCGGCTGTAGTCAGGATGCGGATTCTGCCACCACCAGACTTCGTTGGTGGTGCTGTCGCCCCCGGCGATCACATCCAGGTGGCCGTCGCCATCAACGTCGAACAAAGTTCCGCCCGCTTCGATGTTCAGCGGTCCCGGGTCAATCACGTGCTGCTGCCACCCGTCCCTGGTGTTCTGCATCCAGATGGCGGAATTTCCGTGCATGCGATTCGTAAACACAAAATCGGCCCGCCCGTCGCCGTCGATATCGCCCACCATCGATCCAGTCTGCTGGTCAGAGGTTTGAGGCACCGGAAGATCACCGCTGGCGCTTGAGAGGTGCTTCCAGGGTGGATTGGCCATCGTCTCGCCGCACCCCTGGGAAGGATGTCCCGCCTTTTCCTGACCACGTCCCGCCGCGCGCAACCCAATGTTCCCTGCACCCAGGGCAGCAGCCCACGCAAAAAAATCGCGTCTGTTTATCATGAAGTTCTTCCTCCTGATGGCCGGCGAAATCAGAGCAACGCGAGCGTCGGCTTCCAGCCGGAACGGGAACCGTTGCCCCGCTGAAACGCAGTTGACATCTATCGCGTCAGATGATAATCCATTCTGCCTGTCCGTGACGGTGCAGAAATTTCTCCTTCGGACGGACAACCTGTTGAGACGTGGCGCCGGAAGAGGGCGCTCCCGACGATTTCATGAATGAGGAAGAAATACAAAACCAGGGGATTGGCTGGGAGGCAGGGATTCGAACCCCGATACGCAGATCCAGAGTCTGCAGTCCTACCGTTAGACGACCTCCCACTGCATCTATCTTTTCTAACAGTTCTGCCAGGTTTCTTGCAACTCAAATTGATACTGTGTCAACTAGCTTGCAACTCCGCACCACTGGCAAACGAACTGCAATTGTGCCTTGGCGGCCGCAACCACCGAATCAATTTCCAGGTATTCGTCGGCTGCATGCGTGTTGCCGCCACGCGGTCCCCAGAGGACTGCAGGCGTGCCAAACGCCTGATGGAACACATACATATCACACGGGGCCTCGATGCCCTGGATGAGCGGCTCCTTGCCCAGCACGTTGCCGGCGCATTCCGCCAGCTCGGCGATCAGCGGCTCGCTCCGTGAGATGGCAGACCCCGGCAACCAGCGGATAGGGAATTCAATTTTGGGCTTCACCGGGAAAAGCTCCGGAGCAGCCTTTACAATTCCTTCAAACCATTCGTGAAACCCCCGCTCGATGTCCTGCTGCTTCTCTCCCGGCATCATTTGCCAGTACATCTCAATCTGGCAGGTTTCGGGAATAGTGATGGGTTCTCCCGTCCCCCACGGGCCCGTGGTCAGCTT